>CAYPUQ010000079.1:14579-17868 GCA_964413655.1 uncultured Solibacteraceae bacterium | reverse complement strand
GACCGAGCGGATCTACGCATTGTCGCACGATAGCGTAAAGATCCCAGTGTCGCTGGTCTACCGGAAGGGGTTTCAGCGCAACGGCAAGAGCCCGCTCTTTCAGTACGGTTATGGGTCGTACGGTATTTCGAGCGACGCCCGCTTCAACCCGTTCATCGTCAGCCTGCTCGACCGCGGGTTCGTCTACGCCATCGCCCATACTCGCGGTGGACAGGAGATGGGCCGCCAGTGGTACGACGACGGCAAGCTCTTGAAGAAGAAGAACACGTTCCGCGATTTCATCGCATCCACGGAACATCTCATCCGCAAGAAATACGGCGACCCGAAGCGCGTCTACGCGATGGGCGGCAGCGCCGGCGGCTTGCTCATGGGCGCCGTGATGAACATGCGGCCCGATCTGTATCACGGCATCATGGCGGCCGTTCCCTTCGTCGACGTCGTGACGACGATGCTCGATGAGACCATCCCGCTCACGACCTTCGAGTACGACGAGTGGGGCAACCCGAACGAACAGGTCTCCTACGAATACATGCTGTCGTATTCGCCTTACGACCAAGTGGAGGCCAAGGCCTATCCGAACCTGCTGGTCACCACCGGCCTGCACGACTCGCAGGTGCAGTATTGGGAGCCGGCCAAGTGGGTGGCGCGGCTTCGAGCGAAGAAGAAAGGCGACACCCGAGTAGTCTTCAAGACGAACATGGAGGCGGGGCACGGCGGCGCTTCGGCGCGGTACAAACGCTACGAAGAGATCGCGCTGCAATACGCATTCATGCTCGACCTGGCCGGGCTCGCGCGGAACTGATTCCCGGCTACAGTTCCGCTGCGCATCGTCCGATCAAACTCTTGGATGAGCGCACCCCTAGCCGGAAAGTTTCAGGACCACTACCTGGTGTTGGGCATCGAACCCAACGCCACGTCCGATACCATTCAGCGGGTTTACACCCAGCTCGCGGCGAAGTACCACCCCAGCAACAATCAGACGGGCGATGCCAGAAAGTTCGCCGCCGTGAACTCGGCCTACGAGGTGCTGGCCGACGCGGCGGCACGACAAACGTTCGACTCGCTGCGGTCCGGCCCGCGCAAAGAGGCGCCGCCGCAGTTCAGCGGGATGGAATTCTTTCACGCGCTCGCCGACGAGACGCTACGCCGGCTATGTCTCCTCTGTGTGCTCTACGACCGCCGGCGCGCGAAGCCGGCGACACCAAGCCTGTCGGTGCGCGGGGTGGAGGGAATCGTCGCCGCCACATCCGACGAGATCCAGTTTTCCGTCTGGTATCTGAAGCAGAAGGGGCTGGTGGCGAGCGACGACAAAAGTAACATCTACATCACGGTGCAGGGGATGGAATACCTGGAGAGCAACATGCCGGAGCCGGACGCGATCCTGCCGCTGGTGAAGTCGATAGAAACCGCTGAGCCCGCGCTCACGCACTAGTCCGGCGGCAGGCGCTCTGTTGCGCCCGGCTGAAGCCGCACAATACCATCAGACCTTGTGCAGAGCTTGCCCCACGACGTCGGCCCGGCGATGATCAGCCTCGGCGAGGCATTGTTGATTGGGGCGTTGGTAGGCATCCAGCGGCAGTTTTCCCAGGTCCGCGAGGAGCCGGAAGCGGCCGAGGCGCGCGACTTCGTCATTATCGCCCTACTTGGCGGGGTGTGCGGGCTGTTGCAGAACCATTGGTTGACCGGCGCGGCCTTACTAGGGGTCACCGCGCTACTGGTGATCCATAGCTGGAAGTTGCCGGGTCCCGCGCACCTCACCAGCGGCATCTCGGCGCTGGCCACCTTCTGCCTCGCCTACCTGACCGCCGTCCCCGATTTCCCCGGCAGCGCTCCAGTGGCCATCGGAACCGCGATCATCTTCGTCGCGCTACTGGAAGCCAAACAGCGCGTGCAGCGTTGGCTGAGCGAGGACTTCACCGAGCAGGAATTCCTGGGCACTCTACGCTTCCTGGCGCTGATCTTCGTCATCTATCCGCTTCTGCCCGAGGGCCGCTTCGGGCCGTACGACGCTTTCTCGCCGCGCGGTGTGTGGTTGTTCGTCATCCTCGTATCGTCGATTTCCTTTATCGGCTACTTCCTGGAAAAGTACCTGGGCGGCGAGCGCGGCATTACGCTGACGGCCATCCTCGGGGGCATCGCATCGACGACGGCGGCAACCGTGTCGCTGGCGCGCCGCGCCGCCGACAACCGCGCCGAGGAGCGTCTCTACTGGTATGCCATCGTGGTGGCGAACGTGGTCCAGCTCCCGCGCCTGCTCGTGATTGTCATGGTCATCAGCCCGGAATTGGCCGGCGAGTTGGCGGCGCCGTTTGCCGCGGCGGTCGCCGCCGGCGCCGTGCTGGCCGCTTTCGTGGCCCGGGGCACCGGCGTACCGCCCAGCACCGACCGCCGGATGTCGCTCGGCAACCCGTTCCGCCTTGCGCCCGCGCTGAAGTTCGGCTTTCTGTTCACGGCGATTATGTTCGCCAGCCGCGCCGCCGCCGCGGAACTCGGCAGCCAGGGTTTGCTGCTTACCTCGTTCCTCGGCGGTTCTGTGGACGTGGATGCCGTTGCCGTCACGCTGGCCGGACTCGTCGGCATCAACCTTCAGGCCGCCGCGCTCGGAGTCATGGTCGCGGTGGTGGCTAACGGGCTGCTCAAGACCGGCCTGGCCTTCAGCGCGGCGGGATTTGGATTCGCCCGGCGAGTGGCGGTGGCGTTCGCGGTACTCTATGTTCCCGGCGTCGCCGTCGTCCTGTTCCGGTAAACCTCGGCCAGCGCCTCAACCTTGTCGATGAGCGCCAAGCCGCCGGCTTCGACATCCCGCCATACAGCCCGCGGAGGAGTAGCCTAGAAGAATGGAAACCAGACGCCGGGCTCTGTTTTCCTGGCTGGCGCTCGGCCTGCTGGCCGGGTTGTGCGGATTGTTGGCCCTGCTGCAATACCGTTGGATCGGCGAGGTGAGCCGGGCGGAGAGCGCCAATCTCCGGGAAGACCTCGAAGCGGCGCTGCAACGTCTCAGTGCGGAGTTCAACGCCGAAATCAACCAGGCTTGCTGGGCTCTTGTTGCCACGAGCGAGGAAATCGCCAAGAGGGGCCGCGAAGCCGCCTATAGTGCCCGTTACAGCCGATGGAAGGCTACGGGCCGTCACGAACCGATCCTTCGCCGCATCGCGCTCGCCATACCTGATGACCGCCAACTGGTTCTTTCGATCCTCGACCCCGATCGCGGCGAATTCAAGTCCGCGCCATGGCCCGCCGAATGGAGCGCCGCGCGCGATGCGATGCTCCGCCGTCTTCAAGGAGACCG
>CAYPUQ010000079.1:0-14479 GCA_964413655.1 uncultured Solibacteraceae bacterium | reverse complement strand
ACGTGAGGGACACTTTCCTGCCCGGCCTCGTGTCGCACCATCTTGGCTCCGGAGGAGGTCTGAACTACCGGGTCGAGATCGTAACGAGAACCGATCCTCCGGATCTCATCTACCAGTCCGACCCCGAAACCCAGCATCGGATCGGCGAGGCGGATGCGTCAGCCACACTCTTCGACATGGAATTCGGACCACGCGACCGGCGACCGGCGCCCAACGTTGCCGGCGCACAGAAGGCGCCACCTCCCCTGCCGCCGCGCGCCGATTCCGGCCGTGGACGCTGGCAGATCCTCGCCCGGCACCGGGCGGACTCCCTCGAAGCCGTCGTCGATCGCGCCCGCCGGCGCAACCTCGCCGTGTCGGCGGGAATCTTCATCCTGATGCTGGTGACGGCGTTTGCTCTCATGCGTTTCACCCGCCAATCGCAGCGGCTGGCGGAGTTGCAGATGAACTTCGTGGCTGGCGTGTCGCACGAACTCCGCACGCCCCTTACCGTCATTTCCACCGCTGCCTACAATCTGCGCGACAAATTGTCTCACAATCCCGCCCAGGTGGAACGTTACAGTTCCTTGATTCAGGCCGAAGCGGGCAAACTCGCCGCCATTATCGAGCAGATTCTCCAGTTCGCCAGTACGAAGGCGGGCCGTTCGGTCCGGCATCGCCAATCTCTCTCCGCGGAAAGCCTGATCGACGAGGCCGTCGAAGCCAGCAGGAATCTGCTCGACAGCGCGGGCTGCGCCGTCGAGAAGCGGATCGAGCCGGGGCTGCCGTCGATTCACGGGGACCCGATGGCCCTCAAACATGCCGTCGAGAACCTCATTGGAAACGCCGTAAAACATGGCGCGCCGGGTGGCAACTGGGTAGGCGTGTACGCCTCGGCGCTACCCGATCATACTGTGGAGATCCGCGTGGCCGATCATGGTCCCGGCATACCGGCGGACGAGCAGACCCGAATCTTCGAGCCGTTCTTCCGGGGCAGGCACGCCGTCCACGCGCAGATTCGCGGTACCGGTCTTGGCCTCAACTTGGTGAAGCGGATCGTCGAAGCCCACGGCGGCACAGTCGCCGTCCGGAGCCAACCCGGCCAAGGCGCGGAATTCATCGTCCGGCTTCCAGCCGCGCCCGAGGAGCGTCAGCATGAACTCGCGCATTCTGCTCGTCGAGGATGAACCCGGCCTCGTCCTGACCGTCTCCGACCTGCTGGCGGCGGAGGGCTACCAGGTGGACACGGCGCGCGACGGACCGGCCGGACTGGCCAAAGCCTCGATCGACAACTACGACCTTCTTATCCTCGACGTCATGCTACCCGGCCAAAGCGGGTTCGAGGTCTGCCGGGAACTCCGCCAGCGCGGACGGGACGTGCCCATCCTGATGCTCACCGCCAAAGGGCAGGTGGTCGACCGCGTGGTTGGCTTGAAGTTGGGCGCCGACGATTACCTGGTCAAACCGTTCGACCCATCGGAACTGCTTGCCCGCGTGGAAGCCCTCCTGCGGCGCGTACAAAAGCGGGACATGCCCGCCGTGCTGCGCTTCCAGTTCGGCGGCGTCGAGGTCGACTTCGAGTCCGGCAGCGTGCAAAAGAACGGGCTGCGGGTCGGCCTGGCGGGCAAGGAATTACGGCTTCTCCGGTACCTGATCGGGCATCGCGGCAAGGTTGTCTCGCGGGATGAATTGCTGGCGCAGGTCTGGGAATACCAAGGCGGCGTTTCTTCCCGCACGATCGATGTGCATATCGCCTGGCTGCGCCAGAAACTTGAAGATAATCCCCAAAGTCCGCGCTACATTCACACGGTTCGCGGCGTCGGCTATCGTTTTGCCGCCGACAGTTAAGTCCGCAAAATCTCTGTTAAGAACGTAAAGCCTTTGCGCCGCCGTGCATCCCGTTGTGCCCGTGCGCCGTCTCGATGGCTACGGCGCGAGCTTCCGATGGAAGCTGGCCGCAAGATCAGAGAAAAAAGGGGATTGCGTTGACAGAGAAATCGATCGGAGAAGCGGCGCACGCGCCGTTCGTGAAAAGGCGCCGCGCCGCGTGCGACAGGCGGCAGTTTCTGGCCGCGATGGGACTCGGAGGACTTTTCTACACGGTCCGGGGCGCATTCGCGCAGGAACTGGTTCTCACACCCGCGCAGACGTTGGGCCCTTACTATCCGGACCGGATTCCTCTCGACAAGGACAACGATCTGCTTATCCTGAGCGACTCCATCACACCGGCGGTGGGGGAGATTGCCTGGGTCGGCGGACGAGTTCTGGACCGGCGCGGCCAGCCGATTCGCGGCGCCACCGTCGAGATCTGGCAGGCGGATAACAATGGCGCCTACATTCACTCCGCCAGCCCCATCGCCAACCGCGACGCGAACTTCCAAGGCTACGGCCGTTTCATCACAGCCTCCACAGGCGAATATCTCTTCCGGACCGTCAAGCCGGGCCTCTATCCCGGCCGCACCCGCCACATCCACTACCAGGTCACGCTGCCCGGCGGCGAACGCCTGATCACTCAGCTCTACGTACAGGGTGAGTCTCTCAACAACTCCGACGGCATCCTGAACGGGATTCGCGACGCCTCGCAGCGCAGCTCGGTGATCGTGCCCTTCGCACAGGTGGCGGGCTCATCGATCGGCGAACTCGCGGCGCGGTTCGATATCGTTCTCGACTACACACCAGTCGAAAACCCGGCTCCGGTGCGTCCCACGCTCGTTTCGATGAGCGGCGTCGTCAACGGCGCCACATTCTATCCGGGGGTTCCCGCCGGTTCGTGGATCACGTTGTTCGGCAACGGGCTCGCTTCCTCCACCCGTGTTTGGGGCGCGGCCGATATTGTCGACGGCAAGCTGCCGGAGAGTCTCGATGGCGTCAACGTCAACGTCAACAACCAGCCCGCCTCGGTGTATTACGTGAGCCCCACGCAGCTCAACGTGCAAGCGCCTTCCGGGACCACGAGCGGATCGGTGAATGTTACGGTTTCCCACGGCGGTGGAACGTCCGATTCGGTCAGCGTCGAGATCCACACGTTCATGCCGGGCTTCTTCCAGTTCGGAAGCGAATACATTGCCGCCGTCCGCGCCGATGGCGCGTTCCTCGCACCGGCCGGTCTGATTGATGGCGTGTCCACGATTCCGGCTCAACCGGGTGACCAAGTCATGCTATTCGGAACCGGCTTCGGACCGGCCAGCCCGGACGTGCCCGCGGGCCGGGCCGTCGAAGAAGCCGTTCCGTTGGTTTATCCAGTTGGGATCCGTATCGACAACCAGACGGCGGCCGTGAGTTTCGCCGGACTCACGGGCGTGGGACTGTACCAGTTCAACGTCACCATTCCCGAACTCGCCGACGGCGATCACGCGGTAGTGGCCGAAGTGGGCGGCGTCCGGACGGAGAAGATCGCCCGCATCCGGGTCGAGCGGCAGACGACGGCCGCCACGCCCTCTCAGGTAAGCTCACCGTTCTCACAGGCTCTCTTGTTGGGTCTCATCGCAAGGGCCGGGGTCTCCGCCCAGCGGCCGGCGTAGTCCAGCAGTCCGCGGCGACCCGCCGGAAATCGTGTTTGAGCCCGAGGATCCCCATTGTGGGAACTTCGTTGTCTATGTGAAAACACTGACACTCTCCAGAAACCTTGCCGCAAGTTGCTGAAAGCAAGTGGCGAACGTACTCGTGCGTGCCGCGTCGCCAATCCTGGCGACGTTTGGGTCAGGTTTCTACCGCCAGAGTCGTTCGAAGGGACCGCCGGCCACTCATGAGGAGTGCGGATCTCTGATCGAAACCATCGCCCCTCACGAATCTCATCCGGGACTACGAGGGGCGGGCGTTTCCGGCCTGTTTTATCTGAGGATAGAACAACTCGCCATGGCCCGAGCGTCCGCGCTCGACTGCGTCGAGCCGATGGCGTTCTCCCCGCTTGGCGCCCTTGAGCCTTATGGACATCGCGCGTCCGCCGTGCGGAATTAATACAATGACTGCATGAATCGCAGACACTTCCTTGTTGGTTCGCTGGCGGCACCGCTGGCGAGCGCGGCGACGCAGGCGGCGCCATCCACCATCGGCGTCGGCATGGTTGGCACGGGCAACCGCGGCAGTCATGTCATGCAGAAGGTGATGGAGGCGCCGGGGACGCGCGTCGCGGCCCTGTGCGACATCAAACCGGACCGGCTGGATAAAGCGGCCACCGTCGCGGCCAAGCACTCGCCGAAGACTTTCCGCGACTATCGCGAGTTGCTGAACGCCCCGGGCGTCGACGCCGTATACATTTGCACGCCGTGCGACCTGCACGTCGAGCAGGCCATCGCCGCGCTGAAAGCCGGCAAGCATGTGTACTGCGAGAAGCCGGTCGGCATAACGGCCGAATCTATCGGGCGGCTGGTGACGGAGGTGCGCGCGAGCGGCAAGGTCTTCATGGTTGGCCAACAGATGCGGTCCAGCAAGCGGATCGCTTCGGTGGTCCGGAAGATTTACGACGGAATCGCCGGTGACGTGATCATGGTCAAGGCGCAGCGGCACGCCGGCGACGATCTCAGCCACGACGGCTCCTCGGCGGACTGGTTCTTCAACGCCGCGCGTTCGGGCGACGTGCTGGTGGAGATGTCGGTTCACAACCTCGACGCGTGCAACTGGATGATCGGCAAGTATCCGGAGCGGGCGGCGGGATTCGGTGGGACCCTCTTGTGGAAGAACGACCCGCCGGGGCGCACGAACATGGATGGCTACTCGCTTACTTACGACTATCCGAACGGAGTGAAACTGACCTACACTCAGATCTTCTTCCATCCGCGCGGGTTGCCTAACGGCGGGATGATGACGCACGTCTACGGGACGAAGGGCGCGGTGGACGTGGACAACGCGATGTACTACCCGCGCGAGCGCGACGCCAAACCGGTACCACTTTGGGAAAAGGAACAGGATCAGATAGACATCCAGCACGTCACGGAGTTCTTCGAGGCGGTGCGGGCGGGCCGGCAGCCGCACACGGGAATTGAAGCGGGCGCCAGTGGCGCCTTGACGGCAATCATGGGCCGAGAGGCGATTTATCAAAAACGTGTCGTGACCTGGGAAGAAATGGGGGTGGCGCTGTGAACAGACGGGTTTTCCTCGGCGCAGCCGCGGCGGCGGGCAACCTGCTCGCACAGCGGACCGGCGACATGCGCGACCCTGACCAGCATTATTCGGAAGGCTGGACTTCGCTGTTCAACGGCAAGGACTTCGGGAAGTGGGTGGTGGTGCTGAAAGGCGAAGGCGACCGTTCGCGGAAGTTCTTCGAGAACACCATCGACAAGCAGTCGACTTTCTCCATCCAGGACGGGCTCTTGAAGACAACCGGCGAACCGAACGGGTACATCCGGACGTGGGACGTGTACGACAACTACGTCTTTCACGTGGAGGTCCGGTTTCCCCAGCGGGGCAACTCGGGGGTGTTGGTTCACATTCAGGAAGACGCGGTGTGGCCGCGGTCGATCGAATGCCAGTTGTATCAGATGCACATGGGCCGCATCTTTCCGATTCAGGGGGCATACCTCGAAGGCGGCGAGATGATTCACGAGAACGCGAAGCCCGTCGGCGAATGGAACACTTACGAGGTCTACTCGGAGGAAGGCCGGTTGGCGACGGTGCTGAACGGCACGATTATCGGGCTGGCGGCGGAGGCCAATCCGCGGATCGGGTACATCGCGCTGCAGTCGGAAGGCGTGCCCGCCGAGTTTCGGAACATTCGCGTGCGGCGGCACTCGCCGTCCCATCATTTGTGGGAGCGGAACAAGGGCGAGCCGCTCAAGCCGCGGCGTTAGCGTTGTTTCCGCGCAGCCGCTCCCAAAGGTAGAAGGCCACAATACCCGCGGCGAGCGTCGCGAAACCGAAGACAATAAACCGCAAGCCCGCCGTGGCGAAGATGAAGCCCCATCCGGCCAGCGCGAGGAAACTCGGCAGCGGGTAGAGCCAGATGCGGTAGGGGCGCTCGATATCCAGCCGGTTCTTGCGAATGAAGTGAACGGCGGCGATTTGGCCCATGAACTGGACCAGGATGCGCGCCGTCATCAGGCCGGAGATCACGTCCTCCAGTGTGAACATAGACGCCACGATCGACAGGGCGCCAATAGCGAGCAGCGAGACGTAAGGGAATTCGCCCTTCGGGTGCAGCTTCGCGAACGCCTTGAAAAAGAGGCCGTCGAGCGCCGCGGCGTACGGGATGCGGCTGTAGCCGAGCATCAGCGCGAAGACCGAGGCCAGCGCCGTCCACAGGATCATCACCGTGATGGCCGAGCCGGCCCAACCGCCGTAGATGCGTTCCATGAACTCGGCCGCAATGTACTTCGATTCCATCGCCTCACGCCACGGCACCACGCCGATGATGCAGAGATTCATCACGGCGTAGATCAGGGCGACGAACACCACCGAAAGCGTGATGGCGCGGGGAATGACACGCTCGGGGTTCTTCACTTCGCCGCCGACGTAGCAGATGTCGTAGTAGCCGAGATAGTCGTACATCGCGATCAGCATCGCGCTGCCGAGGCCGAGGAAGAACCCGCGGGTAAAGGTGAAGGCGTCGGGCGGAAAGTCGAAGGCAAGGTTGGCATCGAACTTCGCCAGGCCGCTGACGATCACCCACAGCACGGTGACAAGCATGCCCGACCACAGGATGACCGTGAGCTTGCCGACTTCGGTGATGCGCCGGTACAGCAACGCGAGAACCAGCACGCCCGCGCCGACAGCCACCAGACGGGTTTCCCACGGCCCCATCGACTGCCAGAAATAATTGACGTACATCGAGAAGCCGATGAAGCCGGAGGCGATTTCGAGTGGCCCGCTGAAAATGAACTGCCAGATGAACAGGAATGGGATCAGACGGCCGATCCGCGTGCGCCGGAAAGTCTCCTTGAGGTAGAGGTACGTGCCACCGCTGCCCGGCATCGCGGCGGCGAGTTCGCTCCAGATCATGCCGTCGCACAACGCCACCAGCGCGCCCAGCGCCCAACCGAGCATGCACTGCGGACCGCCCATCGACGCGATAACGAGCGGTATCGTGATGAACGGTCCGACGCCGACCATGTTGCTCATGTTCAGCGCGGTGGCTTGCAGCAGGCTGAAGCTGCGAACCAGACCGTAGCGTTGTTTGATCTCGTCGTGCTGGCCGGACATCGGAAAGGGGAGAGGATACCACAGCTATACTCGATAAATGGGAACCAACCGACGCCGATTCCTTCAGACCGCGGGTTCCGCGGTAGTTTTTCAGCTTGCGGGCAGTGGTCCGAAGATTAGGGCCGCGGGGCCGAACGACACCGTCAGCCTCGGGTTCATTGGCAGCGGCATCCGCGCGACGCAGTTGATCGACGAGTTTAAGCGCGTGCCGGGTGTGAAGATTCCGGCGGTGTGCGATCTGTACGACGGCTGCCTGCAACGGTCGCGCGAGCAGATCGCCGCGGACATCGCGACGACAAAGGATTACCGGGCCGTCCTCGACCGCAAGGACGTCAATGCGGTGGTGATCGCGACGCCGGACCACCTGCACAAGAGCATGGTCCTGGATGCGCTCGCGGCGGGCAAGCACGTCTACGTCGAGAAACCGCTGACGTGGAGTCTCGAAGAAGGACCGGAGATCATCCGGGCGGCGAACGAGTCGGGCAAGATCGTTCAGGTGGGCAGCCAAGGCAAGACGTCGGCGCTGACAGCGAAGGCGCGCGAAATCTTAAAGTCGGGGGCGTTGGGCAAGGTGAACATGATCCGCCTCGCCAATCACCGCAACAACGCGCAGGGCGCCTGGCGCTACGCGGTTCCGCCGGACGCGTCGCCCAAGACGATCGACTGGAAGCGCTTCCTCGGCGACAAACCGGAACGGCCGTTCAACCCCGAGATCTTTTTCCGGTGGCGCTGCTGGTGGGAGTTTTCCGGCGGCGTGGCAACCGATCTATTCGTCCACCTGCTCACGTGGCTGCACGAGGTGATGGACGTGAAGGCGCCGGTTTCCGTGGTGTCGCAGGGCGGGTTGTGGCGGTGGAAGGACGGGCGCGACGTGCCGGACGTGATGAATTCGATCTTCGAATACGAAGAGGGGTTCATCGCCGATATGTACGTCAATCTGTGCAACGGCAAGGATCTGATGGGGCCGGCGATCTATGGAACGGAAGGAACACTGGTGCAAGAGCGCGGCAAGCTGATCCTGTACAAGGAGCCGGTCGATCATGACGTCCAGCAGTACGGCACGCTGAGCTGGCCGAGGTCGACACGCGGGAGTTATTTCGAGTCGAAGGGCTACACCGCGCAGGGCCGTCCCACCAAGGCCCAACCGCCAACGCCCGAGCCGGAGGAAGTGGGCGTCGAGCGCGGTCCCACCCACGAGGCGCTTTTCATCCTATCGATCCGCAACGGCGAGCCGAGCCGCGAAACGGCCGAGGAAGGCCACTATGCGGCGGGCGCCGCGCACGTGGCGAATCTGGCTTATCGCCAAGGCAAACGGATGAAGTGGGACTGGAAGACGAACACCGCCCCGGCATGAGTTACATGACAATCCGCCTCATTCTCCCCCTCCTCTTGATGGCCTCCGTGGCCGGCGCGCAGGGTCTGCGTGGAACTATTTCGGGCACGGTGCGAGCCTCCGATGGTACGCCCGCCGCCGGCACCGAGGTCGAGTTGCTGCAAGAGGACACCGGCAGGCGCTGGCAGTCGACGACCGGCGCTTCCGGCGAGTTCCTCTTCACGCTGCTGCAACCTTCCAGCTATCGCCTGGAAGTGCGGCGGCCCGGACTTCCGGTGTATTCGAGATATCTCACGCTCCTCGTCAACCAGGAGATTCGCGCCGATGTCGAGCTGCCGCAAGGACGGCCCGCCGATACGGTCGAGGTGCGCGCGCCGCGTGCGCTCTTGAAGCCCGAGTCGGCGAGCATGGGATCGGTGATCGAGAATCACCAGATCCGCGGCCTGCCGCTCGACGGCCGGAACTTTCTCGAACTCTCCTTGCTGCTGCCCGGCGTGGCGCTGCCCGCGCAAGGGTCGGCCGGTTCGGTACGCGGCGCGTTCGCAGTGAACATCAATGGCGCACGCGAAGACGCAAACATGTTTTTGCTGGACGGCATCTATAACGGCGACCCGAAGCTGAACGGTTTCGGTGTGAACTCGTCGGTGGACGCGATCCAGGAATTCGAGGTCAGCACCAGCACCTACGACGCTTCGTTCGGACGCAACGGCGGTGCGCAGGTGAACATCGTAGTGAAGTCGGGTTCGAACGGCATTCACGGGACAGCCTACGAGTTCTTTCGCAACTCCGAGTTGGACGCGCGGAACTTCTTCGCGCCCGCCGGCGAGCCCGCGCCGCGCTATCAGCGGAACCAGTTCGGATTTTCGCTCGGTGGACCAGCCGTCCGAAACCGCACTTTCTGGTTCGGCAATTACGAAGGGCGGCGCGTGCGCGAAGGTATCAGCCGCTTGACGCGTGTGCCGACGATGGCCGAGCGGAACGGCGATTTCTCCCAAAGCGGCATTCCGTTCCTCATCGATCCGTTCACCCAGCAGCCGTTCCCCGGCAGCGCGATCCCGCGCGAACGAATTCATCCGGTGGGCGCGAACATCGCGGCCTTGTATCCGCTGCCAAACCGCGCCGGCGCGGCCCAGAACTACGTGTCGTCTCCCACGCTACGCGATCGCGGCGACCAGTTCGACGTGCGGCTCGATCACCAACTCACCCAGGGATCCGACCTGGCCGTGCGGTATTCGATGACGGACCGGACCTTTCACGAACCCTTCTCCGGCCCGTCGTTCGCGGCCGTTCCCGGCTTTGGCACGGACGTTCCGTCACGGAGCCAAAACCTGATGATCAGCGAGACGCACACCTTCTCGCCGGCATTTCTGAACGAGCTGCGCGCGGGCTTCATCCGGACCTCGCTGGCGAGCACTCAGGAGAACGTGGACCGCAATCTGAACGCGCAGGTTGGTCTACCGGTGCTGTCAGACCTGCCGCGGCGGAACGGACTAAGCTTTATCACGCTGGTTGGCTACTCGCCGCTGGGCGACGAGTTCAACAACCCGCAGCAAAGCGCCACGAATACGTTTCAGGTGCTCGACAACCTCACCTGGGTCCGCAACCGCCATCTGGTGAAATTCGGCTTCGAATTCCGGCGGGTCCAGCAAAACGCGTTCCGCGACGTGCAGTCGCGAGGGTTCCTGAACTTCTTCGGGTTCACCGGCAACGCCGTGGCGGACCTGCTGCAAGGGCTGCCGGGCGTTACCGGGGGAGCGATTCTCGATAATCCCCAGTATCTGCGGACCTGGAGCCAGAGCTTCTTCGTCAACGACAACTGGCGCGTGACGCCGCGGCTGACTCTGAATCTCGGGCTGCGCTATGAGTTCAACGCGCCGCCGGTGGACCGGTTCGACCGGGCGAACGTGTTCGATCCGGCGGCCGGCCAGTTGGCGCCGGTGGGCCAGGGGACGATGCCGCGCGCCGGCTACGTGGCGGACCGGAACAACTGCGCGCCGCGCGTGGGGCTGTCCTATGCGCTCGACGAACGTGGGCGAACGCTGCTGCGCACCGGCTACGGCTTCTATTACGACCAGTCGCCGCTGGCGCCGGGTGAGGGGCTGTATTTCAGTCCGCCGTATTTCGACTTCCGGCTGTTCTTTTCGCTGCCGCAGTTTCCGCTGACCTTGAGCGATCCGTTTCCGGCCCAGTTCCCTTTCCCGACGCCGCCGTCGGCACTGGCGTTCCAGCGCGATTTGCGGACACCGTACATGCAGCACTGGAATCTGAATATCCAGCGCCAGTTTGGCGCGAGCAACGTGCTGGAAGCCGGCTACGTGGGATCGAAGGGGACGAAGCTGTTGTCGGCGCGCGACATCAACCAGCCAGGCCCGAGCGCGGCCGGGTTCAACCCGCGCCCGAACCCGATGTTCGACGATGTCGCGAGGCTGGAGTCGCGGGCGAGTTCGAACTATCACAGCCTCCAGGTGCGGTTGCAGCGGCGGCTGAGCCGCGGGCTCTCGGCGCTGATGGGCTATACGTGGTCGAAGTCGATTGATGACGCTTCGAACTTCTTCACGAGTTCGGGCGACCCGAACTTTCCACAGGACAGCCGGAACGCGGCGGCCGAACGCGCGCGTTCGAACTTCGACGTGCGCCAGCGGTTGACGGCCAGCTACTCGTGGGAACTGCCGTTCGGACGCGGGCAGCGCTGGGCTACGCGCGGTCCAGCGGCGCATCTCTTCGGCGGATGGCAAACGTTCGGCGTGTGGTCCTTCCAGACCGGACGGCCATTTACGGTAGCGCTTCTGCCGGAACTGGATAACAGCGGCACTGGCCGTTCCGTGCTTGGGTTCGGCGCCAACGACCGGCCGGATATGCTGCGCGATCCGGGGCTCTCGTCACCTTCGCCCGAGCGGTGGTTCAATACTGGCGCGTTCGCGATTCCCACACCGGGCAACTTCGGTAACGCCGGGCGAAACATTCTCGACGGGCCGGGATTGCAGACGATCAATGCGTCGCTAATCCGGCTGTTCGATCTCGGCGAGCGGGCCAACCTTCAGTTCCGGGCGGAAGTCTTCAACCTGCTCAACCGGACGAATCTGGATCTACCGGACAACTTCATGCCGTCGCCCACATTTGGGGCGGTTGCCTCGGCCGGCCAACCGCGCCGGATTCAGTTGGGGCTGAGGTTGCTGTTTTAGCCGGTTTTAGCCGGCTTCCCGGAGACCGGCAAAACGGCGGTACGCTTCCTCCCAGCCCCCGGTTGCACGCGGTTCGTGGCGGGTGACCGAGAACGACTGCCGGACCAGGTCGCGGGCTTCGGCGAGGTCCTTCAATTGTCCGGCGCCGATGGCCTGCACGAGCACGTTGCCCACGGCGGTCGCTTCGGCGGGACCGGCGATCACAGTGCGGCCTGTGCAGTTGGCGACCATTTGGTTGAGGAACCCGTTGCGGGATCCGCCGCCCACAATGTGAATGACGCCGATGGGCCGTCCAGTGAGCGCGTCGAGGTTCTCCACTACTTGGCGGTAGCGGAGCGCGAGGCTCTCGAAGATCACACGGCAGAGCGTGGCTTTCCCGGATGGCGCCGGCTGGCCGGTCTCCTCACAGTACGCCGCGATCCGCTCCGGCATGTGGCCGGGCTCAAGGAAGGCATCGGGATCGACGACCGCGGCGAGCGGCGGCGCGCCCGCGGCCATTTCGGTGAGCTCCGCGTAAGTGTGGTCTTCGCCCGCGAGAGCCCACGCGCGGCGGCATTCCTGGATCAGCCACAGGCCGGCGATGTTCTTGAGGAGCCGCACGCGCCCGGCGGCCCCAGTTTCGTTGGTGAAGTTGGCGGCGAGTACATCGCCGTTGACGAGGGGTGAGTCAAGTTCGACGCCCATCAGGGACCATGTACCGCTGCTGATGTAGCACCAGTGCCCCTCGCTGGCGGGCACGGCGGCGACGGCTGAAGCCGTGTCGTGCGAAGCCGTGGCGTAAACCATCGTGGAGTCCGGCAGCCCGGTGCGATCGGCGACGCCTTCGAGCAGAGGGCCGAGCTGGGCGCCGGGATCGACGATTTCGGGGAGCAGGGACGCGTCGAGGCCGAGCGCGTCGAGCACATCGACGGCCCACGTGCGCGCGACCGGATTATAGAACTGCGACGTGCTGGCGATGGTTCGCTCGCAGCGTTTGACGCCGGTGAGGAAGTAGTGGAACAGGTCCGGCATGAACAGCAGCGTGCGGGCGCCCCGCAGCGCCGGCGAACCGGCCAGCTTCATCGCATACCACTGGTACAGCGAATTGAGCTGCATAAACTGCAAGCCGGTGGAGGCGAAGATGCGTTCGCGCGGGAGAGTGGCGAAGGTCCGGTCGAGCATGCCGTTGTTGCGCGGGTCGCGGTAGTGGCGCGGGTTGTCGGCGAGCGCGCCGTCCTCGGCAAGGAATCCGAAGTCGACGCCCCAGGTGTCGATGCCGATGCCGTCGAGGCCGATGTCGAGGCGCGCGACGGCGCGCAGGCCCGCTTCGACTTCGTGATAGAGGCGCAGCGTGTCCCAGTAGAGTCCGGTGGGTAGCCAGACGGGATCGTTCGGAAAGCGATGGATCTCCTCGATCGAGAGGCGGCCGCCGTCGATCCGCCCGAGCATCGCGCGCCCGCTCTCGGCGCCGAGATCGAACGCCAGATAGTTGCTCAAGGAATCACCTCGATGATGGTCTTGCCGACTTCGTTGCGGTAGTTGACCACCATCTCGAAGGCATCGGGCGTCTGGTGGAGCGGGAGGCGGTGCGTGACAATTGCGGTTGGGATGCGGCCGGCCTCCAGCAGCGCCATCGCTTCCGCGCCCTTGTGATTGGAGCGTTTGATGGTGACGATTTGTACTTCGTTGGCCATCGCGGTGTGCATGTCGATGGTCAATTCGCGCTCGGACGGAATACCAATCAGCACCAGTTGTCCGGCCGGCCGCGCGGCGGCGATGCCGGCGTTAATGGTCTCCTGGCCGCCGGCGGCATCGAAGACGACATCGGCGCCACGGCCGTTGGTGGCCTCGAGGATCGAATCGGGAATCGGCTCGGCGGGGTTGTGAATGACGCAGTCGGCACCGAGTTGGCGGGCCATTTTCAGCCGGTGAGCTACCTTGTCGGCGACGATGACGCGCGACGCGCCAGACAGGCGGGCCATGGTGAGGGTGAGCAGTCCGATGGGCCCCGCGCCGAGGATGGCGACGGTGTCGCCGACGCGGATGCGCGACATCTCCATCACGTGGATCATCACAGCCACCGGCTCAATCAGGACCGCTTCGAGCCACGACAGTCGGGAGGGGAATATCTCGGCGTTGCGCGCGGGCACGACGGCGTATTCGCGAAAGAAGCCGGGCGAGGCGGGACTGCCCATGAAGACGCAGTGCAGGCAGTTGTTGTGACGCCCGGCGAGGCAGTGTTCGCAGTGGCCGCAGGTGACCGAAGGCTCGATGGCGACGCGCGTGCCTTCGGGATGCGTCGTTACGCCGGGACCGGCCGCCACCACTTCGCCGACCGGCTCGTGGCCGAGCACCATCGGATAGCGGGCGCGGTTGTGGCCGACGCCGCCTTCCAGGTACCAGTGGAGGTCGCTGCCACAGATTCCGACCTTGTGGAGGCGCACCAGGACTTCACCGGGGCCGGGATCGGGCGGCATCGGCGTTTTCCGCGATTCGAGCCGGCGCTGGGCAATGAGTTGAACCGTCTGCATGGTCAAAGCCCACAGTATATCGCCTGGGGTAGAGCCGGCCCCCATACGCGTGCAGATGAGGCACTGCATGTCAGGCGAACGGTTGTCAGTGATCTGTAAACCCTTGCCTGTTGATTGCTGCCGAGTGCACGTAAGGCCTCGCCGGGCCACTTCCGCGAGTTGACTATACGCTCATGTGGATTGCTTCTGGGCTCCAGCGCTCGGCAGCACCATTTCCCGGTAACCGGACTCTTCGGGCGCGACGGTAAACGCTGCGCCGTTGATCGCGGGTAGGCGTCTCGAAAACCTCCCCTGGCACTGCTGCAGACTCAACGACTTGTGTGTCCTACCGGTGAGCTCGC
>CAYPUQ010000078.1:15985-18010 GCA_964413655.1 uncultured Solibacteraceae bacterium | reverse complement strand
TGTGCCCGATCGTGCCCACGTTGACGTGCGGCTTGCTGCGGTCGAACTTCTCCTTCGCCATGGCTCTTCCGAATTCTCCTATTGGTTAATCTCGAACGAACTCCAATAAAGCTGTCTTACCGGGTCACTCTGCCCTGCACCTTGCTGATGATTTCCTCGGCGATGCTGGCCGGTGTTTCCTCGTACCGGCCGAAGTGCATGGTAAAGCTGCCGCGGCCTTGAGTGCGGGAACGCAACTCGGTGGCATAGCCGAACATCTCGGCGAGCGGCACACTGGAACGGATGATCTGCGAAGTGCCGCGCAATTCCAGGCCTTCGATGCGGCCGCGCCGGGAATTGAGGTCGCCGATGACGTCGCCCATATACTCCTCGGGGACCACGACTTCCACAGCCATCACCGGTTCCAATAGCACCGGCTTCGCCTTCTCGACGGCGGCCTTCACGCCCATTGAACCGGCGATCTTGAAGGCCATTTCCGACGAATCGACATCGTGGTAGCTGCCGTCGAAAAGAGTAACTTTCACATCCTCGATCGGATAGCCGGCGAGGACACCGCCTTCAAGCGCTTCGCGCACGCCCTTCTCGACGGCCGAGACGTACTCCCTCGGCACGACACCGCCAACGATGGCGTTGACAAACTCGAAGCCCTGGCCGGCCTGGAGCGGCTCCGCCTTGAGCCAGACGTGGCCATACTGGCCGCGGCCGCCGGTCTGGCGCACGAAACGGCCTTCCGCTTCGGATTCCTTGCGGATCGTTTCGCGGTAAGCCACCTGCGGTTTGCCGACATTGGCATCGACGTTAAACTCACGCTTCAACCGGTCGACGATAATTTCCAGGTGCAGTTCACCCATGCCCGCCAGAATCGTCTGCCCAGTCTCTTGATCGGTATTGATCTTCAGGGTTGGATCTTCCTGAATGAGTTTGCCGATGGCGACGCCGAGTTTCTCCTGGTCGCCCTTCGTCTTGGGCTCGATGGCAAGCTGGATGACGGGGGCCGGGAACTCGATGGATTCGAGGATGACCGGACTGTTCTCATCGCAAATGGTGTCGCCGGTGACGACCGACTTCAGACCGACGGCGGCGCAGATGTCGCCGGCGCGGATGTCCTGGATCTCTTCGCGCTTGTTGGCGTGCATCTTGACAAGCCGTCCAATACGCTCTTTGCGCGCCCGGGCAACGTTGTAAACCGTATCGCCCGCGTTCAGCACGCCCGAGTAGACGCGGATGAAGGCGAGTTGCCCAACGAAAGGATCGGTCATGATCTTGAAGACCAGGGCCGAGAAGGGCTCCTTGTCGTCCGCCTTGCGAATCAAAGTTTTCTCCGGGTCGTCGACGGCGATGCCTTCCACGGGCGGGATGTCCAACGGCGAGGGCAGATAACTCACGACGGCGTCCAACATGTTCTGGACGCCCTTGTTCTTAAAGGCCGAGCCACAGATGACCGGGAAGATGGTCTGCGCGATTGTCGCGCGGCGAATGCCGGCAACCAGTTCGGCTTCCGAGACATCCTCGCCGTTGACGAATTTCTCCATCAGTTGCTCGTCGTTTTCCGAGACAGCCTCGATCATCTTCTCGCGGTACAGCTTGGCCTGGTCGACCAGATCGGCCGGGATGTCGACATCGTCGTATTTGGCCCCGAGCGTTTCGTCCTGCCAGATACGCGCTTTCATCTTGACCAGATCGATAATGCCCTTGAACTTATCCTCGGCGCCAACGGGCAACTGAATCGCCACCGGCTTGCAGTGCAGCCGGTCGATCATGGTCTGCACGGAGTGAAAGAAGTCCGCGCCAACCCGGTCCATTTTGTTGATGAAACAGATACGGGGCACGCGATACTTGTCGGCCTGGCGCCAGACGGTTTCGGTTTGCGGCTGGACGCCGGCGACGGAGTCGAAAACGGCGACCGCGCCATCGAGCACGCGGAGGCTGCGCTCGACTTCGGCGGTGAAGTCCACGTGGCCAGGGGTGTCGATGATATTGATGTTGTAGTCGAGCCACTGGCAAGTGGTCGCGGCCGAGGTGATG
>CAYPUQ010000078.1:14317-15975 GCA_964413655.1 uncultured Solibacteraceae bacterium | reverse complement strand
ACACTCTTTCCCTACACGACGCTCTTCCGATTGGTGATGCCGCGCTCCTGCTCCTGGGCCATCCAGTCCATCGTCGCGGTGCCTTCGTGAACTTCGCCGAGTTTGTACGTGCGGCCCGTGTAATAGAGGATGCGCTCCGTGGTCGTGGTCTTGCCGGCATCGATGTGAGCCATGATGCCGATATTTCGCATCTTGTCGAGGGCAACAGGTCTCGGCATATACTTACGCGACTACCACCGGTAGTGGGCGAACGCCTTGTTCGCCTCGGCCATGCGATGGACGTCGTCCTTCTTCTTGATGGCTCCGCCGCGATTATTGGCAGCGTCCATCAGTTCGTTGGCGAGCCGGTCCCGCATGCCCTTTTCGGGGCGGGAACGCGCGCTATTGAGAATCCAGCGGATCGCCAGGCTGGTGCGGCGGTTGGCCGGCACCTCGATCGGCACCTGGTAATTGGCGCCGCCGACCCGGCGGGTCTTGACTTCGAGAACCGGTTTGCAGCCTTCCACGGCTTTCTTGAAGACCTTGAGCGGATCGTCGCCGGCGCGATCACGGATCACGTCCATGGCGCTGTAGAAGATTTTCTGCGAGATGGTTTTCTTGCCGTCCCACATCATCGAGTTGATGAACTTTTCCGCCAGGGTCGAGTTAAAGACCGGGTCGGCGGCGACTTCGCGAATCTCTGCTCTGCGTCTGCGCATAAAAGTCCTTAGCTCTTCGGCCGCTTGGCGCCATACTTGGATCGCGCCTGCTTGCGATCGGCGACACCCGCGGTATCGAGCGTGCCGCGCACCACGTGATAACGAACGCCTGGCAGATCCTTTACACGGCCGCCGCGGATCAGAACAATCGAGTGCTCCTGGAGGTTGTGGCCCACGCCTGGGATATACGTAGTGACCTCGATTCCATTGGTCAGTCGCACGCGCGCCACCTTTCGGAGAGCCGAATTGGGCTTCTTCGGCGTGGTGGTATAGACGCGCGTGCAAACCCCGCGCTTCTGGGGACACTTCTGCAACGCGGGACTCGCCGTCTTATACCTGGGCGGCTTGCGGCCTTTCCGCACAAGCTGATTAAAAGTCGGCACAAAACTCTCCTGAACGATTCAAAGCTTTCGTTGAAATACCGCCAACCGGTGCCAGCAGGCCATAGGCGTCCCGTACAAGCATCGGCTTAGACCCTGGAAGTTATCCGCGCCCTGAAATCACCGCCGTTCGGTACCTTCAGTGGGCCACGGACAAAACTTCTCAAGCGAGGGGGTTGTCGTTCGGACAGCCCATGACGCGCTACCTGAAAAGGAAGACGTACAGCGGGGCCGGCCCCCGGCCGGGTACCCTAACATCCGCGCACGGCGCGAAAGACTCACAAAAGGGCACGGTAGCTCAGGAGCAGAAGAAACTGCTCGCCAAACTTTACTAGTATGAAACAGGTTCGAGGGGATGTCAACCGCAACTTGCGCGGCACGGCACGCGCCGGCTCCGGGGTGCGTCGAACGGCACCCAGTATCCTGAAGGCGCCCGCCGGCTGGCACAGACTCAATGTTCCGACTACGAGGGTCCCACCGCAACCCCCTCCGGCGTCTCCTGGAACGCGGCGTCCGAAAGCAAGGGCGCGTGCAAGAACATGTCCCGCCGGGCGCGAACGCCGGCTTTGAATCTGTCCTC
>CAYPUQ010000078.1:0-14217 GCA_964413655.1 uncultured Solibacteraceae bacterium | reverse complement strand
TTCACACGTGGACGCGCTTCACCCGCGCCGATATCCCGCACAGCAGCGCGTAAGAGATCGTCCCGGCCGCGCGGGCAAGTTGCTGGGCATCCTGAGCGGCATCACCCTCCCGGCCGATCAGCGTGACCGCGTCGCCCGGCTTCAGGTGCGGCGCATGAGTCAGGTCGATCGTCGTCAGGTCCATCGAAACCGCTCCGAGGATGGGCGTCGGCTGTCCGGCCGCGATCACCTTGCCGCGGCCCGAGAGCCGGTGCGGCAGGCCGTCGGCGTAGCCCGCCGCCAGAATGCCGATCCGCATCGGCTGGGGCGTCACGAACATCGCGCCGTAACCCAAGCTGGTTCCGGCCGGCACGTCCTTCGCCGCCAGGATCGCCGCCTTCCATGCCAGTGCCGGCGCCACGCTCAGCAACCGCTCTGGCGTCTCGGCGCGGTTCGCTGCTTTGGGAGGCGAGACGTAACCGTAGATTGCATGGCCCGGCCGAACCGTCGTCTTCCACGCCTGCCGGCGCCCGTAGGCGATCGAATTGGTGCTGGCGGCGTGGGCCAGTGGCGCGGCGACGCCCTCGGCGAGCAGTTCCTGAATGAGTTCGTCGAACCGTTCGCTCTGCTCGTCGGTCTGCGCCCCGCTATAGTCGGCCGACGAAGCGAAGTGCGTCATAAGTCCTTCCAGCCGGACTGCGGGCGCCCCGCGGACCGCGTGCGCGATCTCGCCCGCCGCCGACCGGGTTCCCAGCCGGCCCATTCCCGTGTCGAGCTTCAAATGATAATTCAGCCGGATGCGATGCCGCTCCGCCAAGCCGTTGAGCGGCTCCAGGTCGGCTAGGTCGTGAATCACCGGAGTAAGATCGTGCTCAACCAGCGCGTCGCGTTCGCCCGGAAGGAAGTCCGCCATGACAAGAATGCGCGGCTCCAGACCGGCCAACCGCAGCGCAATCCCCTCCTCGACGCTCGACACGGCGAGCCACCGCGCCCCATGCTCAACCAGTGTGCGTGACACCTCGATCGCGCCATGACGGTAGGCGTCCGCCTTCACCACCGGCATCACGTCGACACCGGGACCGACCAGCGAACGCACCGCCGCGAAGTTCGCCGCAATCGTCGGGAGCGAAACTTCCACCCACGACCGGTACGGAATCGCAGAACTGGCAATCATCGCGCGCCCCCGGTCAGGGACCCCAACAACGCCTCATAAGCGTCGGTGACCGCATCCCAGCTATAACGCTGTGCGACCCGTGCCGCAGCCGCCCGACGCAGAGTATTCCGCTCCTCCTCGCTCATGTCGAGAACATAGCGCAGTTGACGGCCAAGCGTATCGTGCCCAAACGGAACCGCCACTCCCCCGGCCACCTCGGCGTTCTCCGGCGTGTCGAGATAGAGCGTCAAAGCGCCCCGGCCCATCGCTTCAATGAGCGCGGGGTGCGTGCCGCCCACCTCGGTCGCGTGAATGTAGGCGAAACAATGCGAGCCCAGTTCGCGGTACCCCTCGCCATAAATGGCGCCGGGAATCACGACGCGTGGATCGCTCGTCGCCCGAACCCGGCGGATGTAATCGGCCGCGTAAGGTGCGTCGCCAATTAGCGCCAGTTTATAGTCCGTGTCGAGACGCTCGAACGCCTCGCGCACCAGGAGGGCATTATTCTCCGGCTCCAGGCGCGAGACGTACAGGAAGTAGCGGCCGGGCTCGATCCCCAACCGTTCGAGCGCCGTGGTAGTTGCGACGCGGCCGGTCTCGGCGCCATACGGGATGAAAGTGGACTCCTTGCCGTACTGCTCGCGATAGTACTCCGCGATGCGCTCCGCGTCAGTGACAAGGGCGGTTGGGCACACAGTTGAGAGGCGTTCGGACAGCTTGTACCACGCCCAGCCGAGCCGGTTCCACTTCCTTCGATCGCGCTCCAGTCCATCGGCATTCAGCGCCACCGGAACTCCGACAATGCGCGGCAGCCAGGTGAAGATTGCGTTCGCCGCATTGCAGTAAAGCGCGGCGTCGGGACGGTGGAACAGCAGATGAAGAGTGGAAAGCGCCGTGTGGACGACGGTCTCCAGATACTTGTGCCGGAGAGCGGGCAAGTACTGGAGCCGCACGCCGAGATAGATCGGCTCGCGGTGCCGGGTACGGCAGTAAACCGAAACTTCGTGCCCGCGCCCGGCAAGCCGCCGGGCCAGTTCCTCGGCGAAGGTCTCGAATCCCCCATAGCGGGCGGGAATGCCGCGCGTGCCGAGGATCGCCACCCGCATCAGCGGCTGGTGGTCTGAGCACGCGAAAGCACGCAGGCCATCGCCTTGGGCGCGGGCTGGCTCACGGGCTGGTACGAAAACCACCGCTCGACATATTCGTCGCTCACCCGGCGCCGGTCCATGATCGCCTGCCGCTTCTCCAACGCCCGGCGCCAGTTGTTCCAAAGATAGGCAAAGGCGCGCAGGGAATAGTGCTCCCGGAAAACGCAGCAGGTTATCACGACCAGGTCACGGACGGTAATCGAGAACCAGTTCCGCCGGTACACACCCGGCGTGATGTTCTTAATCCGCATCAGGAAGCGGTTCTTCACCGAGTGCATGTTGATTTCGGGCGGCAGCGCCCGGCGGTTGCCGGGCAGAACGCTCCGGACGTGATAGCCGCGGGCGTACGGCGTATAGAGGCAGCGCCAGCCCAGTAGTTGCGCCCGCCATGCGACATCGGCATCTTCGCGGTACACAAAGAAGTCGGAATCGAAGAACTCTCCGTCGATCGAGATGTCGTCGATCATCGTCCGGCGGTAGAGCGCCGCCGCCGCCGTCGCTCCGAACACATACTCGTGCTGGAGGTAGTGCCCGTTGTCCACCTCCCGGCTGCCGCGATCCAAGTGGCGCAACATCGGCGTGAAGTAGATCCCCGTCGAGTCGACCAGCGGCCGGTCCGGAATCTGAAAGTCCGCGCTCGACGACAGCAGTTTGCCGCAAACGGCGCCGGCCTGCTTGTCGGCCTGCCCGGACGCCACTAATTCTCCGATGAAGTCGCTCATCAGCAGCACATCGGGATTGAGAGTCAGCACCCATTCGCCGGCCGATAGTTCGATGGCTTGGTTCTGCGCAGCCGCGAAGCCGGTGTTCTCCTGGTTGTAGACAATCCGGCATCGGTCTTCGAAACGTTCCAGGATGTCCGGCGTTCCGTCGCTGGAGGCGTTGTCGATCACGATGATCTCCACCTGCGCATAGGTCTGCGTCAACACGGAATCGAGGCAGCGGCGAATGAAACTGCCGCTGTTGTAGGTGACAATCGTGACCGAAACCAAGCCCTTAACGGAGGACATTCGGTTGCCCGCTCCTTGTATGTGATGACATGGATGGGTTTGTTGCAGTCGCCGACTGGGCACACAAGACCCCTGCACGGCTTCCGAAGAAGCACCGCAGCGCCATTTGCATTACCCGAATATCCCCGTTCGCAGAACGATCTCTGTCTGCTGCGAAAATCGACAACCCCAATCTGGTCGCCGCACCGAGGGCGACAGCCCCACAAACGGTGCGGAAACGTAGGGAACCAAACTGTTTGGCCGAATACTTTAACAGGCTACCATACCAATATAAACGGCGCATGTCCGAACCGATTTGTTCCACCGAATGGCCGCCGGCATGCGTCGCCTGAGCGTCGGGTTCAAGGATCGTCTCGTACCCACAGTCTTGCACCCGCTTCAGGAAGTCCACGTCCTCAAACCACAACGGATGAAAGCTTTCGTCGAAGCCGCCTAACTCGGCCCATACCGATCGCCGGATCGCCAGAAACGCACCGGCTGGCTGCTCTACGGGCTGTTTTCGCGTCAACTCGAGATCCAAACAGCGGTAGCGGCGATTAACCGGATTGCCGGGGAACATCCGGTTGATACCAAGCGACTCGAAGACCAGCGTGCTCGCCCCGGGGAAGCGCCGGACCGAAAAGCCGGTCTGCGGCGATGAGTCCGCGTTCAGAAGCAGTCCGGCCGCGACCGCCACGCGCGGCGCCTCAAAGCATGCCGCCAAACGATCGAGTCCGTCGTGTACGAAGACGTCGGGGTTCAAGACCAGCGCCAACTCGGAATCCAGCGCGCGGAACCCTTGATTGACCGCCGCGGCAAAGCCGCGGTTGCCGGTATTGGCAATGAGGCGCACACGCGGAAAGCGTCCAACCGCTTCGCAAGTGGAATCCATCGAGGCGTTGTCGACCACAACGATGTCCGTGCAGCGCGGCTCCAACGCGGCCAGACAGTTTGGGATGTGCCCGGCCGAGTTGTAGGTCACCACGACCGCCCCAAGTCTTGTTTGCGGCATCAGTTTAGGTCAGCGCGAAGTACACGCGCCAATACAAGTCACACCCGGTTTGGGACTGCAATTCTTTCAGTTCGGTTTCGCTTTTTTTAAGAATTTCTAATAGATTCGGCGACGAATGCGCGTCCTCGCGCATTGCGCCGAACTGCCGAAGCCCCTCCGCCTTACCTCGCAAATATGCGAGTAGACACCGATGGCGCAGCGCCACTCCTCCCCAGAGCAACTGAGAGACCACCGCTGGCCAAGTGGTTCCGGCCACCCGATGACGCGCCAGCAGGAACAGTTGATTCCGCGATATACGCCGGACCGTCTCCGGATGCCACACGCCCAGCGTCCCGCTGCCCCAGTGCCGGCAAATGGCCTCGGGAACGTACACGCCACTGGCGCCGGCCGCTGCGCAGCGAAGTCCGAAGTCTACGTCTTCCAGATAACTCTCAAACATTTCATTCAGATAGCCAGCGCGGTCGAAGATCGTCCGCTTGAAGAGGACCGCCGTCCACGGAGCGAACTGAATCGGCCGCGGTTGGTCCCAAACCGGCCCGTCGGGACGGCCGTTCCCGGCCCGCCACGCCGCTAGACCGCGACTCACCAGGTCGAAGGTGCCATCCAGCAACTCCGGCCGCCGGATCTGGTAAATTTTGCCAGTGGCGAAGAATGTACCCGCGCCTTCGGACGTCAATAGTGCGTTTGCGAGGCGTTCCAGCCAATCCCGCTCCAGTTCCACATCGTTGTTCAGAACCGACACCAGCGGAGTATCGGCCAATCGCAGACCGGCGTTGACTGCAACCGCAAAGCCGCTATTAAACGGCAATTGTAGTAACTCGGCGCCTTGCCGCGCCACCTCACCCGCCGAATCGTCCCCAGAACCGCCATCGACGACTATTATTCTTGTAGGAGAAAGTGTCTGCTCTCTCAAATCCTTCAAAATGCGAGCCAGAAATCGGGCACCGTTCCAGTTTGGAATCACGACGGTGATAGGAGTGGCGGTCACTGGGGTCGGCGGCGAACGAAGCGCTTCCTCACAAGGAACCAGAGATTGATGAAACCGTCGCGCCATGGATTAAGCTTGATCTCGCCCAGACGCGAACTGTACTGGATGGAGATTTCTTCGAACCGGATCCTGCGGTTCCGCAGTGCCTCGATTTTGATCTCTTCCGAGAAGGCCATCCCATCGGATTCGAGGAGCATGAAATCGAGAATCGCTCGCCGGAATACCCACATGCCGGACTGGGAATCGCGCACCCAACGAAAATACAGAATCGACATCGCGAGCGACAGGATCAGGTTCCCCACCTTGTGCTTGAAGCTCATTGCGTGACGATCGCGAACGGGAAACCGCGAGGCGTTGAGGAAATCGACCTCCAGGTGGAGGAACGCCTCTAGCAGGTAGGAGATCGCGTCGGGCGGATAGCTATGGTCGCCATCGAGCGTCACAATTACGTCGCCGGTGGCGTTGGCGAATCCGGTCTTGTAAGCCCGGCCATACCCGCGAACGTGCTCGCGGATCACGAAGGCGCCGTAGGTCTGGGCCACGTCAGCAGTCCGGTCCGTCGAGCCGTTGTCGACGACAATTACTTGATCGACGAATTCCGGCATGCGGCGGAGAACCTGCTCGATCCCCTGTTCCTCGTTCAAGCAGGGAATGATGACCGTGACCTTCAGCGACTTGTACAAGAGGCTATTGTAGCGGGCGAACCTGCCGTTTCGTCTTTTTGCCCGGCGACCGCGTCTGTGTAATAAGTTAAGTATGCTGCGCGCCGTAGCCCCATTCGTACTTCTCGTCGCCGGACTGCCGGTCTTCGCCGAATCCCACCGGGTGGACCGCCTTTCCGAGATGAAGACGGTCTACCTCTTGCCCATGAGCTATGGGTTCGACCAGTTTCTGGCCAACCAGCTGACTCAGGAGGGCACGGCACGAGTAGTGACGCATCCGCGTGACGCCGACCTGATCTTCACCGATGTCTTGGGACCCGGCCTGGACCGGAAACTCTTCGATCTGTTCCCGGACATTTTCAAAGACCCCGACGCCCCCGCGGTCACCGGCGAAGAGAAAGAGAAAGAGACGAAGGTGATGAATCCCGAGGACGCGCCGCGCTCCACTTTTGGGCGGAGCCGTGGGAACTACTTCCTGGTGGACTTCCGCTCGGGACGGGTGCTATGGTCCATTTACGAACGGCCGAAGACTTTCCAGCCAAACGACCTGGACAAGGCGTCGGCCCGTGTGATTAAGCGCCTCCAGCGCGACCTGGCGCGCGAATCGAAGCAGTAGTCGCCCCGCCAGCGGAGTGGCATACTTATTCTTAGTGCGAATCGCCGAATTGTACGGCCGCGAGCGGCCGGTCTTCAGCTTTGAGTTTTTTCCACCGCGCAGCGATAGCGCCGTTCCTGATCTGCTGGAGACGATCGCGGACTTGAACGAAGCGCTCGCGCCGGACTTCGTTTCGGTCACCTACGGCGCTGGCGGGTCGACACGTACGCGAACCGTCGAATGCGTTACGCAGGTCCAGAGCGGCCTCGGCATCACCGCGATGGCCCACCTGGCTGGCATGGGGCACAGCGAGGCGGAACTTGAGGAAGTCATATCGCACTTGATTGCGGCTGGTATCGAGAACATTCTCGCCCTTCGCGGCGATCCGCCCAAAGAACCCGCCGCTGCGCCGGCCGGTAACGATTTCCAGAATGCCACCGACCTCATCGCCTTCCTGCGGAGCCGGTTCGACGTCTGTATCGGCGCCGCCTGCTATCCGGAAGTGCATCCCGAGGCATCGTCGGCCGACGACGATCTGCGCTGGACACGGCGGAAGGTCGAACTCGGCGCCGGATTCTTGATCACCCAACTCTTCTTCGACGACAAGGACTATTTCGCTTTCGTGGCCAAAGCCAGAGCGGCAGGGATTACGACGCCGATCGTGCCCGGTATCATGCCAATCACCAACGTCTCCCAGATCGAGCGCTTCACCAAGATGTGCGGAGCGAAGATTCCCACCACGTTGAAACAGCGCTTGGACCGCTACCGCGACGATCCGGCGGCGGTCATGGCCACCGGTATCGAGCATGCGATCTCGCAGTGCCGCGACCTCCTCCAAGGCGGCGCGCCTGGCTTGCACTTCTACACCTTGAATAAGAGCCACGCCACACGGTCGATTCTCGCCGCCCTCCGCCAAATGCCAGTAACCGCTGCCTGACATTGATCAGGCAAAGTGATTCACCGGGCCCCTTCCCCGCCCCAGTCCTGGATTTGTCTCGATGGCCCGATGAATGAACTCCTTCGCCGCACGCACCGCCGCGAACAGGGTTGTCCCCCCGGCCAGTCCGGCGGTGATCGCGGCCGAGTACGTGCATCCGGTTCCGTGCGTATGTGGCGTGTCCACGTGCGGCGCGGGCAGTTCCACCAGGCGCCCCTCGAACAGCAGCAAATCGTCGGCCCGGTCGTCCCAATGCCCGCCTTTGATCAGCACGGCTTTCGGTCCCAGTTCCGCGATGCGCCGGGCAGCCTCCGCCGCATCCTCCCGCGCCGCGATCTTCAACCCGGCGAGCGCTTCGGCCTCGGGAATGTTCGGCGTCACGAGCGCGGCGTGCGGCAACAGCCGCTCGCGGAGCGCCTCCACGGCGTTATCGTCCAGCAGCGGCAGACCGTGCTTACTGATCATCACCGGATCCACCACCAGCGGAAACGCGAACCGCTCCGCCACCGCCGCGACGGCCTCCACAATTGCCACCGTGCCGAGCGCACCGGTCTTCGCCGCCCCCGGCGGAATGTCGGCCACCACTGCTTCTATCTGGTCGCGCACCAGCACCGGATCCATGCACACCATCCGCGACACTCGCTGGGTATTCTGCACGGTCAGCAGTGTAATAACCGCCTCGCCGTAAACCCCGAAACGATGAAACGTCTTCAGATCCGCCTGAATGCCGGCGCCGCCTGAGGGATCCGAACCGGCAATGGTGAGAGCGACTGGGACCATTGACTTATGGTAGGGCAGCGTCAAGGTCTGGAGGAGGTCCCGCCGAATACTCCACCTACGAATCTTCGGCAGGCGAATTCGATTTGTCGCTACAGTCCAAGAAAACGGAAAGCACCTGGCGCAGTCGAAGGTGGGTCGAAGATGCGCAAGTTTGCAAGACGAGTTCGGAGAGCCGAAGGTCTCGCCCGTCGTATCGCGAATGATTGGGGGATTCGGAACGATGCGCGTAGACAAGGATGTTGACCTCGGAGATCCGCATCGCGCCTCAGCTCTTCCGGTTCAAGTAGTAGCCTTCGTTTTCTAACGCCAACAGAGCGGAAGTGCGGTCCAGGTCCAGCCGCGGATTGACGGATCTGTCGTGAACGGTGTTGCGGGTGAAATGGAGCCGGCACGGACGGATCCGTCTCAGGGCATCCTCGACGCCGGCGCTAAGCGTGATGCCCCGTTCGGCTGCCCGGCGTTTCGCACTCGCCAGCAGCGATTCTGGGATCGAAATCGTCGTTCTCCTGTGCCAGATCGAGTCTCTCGCAATCGAGATGCGATACGCAGCATAGAGCGATGACACTCACATTCTATCGCGCCACGCCACAAAAAAATCCCGCCGTGCCGGCCTGGCGCGGCGGGATCCAAAGCCAGCCGAAGCTGGCAGCGAATCAGAAGTTATAGCGCAGGCTGAGCTGAACCTCGCGGTTGCCGCCCTTGCTGGTCACCTTACCGAAGTTAGCGTTGCGTGGGTCGGTGGTTACACCGCCGCCGGTGGCGCCGCCCCAGTTCGGATGGTTTAGGAAGTTGAAGAACTCCGCGCGGAACGTCACGCGGTGGCGCTCCGTCACGGCGAATTCCTTGAACCCGGCCATGTTCCAGTTCTGGAAGCCAGGACCATGGATGTTCAGGCTCTGGCGGTTCTGGTTGCCGAAGGTGCCGGCGGCCGGCAGCGTAAAGATTGCGCTGCCGTCGCTGTTCCGCGACTGGAACCAGAAGTTCGCGTCAGAGGCCGCTTCCGAGAAGGCGCGGCTGCCGCGCGAAATGAACGGGTCGCCGTTGACGTTCCAAGGCTTGGTGTCGGCCGAACCGATGCCCGGAAAGTCGTCGCCGGTACCGATCAAAAGCGGAGTGCCAGTCTGGAACTGAGCAACGCCGGTCACCTGCCAGCCGCCGAGAACCTTACCCGCGATGCCCTGCTGGGCCTTCAGGAACGGCAGTTCGTAGATGAAGTTGGCCACGGCAATGTGGCGTGTATCGAAGTTCGACTTGCCCCAATTCAGGCTGGCGTCGAACGGATTGATGAGACGGCCGCGGCGGTCCGAGGTGTCGTCCATGCTCTTGCCGAGCGTATAGGCGAAGCCATAGCTCAGCCCTCGAGTAAATCGCCGGTTGACGTCGATCTGCAGGGCGTTATACCGCGAACGAGCCGCCGTCTCCCCCAGCGGGATAAAGGCAAAGCCGCGGTACGGCCGAAGCGCGTTGACGTTGGTCCCGGCGTTTGCCTGCACCGTTCCCGGCTGGAGAGCGTTCAATTCGCGCTCCCGCTCCAGGTTCAGGCCGGTGCGGCCGACGTAGCCCACCTCGATGGTGGTCGCAAAGCCGATCTCGCGCTGGATGCCCGCGCTCCAGTTCCAGGCATTGGGGATCTTGAACACGGGGTCCGAGGTCATGAAGAACTGCGGGAATCCGGTGCGCGATCCACCACCGGGGTTGTCCGCCTGGCCCTGCGCGATGGAGACCATCGGCTGGAACGGCGGGTTTCCGCCGAGAAAGATGTTGTCCGCGACGCCGGGCCGGGCCATGAAGCGGCCGCCGCCGGCGCGCAGCACAGTGCGGTCGTTGATCGAGTACGCGACACCAAAGCGCGGCTGGAAGTTGTAGTACTGGGTCTTGCCCCAGGACTTCGAACCGCCGGAGAACAGGAAGTCGTACTCGCCGGTATCGGCGATGGCGACTCGGCCGCGAGCGGCATCGGGCCATCCTTGACCGGGGATCAGGACGCCGTTGAAACGGCTCCGCAAGTCGGTTGTCAGAACGTTACCCGCCCGGTCCACTTCGGCGGCGAGAGCCGGATCGTAGCGGTTCGGGTCGAACACGGCCATGTTACGCCAGAGGCTGTAGTAGTAGGGGTTCATCACGGTGTGACGGACGCCGTACTCTACCTTCAGCCGCTGGGTGGCGCGCCAGGCATCCTGTGCGAACCACTCGAACGTATTCGACCGGTACGGAGTATACGCGCGCGGGCCGATCTCGGCGTAAGTATCGAATAGGCCCATCGCCACGTTCGCGATCCCGACGCCCGTCGTGGCCGCGCCGGCACGCAAATCCGAGAACACAAAGCGGCCGTTCTGGTTGTTGGTGCCGCCCGGAACACCCGTGACGTTGATCTGATCGAAGTCGTTCTGGCCGAGGCGCTCGAACATCACGCCGAACTTAAAGGTGTGGTTGTTCACAATCTTCGTCGTGTTGTTCGAAATGGTGTAGATCGGACCTGTGGACTGCGCCGGATAGGGGCCGCCGTCCAGCGTGCCAAAGTTCGGAATGGCAAGGGTCGGAATCTTGTCGAAGATTTCTTTCCGGTCGGGATAGATGTAGGGGTAGTCGATTCCGTACTGCGAACGGCGGTAGCGCTCGCCGCGCTGGTCGATCCCGATGTAAACGCGATCGACACTGGCGGTAACAAGGAACTCGTTCACCGTCGTCGGGCTGGTTGTCCAGATGTGATTCAGCGAGGCCGTCCGGTTCGGCCGCGACCAGTCCGTCACCGCGCGGTCGAAGCCGTCGCGGAAGGCGTCGATCGAGGTCCACTCGTATCGCTGATGCCGGAAACGCATCGTCTGGTTCTGGGTCGGCACGAAGTCGATCGAGATGGTGTCCTTGCGCTGGTTCTCCGGCTGCGGCCGTGTCTGGGTGAAGTTATCCGTGCCGGGGAACACGCCGTTGGGCTGCGGGTAGGCGTTCATGAAGCCCAGACCGTTGGAACTGGCCATCGAGGCCGGGATGATGTTGTTCGCGAAGGGCTGGCCGGTGGTTGGATCGTTGATCACCCGCGTCCGGCCAAAGAAGCGGTTCGTCGGATCCAGCAATTCCGAAAAGTTCCCTTGTCGCATGGCGAGCGAAGGAACCGTTCGGAACGTCGTGCTTTCGCGCCGGCGCTTCACCCATTCCTGGCTCCACAGGAAGAACAGCTTGCTCTTGTCGGCGTTGAACTTGTTCGGAATGTATACGGGACCGCTGAGGATGTAGCCAAACTGGTTGTAACGCTGCGCTTCCCGGTCCTGGCCGGTTCGGTTGCGAGCCCAGGTGTTGGCGTCCAGTTCGTTGTTGCGGAAGTACTCGTAGAGGCTGCCGTGGAAGTCCTGCGAGCCGGACTTCGACACCATGCGGATCTGGCCGCCGGCCGACCGGCCGTACTCGGCATTGTAGTTGGCGGTCAGAATTTGGACCTCCTGGACTGTTTCCAGGTCGGCCGTTCCCACCGAAGTGCCATTGGCGCGCGTTCGGATACCCACGGCGCCGTCGAACGTGATCAGCAGATCCTGCGTGCGGGCGCCATTGATCGACATGCCGCCCGATGTCAGACCGAAGCTGAAGCCTGATAGTGCACCGCCACGAACGCCCGGCTTCAGCAAAGCCAGAAAGAGCGGGTTGCGGCCGTTGAGCATCAGGTCCTTGATCTGGCGGCCTTCCACCAGTTTGCCGACGGTCGCCGTCTCGGACTGGATGGAGGCCGCCGAAGCTACCACCTCGACGGATTGCGAGACGTCGCCAACTTCGAGGGTTGCGGCAACCGAGAGCGCGACGTTCGGATCGAGTTTGTTACCGGTGGAGACAAACCGTTTGAAGCCGGTGGCCTCAACGGTTACGGTATAGTTGCCCGGTGGAACGCTGGGAATGATCCAATAGCCCTGTTCATTCGAGCGGGTACGGCGTTCCAGGCCGGTGGTTTCATTTCGGATTTCGACGCCGGCGTTGGCAATGATGGCGCCGGTCGGATCCTTCACAAAGCCCGTGATCTGAGCGGTGTCAGACTGGGCGGAGATTAGACTGGCAAAAAGGAGGCACACGATGGCCGTTCGTACGGCCGTGCCCCTGAAGCACACTTGGCTCATGCGAGACTCTCCTTGATTCAGGACACACGGGTCCAACATCTGTAGACCCCATCGGCCTCAGAATAGCGCGGGATCGCTAACGGTGTCTAGAACGGAAAGCCAAGTAAGTTGTTAATTAAAAACAGTTTATAGACACGTTGGCCGGGCCGGCCGCGTGCCGCCTACTGCGCGAGGCTCGGAATCTGAATGATCTTCTTCTGAATGGCGTATTGCACAAGCTGGGCCTTGTTGTGAATGTCCAGCTTCCGCATGAGGTTGAACTTGTGCGCCTCCACCGTCTTCACGCTCAAGTTCAGGTCGCCGGCGATCTCCTTCACCGACTTGCCTTCGGCGAGCATCTTCAGCACCTCCCGCTCGCGACTGGTGAGCGTCGAGAACCGCGGCAGGCGGTTGGAGGACCGGATCCGCGACCGGAAGTCGTCCACCAATTGCGAGAGCATGCGCGGGCTCAGATAACTGCCGCCGCGGTGCGCGTCGCGAACCGCGCTGACAAGCTGCGACGACGGCGTATCTTTGAGCACATAGCCGCTGGCGCCGACCTCCATTCCCTCCACCAGGTAGTCCTCGTCGTCATACATCGTCAGAAACAAAACCTTGGTTTCGGGCCGATGCTTGCGGATCTGCCGGGTGGCTTCAAAGCTGCTGAGACCGGGCATGCCGATATCCATCAGCACGAGATCCGGCCGGACCTCGGTGGCGCGTTCGAGAGCCTCGGCGCCGTTGGCGGCCTCGGCCACGACTTCCATGTCCGACTCGGCGGCCAGCAGATTGTGGATGCCTTGCCGGAACAGGGTGTGATCATCGGCCAACAGGATGCGTATTCTTGCCATGCTTCTTTCCTCGCAACTGACCATTTAAGCGGGGCCTACCCGCTTTGCCTTCCGGCAAGGCCGCGTGGTGGCGCGGCAATTCCAGGTTCACGCTCACGCGAGTCCCTTGGCGGCCTCGGGTAGCCGCGCCAGGCCACGATTCGATGTTGCACTGTCCGCCCAGGAGCCGCACCCGCTCGCGGATACCCGCCAACCCGAACGAGCCCCGTTTGGCCGCCGCCGTTTGCATATCGAAGCCTACACCGTCGTCTTCGACGGTCAATCTGATTCTTCCATCGGCGGAACTAAGGGAAATGTTTATGGCCGAACAGGAGGAATGACGGGCGATGTTATTGAGACATTCCTGGACGATGCGATAGAGGGTCACCTCGTACTTCACCGGCAGCCGCTCCAGCCGGCCCACCCGAAAGTGGACCGGCGTCCCATGAAACTGGCGGAAGCGGTTCGCCTCTTGCCGCAGGGCGGCCGCCAGACCCAGCCGGTCGAGCACGGCCGGCGCCAGCGCGGCGATCAGGCGGCGGATCTCGACGATCGTTTTCTCCGTAAGATCGCGGACACCCGTCAGTTTTTCGTGGACCGCCGCCGCGCCGTCGCAAGACAACGCGCCGACTTCCTTTTCGATCGTCTCCAGTTGCAGCCGGATCCAAAGCAAATCCTGGCCCGTCTGGTCGTGCAACTCCTGGCTGATTCGTTTGCGCTCGGCCTCCTCGACGTCCACCATCCCCTCGGCCATCTGCCGCAACTGCCGCTGCCGGTCCTCGAGGTCCCGCACCAGGCGGGCCTTCTCGGCCGCTTTCAGACAGCGCTCCGCCGCCGCCAGCAACAGCTCTCGTTCGCGCGGCAGCCACGAGTAGCGGCGTGCAAAGCCGAATTGCATGACGCCCATCACCTTCCCCTCGTCCGCCAGCGGAACCGACCAGACAGTTTGAAAGCGGTGCGGCCAGACGGCGTCCAGTGCAGAGCCCGGCCGGTCCGGGCTGATGGCGGCGCACACGGGCCGCGCCAGCCGCGCTCGCCCCAACGGACGTACGGCGGGCGACGGACTCA
>CAYPUQ010000077.1:0-18062 GCA_964413655.1 uncultured Solibacteraceae bacterium | reverse complement strand
GCCAGGGACGGAATCGAACCGCCGACGCCAGCCTTTTCAGGGCTGCGCTCTACCAACTGAGCTACCTGGCCGGGGACTGCTTCTCAGTATAACATTCGTCAGCCCTCCGAACCGTCCCGGTATAGGACACTGGCAGGAGTGCGCATCGGCATTCATACGTCAACCGCGGGCGCGCTGGCCAATGCCGCGCGGCAGGCGCGGGAGCTCGGCGCGAACTGCTTCCAGATCTTCTCCGCCAGCCCGCGGATGTGGCGCGCGACAATGCCTTCCATTGAAGACTCGGCCGAACTCGACCGCCTCCGCGCGGAGTGGGACCTCCGGCCACTGGTGGTCCATGACAGTTACCTAATCAACCTCGCCGCAGCGGACGAGGCAGTCCGGCTGCGATCCATCGCGGCCTTCCGGGGCGAACTCGCTCGGGCGCGCGCGATCGGTGCCGACTACCTCGTGATGCACCCGGGCAGCGCACGGAATCACCCCAATTTGGATGCGGCGCTCGATACACTTGCGATGTCGCTTCGGGAAGCTTCCAAGCAGTTCCGCCCCCGGGCCGGCTTCATGCTCCTCTTCGAGAACACCGCCGGCGCGGGAGCCACGATGGGAAGGTCACTCGAAGAACTGCGCGCCATCCACGACCGTGCCGCCGGACTCTTGCCTTACCCGGCCGGCTATTGCCTCGACACCTGTCATCTCTTCGCCGCCGGGTACGATATATCCACCGCGGGCGGTCTCAACCGGACCGTTGTGGAAACAGATCGCGTGCTTGGGCTGCAGCACGTCCCGGTGATTCATACCAACGATTCGAGGGGCGCGCTGGGTTCGAACCTCGACCGCCATGCCAACATCGGCGAAGGCCAAATCGGCATGGCGAGTTTCCGGCGTATTCTCCGCGATCCCAGTCTGGCCGGCAAGGCGTTCATTTTGGAGACGCCTATCGACCAGCCGGGGGACGACAAGAAGAACGTGGACGCGCTTTGGAGGTGTGTGGACACGGGAAGAATTCGTAGGCGGAAGGGCTTACACCCGGAGGGAGGCTACTTGGCGAACCAGCGGTAGCATGGTGACGTTGATGCTTTGAACGGCGGGCAGTTCGAGGCGGTCTCGCAGTTCCACCGGCAACTCCGGATCCCGGGACGGCTGCTCGTAGAACTCCGGGTAGCGGCGCTCAAAGGCACGCGACAAGTGCAGGATCGTATACGGAGTCTTCGAGATGGTGGATTCCAACCCTTTCGCCGGATCGACGCGGGCATCGAAGACAATGTTCCCCGGACCCATCGCCGCGCCGACATCCAACTGGAACTTCAAAATCCAGTTCCGCGAGATCGGACCGAACGCCCCATCGGTTTTCATCTCACCTTTGGGCCTGGAGGACCTGGTGGAAGGGTGGTTGTAGATTTTCAGCAGCAGGTATTGCACCAGCAGCACGTCGTCCCGGCGATTGGAAGCGCTGGAACCTACCGCCTGATCCACATTGAAAAATTTGAATTCCTGGCCCTCATAGGGCAGAAAAATAACGTGAGCCACGATCTGGTCTCCTCTTTCTACTGTCTGTGTCCCGTCTTCAACGGGCTTCAACAGGAGACGCGCAGAACGCGAGGAAAATCGATCATGGCTCCGCGCCGGCGCCTCAGGCCGGCTGCAGCGCTTCCAGCTTCGCGCCGGTCTCGGCCTCCACATCGGCGTGCAGGCTGTTGCCACGCGCATCCATTGTGACGATGGCGACGAAGCGACTCACTTCGAGATGCCACATCGATTCAGGGATCCCGAACTGTTCCAGGTAGACACCCTTCACCTTTTTCACCGAACGCGCATAATACTGCGCCGCGCCGCCGATCGCGTTCAGGTAGATCGCGCCATGCTCCTTCAGCGCGGCGAGCGTCTTGGGACCCATCCCGCCCTTCCCCATTACGGCCCGCACCCCGTATCTGCGAATGATCTCGCCCTGATACGGCTCCTCGCGTATGCTCGTCGTCGGCCCGCCGGCCTTCATCACCCACTCGTTACCCTGCCGCAGCATGACCGGACCGCAGTGGTACAGCACCGCGCCATTCAGATTCACCGGCGGATCGTTCTTCATGAGGTAGGCATGTACCTCATCGCGCCCGGTGAACATGTCGCCGTCGATCAGCACCACGTCGCCCACCTTCAGCGCGCGCACGGCCTCCTCCGTCAACGGTGGGACCAGGATCACTTCGCGGCCTGTCAGCGGAAATCCTTCGCCCGCCGTCATCTTCTGTACCGGACGTTCGGGATCGCGATACAGCCACTGCGTGATGGCGCCGCTACCGGCATCGAGGCGCACGCCCAGCCGGCGGAACGCCCAGCAATCGTAGGCCACCGAAACGAAGAAACTCGCCGGCAGGCGATTCGCGGCGGTGATCTTGCAGCCGATCAAACTGGCTTGACCGCCAAACCCCATCGCGCCCACACCGATCTTGTTGGCCTCCTCCATGATCTCCGCTTCCAGCTTCGCGAGCGCCGGATTCGAATTCGTGTCGTCGAGGGTTCGAAAGAGCTCCTGTTTCGCGAGGACGTAGCCATGCGCGCGGTCGCTGCCGATGCACACGCCGACGGCGCCCGGCGCGCACCCCTGTCCCTGCGCCTGCCAGACGGCGTGAAGGATGCACTTGCGGACTCCCTCCAGGTTGCGGCCCGCGCGGCCGAGATGATCCAGATCGCAGGGCAGCGAGTACTGGATGTTCTTGTTCTCGCAGCCGCCACCCTTGAGGATAAGTTTGATCTCGATGCCGTCCTCTTCCCACTGCTCGAAGTGGATCACCGGGGTTTCATGGCCCAGATTGTCGCCGCTGTTTTTCCCGGTGATCGAGTCCACCGAGTTCGGCCGCAATTTTCCGCGCCGGGTGGCTTCCGCGACCGCTTCCTGAATGGCGTTGCGGATGCGGATCTGGTTTACGCCGACGGGCGTATGCACCAGAAAGGTGGGCATTCCAGTGTCCTGGCAGATCGGGCCCTCGTCCTCCTCGGCCATATCGATGTTGGTGGCAATGACGCTGAGGGCCTGCGACGATTGCGTGCCCGGCGTCTCGCTCCGCATCGCAATGCCCATCGCCTGGCGCACGTCCGGAGGCAGGTTCGTGGACGTTTCCGTAATCAGTTCGAGAAGACTTCCGGAAAGAAACTGCATGGGTTCTCCTGTGGACTTTTTATAGTAGCTTGAGGCGCACGGTAGCGTTCGTTCCCGGCCGGATGGCCGGATCGGGCCGGGGAAACCGCACCCTAACTTTGCCGTCCTGGATGGATTCGATCTCGCCCTCAACCGGCTCGGGCGACCACTCCAAGAAATTCACAAGCACGGGCAGGCCCGGCTGGAGCCGTTCGAGCACCGGCGGCTCCGGTTCCACTGTCACCTGGAGGACGGAAAGATCGACCCCGATCTGGAACAGGTCCGCCATCTCGGGCGTTACTTCGGCGCCGGCAACGGCGCGTGTGGCGACCACCATCCCGTCGACCGGAGAATGAATTTCACCGGCGTCGAATTCCTCGCGAGCGTGCTCGAACTCGGCCTCGCGTTCTTCGACCTGCTTGCGGGCGTTGTCGATATCCCGCAACGCCGCCGCGACGCGCTCGCGGGCTTGCCGGGCGAGTTCCGAGGCTGCCTCATCGTCCATCTTGGCCGTTTCGAACTCCTTCTGCGCTTTCTCGTGAACCAACCGGGGCGTGGCGCCCTCGGCGTACAGCAACTGCTGGCGGGAAGCGGTCTGCCGCTTGCGATCGAACTCCGCGCGTGCTCGCGTGGCCTCGGCTTCGGCGCGCGACGCTTCGAGGCGAGTGGCGATGAGCGCGCTCTCCAGATTGCTGAGACGCTGTCTGGCGCGATCGAGATCCTCGAACGCGATGTCGCGCTCGGCCTCGACCGATGTGTTGCGGATGCGTGCCAGTAACTGGCCCTCGAAAACCTCGGTGCCGGGCGCGGCATCCACCGCTTCCACCGTCCCGCTGACCGGCGACCCGACCAGGACGATGTGCGGCGCCTGTACGGTTCCCTCCAACGACACCTCGGCGCCCGGAGGTAGTTCGGGCGGCAGTTCCTCGGCGTGAATGGGTGCCGGCGGCGCCGGATTTCGCTTGAGAACCAGCCATGCCGCTACCCCGCCAACCAGCAACACCGCTAACAGCGAGGCCCACAGCAGAGCCTTTCTTTTCACACTCCGATGATACAGTAACGTCCATGCCCGGCCCTTCCCTGAGAGCCTTGACGGGTGTGTACTTTCGTGCGGGAAACTTCACCTTCGGCGGCGGCGAGCCCACCACAGCCGTCGTGCAGCGGGAGTTGGTCTCCATCCGGCGCTGGCTGAGCCCCGAGCAGTTTGGACTGGTGTTCAGCCTGGCGCGCATCACGCCCGGCACAAACGTTCTGGCGTTTTTTGCCGGGACAGCGTGGCTGTTGCGCGGATGGAAGGCGGCCGTCCTCGCCGTGCTGAGCATTTGCGTCCCCTCGGCGGTGTTCGTCGTCTGGCTCACATGGTCGCTGCAACAGTGGGGCGATCATCCGCTGGTGAAGGCGGCGGCAACCGCGGTGCTGGCCTGCGCGTCGGGCATGATTGCCGCGAGTTGCTGGCTGCTCATCTCGCCGTTCTTCCGGAAGGCCGGCTTCGTGCGGACGCTGGCCTTCGCCGGCGGCGCGGCGGGACTGGCGCTGAGCGGCCTCTCACCGATCTCGATTCTGGCCCTGGCCGCCGTGGCCGGCGCTCTCTGGAGGAACAGAGCCCAGGAATGAACCTTTTCCTGCTCTATCTGCTGCTCCTCAAAGCGACCCTCACGACATTCAGCGGTATGTCTTCCCTGCCCCTCGTGCGCGCCGATTTCGTCGAGAAACATCGCGTCCTGTCGGACCCGGAATTGAACCGCGCGGTGGCCGTTTCGCGCATGGCGCCGGGGCCGAACGGGTTGTACCTGGTCTCGGTCGGTTACACCGTGGCCGGACTGCGTGGGGCTGCGATCGGCACGCTTGCGCTCATGACGCCGGCGTTCCTAATCATTGCCGTACTCCGTTTCATCGGCGCACGCGCGGACCACCCTGTGACGCGGCGTGTCACGCAAGCCGTTACGCTCGCCTCGGCGGGTTTGCTGGTTCGCATCCTGGTTCCGATGGCGCAGAGCACCATTAGCGGCCCCTTCACGATTGGAGTCGCCGCCGCGACGTTCCTTGTACTGACGCTGACGAAGGTCGATACCTTGTGGGTTGTCCTCGGCGCCGCCGCGGCCGGATTGCTGCTGGCGCGGTGACTCTATTTCCGCTTCACCAGCGCGACCCAATCGCGATCCGGATCGGCGGGAGGCTGGCCGATGAAGCGATAACTGGGACCCGCCACAGTAGTCGTACTGCCGCTCCGTAGGGCGCCGCCTTCGCGCGGGTTGTACCACTGGATCGTATAGTCGCCCTTGCTCAGCCGGACCATCGCCTTGCCGCCGGCCGGGAGCTGGACGGCGAGGATGTCCTCGCCCCAAACGAGCGCCCTCGCGCCGGGCGCGTTGATCACCGCGCCATTATCCGGTTCCATCTCCCAAAAGGGAAGATGCTGATAGAAGAACTCCAGCGCGTGCCGGGTCTGATCCCAGAGCCGGTCGCGCGAGCGCCAGTCCTCGCAGTTAATGTCCATGTGCGGAAAGGCGGCGCCGAAGTACCACTCCACGCCGCTACCGCCGCCGATGAGGTTACCCCACAGTCCTTCGATCCGCACTTCGCGGTGCTCGGGATCGTCTGCGTCTGGCAGCACGCCGTGGCTCGCCGGCGGCTGCTCGTCGTGGAAGATCGCCCACGGCCGTCCGGCGGCCGCCGAACGCCGGCGGAGTTCGATCACCTCGCGGTTGTAGTTGCTCATCCACCCCTGAATCGACGTGGCTTCATAGAACGGGTCGCCGAACAGTTCGTCGTACGTCGTCAGTGCGCGATTGTTGTGCGTGTGAACCGTGATGGGGTGTTCGTAAGCGTCGTGGTGGCGGATGTAACGGGCGATCTCCTTGCGATCCGCGTCGGGCGTGTCGTTCTCTTCGCCGATATTCCAGATCAAAGCCAGGTGGTGCGAAAAGCGCGCGGCCAATTCGCGATAGTAAAGCTTCCGGATCGGATTGAGACCGGAACTGCCGCCGAGTTCGGCATCGTTTTCGGTCTCCTGCGTCACTACATGTAGCATGAGCCCGAGCCGGCCCATGTGCGAGAAGATGATCTCCCACTGATCGAGCTTGCTGCAATCGTACCTGTCGCGGACTTCCGGCGAGGTCCACATCCACGTATCGCGCCCGTCGCCGCCGTCGAGGTTGTAGGTCAGGAAGTAGACGCTGTTCATGCCCTTCCCGGCCAGATAGTTCAGAGCGCCGATGATTCCCTTCCCTTTGCCGCCCTTCCACGTGGGGTCGCCCTGGCGCCAGTCGCGCACATGGGGCTCGTACTTGTGAATGAAGGTCCCCACCTGCTGGTAGCTCCCCGAGCCGGCGTCGGCGTCGTAGGTGTCGTCGAACTCGTCGTAAGCCAGGAAGTTCTCCGGGCTGTCGGCGCCACCCTTCAGATAGTACTCGCCGTTCCCGGCGAAGCGGAGATGGTGCTTGCCCACATACCGCAGGATGCCCTTAGCGCGGAAGTCGCGGCCGGCTTTGTCGGTGGGGCCGACCTGGAATGCCCCAGTCGCCCCGTCAAAGTCCACCGGCCGGCCGGCGTTCGGCCGCGTATCCATCGCCACATCCGTCGCGGTCCGGAACGAAGCCTGAAACCGCCACTCGCCTTCGGCGTCCGGAGTGAAGTGGACGCGCCACTTGTTGCCCGCCTTGGCCGAGGATTCGGCGGCGTTGCCATCGGCGGCGAAGTAACCGGGCACTGTGTAGCGTTTGCCGCTGGCGGGGTGGCCGAAGGTGACGTTCAGGCGGTAGTCGCGGAACGGATTCGGCGTAGCGTCCTCGGCCGTTTGCGGCCCGTCGAACGTCATCGTGACGCGGTGCCAGAGTTTTCGGTCGCCGTCGATCCGAATCTGCGCGGCGAGCGGCAGGGCGGTCAGCAAGAGCGAAAGGAGTAGTTTCATCAGCGTTATTTCTATCACGGACAGGCCCTGCCCGGAGGTGTTGCTATCATGAGGAATCCTCCCGATGATTCCGGAACAAATTCCTGAAGGCCTCACTTTCGACGACCTTCTGCTCGTGCCGGCGCGAAGCAGTGTACTTCCAAACGAAACCGACACGCGTACTCTGTTCACGCGGAAGGTAGCACTCAACATCCCCATCACCAGCTCGGCGATGGATACCGTCACCGAATCCCACCTGGCCATTGCGCTGGCGCGCGAGGGGGGTATCGGTGTGATGCACCGCAACATGCCGATCGACCGGCAGGCCGAAGAGGTCGATCGCGTGAAGCGTTCCGAAAGCGGCATGATCGTCGACCCCATCACAGTCCAGCCGCACCAGAAAATCTACGAGGCGCTCGATCTCATGCGGCGCTTCCGGATCTCCGGCGTGCCCGTCACCGATGACGGCGGCAAACTCGTCGGCATCCTGACCAACCGCGATCTCCGCTTCGAGACCCGCCACGACCTGCCAGTGGAGCAGGTGATGACGAAGAAGAACCTCATCACCGTCGCTGTCGGCACCACGCTGGAGCAGGCCGAGGAGATCCTCCATCAGCACCGCGTCGAGAAGTTGCTGGTGGTCGACGACAACTACATGCTGAAGGGCCTGATCACGGTGAAGGACATCCAGAAGCGGATCAAGTACCCGAATGCGGCCAAGGACGAGCAGGGCCGACTACGCGTGGCTGCCGCGATCGGCGCGACGGGCGACTTTCTCGAACGCGCGCAGGAATTGGTGAAGCGCAAAGTGGACGTGGTGGTGATCGACACCGCCCATGGCCACTCCGAGCGGGTGATGAACGCGGTTGTTGCCATCAAGCGGGCCATGCCGGAGGTACAGCTTTTGGCCGGCAACGTTGGCACCTTCGAAGGCGCTCGCGACCTGATCGCGCTAGGCGTGGACGGCATCAAGGTCGGCATTGGGCCTGGTTCGATCTGCACCACCCGCATCGTAAGCGGCGCCGGCGTTCCGCAAATCACCGCCATTGCCGAGGCGGCGCGGGCGGCGCGCGGCACGGGCGTTCCGCTGATTGCCGATGGCGGAGTGAAGTACTCCGGTGATATCTCCAAAGCAATCGCGGCGGGGGCCGACTGCATGATGATCGGATCGCTCTTCGCCGGCACGGACGAAAGCCCTGGTGAGGTGATTCTCTTTCAGGGACGTACGTTCAAGAGCTACCGCGGCATGGGATCGCTTGGCGCCATGACCCAGGGTTCCTCCGATCGCTACGCCCAAGACCCATCGGGCAAGATGGTGCCCGAGGGCATCGAAGGCCGCGTCCCTTATAAGGGCCTGTTGGCCGACCTGGTCTACCAGCTCGTCGGCGGCCTGCGCGCCGGCATGGGGTACTGCGGATGCCGGACGATTCCGGAGATGCAGGAGAAGGCAAAGTTCCTCAAGGTAACCGTCGCGTCGCTGCGCGAATCCCACGTCCACGACGTCATCATCACCAAGGAAGCGCCGAACTATCGCGTCGAGCCGTAGTGCCCTTTACGTGCCCGCACGCAGCGCCTCGATCCGAGCGGCGCGGCTCTTCGGGCTGTCCAGGCTGAATGCGCGGGCGTCGCCCAACTGATCGCGAACGAACTCTTCGGTGCGGCGGACGGCCGCTTCGAGTTCTCGGTTCCTTTTCACGAAGCTCATCCAGGCGATCGCCCGAGTGGCGGTGTCGAACTCCCACAGACCGATCAGGCGGCCGCGGTCGAGAATCGCATGGCTGGGCAGGTCGGTGAGTCCGCCACCGGAAAAGATGGGCCGGGTTGCATCCTGGGCGTCCAGCAGAAACTGAACATCGCGGCGTAGCAATGCGATGCTATCGAGGCTGCTCACCAGCGCGTATTGAGAGTCGCGCGGCGGTTGAAAAGCCAGCAGGGCATCGCGGTCGTCCGGAAACAGCAAGCGTGGATCGCCGACTACCGGCGGGACCAGACCCAGCGGCTCGACGGCGGACTTCGCCGCCTTCACTCCCAGTCCGGAGAACCATTGAAACTCGGCCACCGCCGCCGGGCCGATCCACCGGAAGTAGCGCCGTGCCAATTCCACGTACGTTTCCTCGATGGACAGTTTGTAACCCGCCAGCGGATTCGGCGACCACCGTGCATACCGGTAGCGCTGCTGATCGAGCCGGCCGCTGACCGGAATGCGGCGAACCTTACCGGCCGTCTGCAGCCGGCCGAGCGCCACGGGCAGGGTGGTCGTCAGCCCCTTTTTGTGGCCCTCGGCGCCGAGATGGCGGACCGCGCCGCGCAGGCTTCGCGGATCCGATCCGGTTCGAGCGCCTCGCCCTTCAGAGCCGCCAGCACGGCGTCGCACAGTCTGTCGATCTCAGCGTCAGTGACACCGAGTTTGCGAGCGGTCTTCATGTCGCCCTCGCTGAATCCATGCACGGCTTTCAGCGCCAGCGAAAAGTCCTGGGCGGGAACGACGTAGGTGCAGCCCCGCGCACTCGGCAATTCGTGAATCGATAGCGCGGCCGCCGACGCGTCGGCGGCGTTGCGCGACGTGCCGGCACGCGCGAACAGCGTCAGATACGGTCCGGCGCCGCCCACCGACCGAGCCCATCCGGTTGCCGCCAACACGTCATCCGGCGGCAGGCCCGATAAGGCACCATCGAGGCCTTGGCAGTGCCACCACCAGGCGCGGATTCGAGCGGCGTCAACGGTCATCCGTGCTTTTCGACCCTCTTCCGTACTCGCGCGCAAGCAGCTGCGGCTCAGATGCCGCTCTCGGCAGCCTCGCGAATGAAAGCCGCGCACCGGGGCGCGCTGTAGTTGGACTCCAACTCGTCCGCAAGGCCAAGGAGCGCATCGCGGCCGGCGCGTCCGGGACGAAGCGCGTTGTAGATTTCGAGGATGCGTTGCTCGGGCACGTGAACCAGTTCGGCCGCGCGAAGCAGGTTCGCCGCCAACTGGGGCCGGCCGGCCTCCGCTGCAATCTCGGCCTGGAGTTCCAACGCCTCCGCCGTCACGCGAAGATCCTCGAGTTTCACCCGTCCCTCGAGCAAGGCGTCCAGCGTGATCTCTTCGTAAGCGAGCCCGGAAGGCGTCCGCAAACGCTCGGGCATCTTCTCCGCGACCGGATACTCAGGCACGAATCTCAACCTCCTGCGCCGGTTTGCCGGGAATCACCTGCTCCGTCTCGCGCAAGTGCAGGATCGTGGTCTTCACGATGTACTTCAACCGCGCCATGTTGTCGATCTGGCTCGGTACCGGCAGCACCGGCTCGCCCTTCGCATACTTCGCCGCGTTGCGGCCGATCACGCCGTAGGACTCGAGCGTCAGGTTCGGCGCCTGCGGGAACAATTCGAGGTTATTGAGCGGTTCCAGGCCGCGGCGATGGATCACCGTGGTTCCCTTGGACTGAATCCCGATGCTGATGCCCGAACCGCTCAACTGGGCGCCGGCGTGGCCGACGAACCCGCAGTCCGACGTGGCCCGAATCTTGACCACCCGCGGGTGGAGACCCTCTTCGCGCACGCCGCTCACCAGCGCGGCGAGAACATCGCAATGACGCAGCCCGAGCAGCGTCGAGTCGAGTGCCGAGCCAAAAGCCGGTCCCACCGCGATTACAACATCCCGCGGATCATAGCTCCGGACGGCCTCCCCGGTTTCCACGAGCAAGGGCGCAGCGCCGACGGCGCGGCCGATGGTGCGCGGATCGGCCGCCTGCGGAATATCGGCAATCTCGCGGTAACGTTCGGCGCTGAGCTGGTAGCCGGTGCCCGGCCCCTGGTAGTCGTTAGGATCGTTGATGGCGCTGAGCACTCGCGCCCCCGGCAGCACCACGGCCGACGTCTGAAGGTAATCGCCCGAGACGCGAAGCTTCTGGACGGCAAGAATTTTCCCGGCGATGTCGCGATAGCCGGTCCGGGCCAGAGCACGGATGACATCGACTCCGTTTCCGCCATCCCGCAAGAAGCGTTCGGCCGCGTCCAGATCGACGACGACATCGCGATCAGGCATATCCCCGCTGCTCCACGCGGCCACGGCGGCCTCCACCTCTTCATCGGTGATCGCCGGAAGCCCGAGTTCGCCAAACACCGCCTGAACCGCCCGCGCCCCGCGCCGCCGCACCGCCAGCGCCTCCTCGTCCCGGATTGGCCGCACGCCGCCGTCCACCAGCATGTCGCGCTGGAGCACGTTGTAGTCGTCGAGGTCCTCGGTGTCGAAGTTGCCGCCGCCGAAGAGATTGTCTTCGCGCGGCATGGAGCTGTAGCCGGAAAAGATGAAATCGGTGCCCGGCAGGAACTGGAGCATCAACTTGGCCGACTTCCGGATCTGCGAATGCGACGCCATCGCATCGTTGCCGGAAGCCAGTTCCAGATCGAGCATCGCCGCGATCAGGTTCTCGGCCAGTACGCCCCGCACGCCGCCCGGCAGCGACTCCGGCAGTGCAATGCAGCTTATCGAGCCGTTCTGCACACCCTGCGAGCCGGCACCCTTGATGGCCATCAGGCATCGCGCTTCGAGGTACAGCATCGACTTGCCCTCGGCGTGCCCCATCAGCGCCTCAGACCCTGTGCCCGAGGTGAAGCGCACCTTGATGCCGCGCGAGGCGTAGGCCGCGGCCAGGAACGACTTGGACCACGGCGTGTCGTCGCCGTCGCGGAACGCCCGCTCGGTGCCGTAAACCGAAAGCGTTTCAGCGTACGTGGTCAGACCGAGGAACGCCAGCCGAAGGCCGAGGGATTCTTCCACCGCGCACTGCGTCAGCGCCGTCCCTCGGCCGGTTTGCGATCCCACGAGGATCGCGATCGCATTGAACGGGGCGTAGCGCGAAATGCCGACCGTGGTTTCGAGCTCGGAGAATCCGCGCTCCACCGCTTCCGCCGCGTCCGCGGCGAGCAGCGCCGGGTTCTCCTTCTTGTTCGTAACGTGGGCCTGGTTGGACGGCGTCCGGCGCGCCCGCAGCTTTTGGAGCGCCATCATCATCTCGACCACGTTCATCGAGTTGACCACGCGCACGATCTTGGCCGGGGTCAAGCCGCTAATGAGGCGGATGGCGTCCCGACGCGCAGTGTTGATGTCCACCAACTGTCGTGCGATCGCGACCGAATCCATCGGCATCGCGCGTTCGGCGGCAGCCACGTCGATAGCATGGCTCGCAATAAAGCGGTCGATCAGATCGAACTCCGCTTCCGGCTTGCCGTCGAGTTCGACCACCCTTCCGTCCTGAATCCGGATCTGGGGCTGCGGGTCGCCGGGACTGTGAAAGAGAATCAGGCCGGTCTCCGGCCACTCGTGGATGAAGCTGTCCCGGTTCACCTCGCGGACGGCGCGGGCGGCGATCCGCTTCGACTTCATGTGCCGCGCTCCAGCAAATGGGCCTGCGAATCGAGCGCGGCCGCCTGACCGGCTTCGCCGCGGCGCCGGACATACGAGCCGTCCGGCTGCATCACCCGCGCGCGCTCCGTGTCTTGGAGATACACCCCAAGAATCTCGTCCCGGATGCGGCGAACGATCTTGCGGCCGAGAATCGGGAAGGCTACCTCGACGCGGCGGTTGAGGTTGCGCGGCATCAGGTCGGCGGAACCCGAATAGATCTGCTCGTCGCCGCCGTTGCGGAAATAGTAGATGCGGCTATGTTCGAGGAACCGGCCGACGACGGAGATGACGCGAATGTTGTCGCTGACGCCCGGTACTCCCGGCCGCAGACAGCAGATGCCGCGCACCAGGAGGTCGCACCGGACGCCGGCCTGGGACGCTTCGTACAGCAGGCGGATCATCTTCTCATCTTCGAGCGCGTTCATCTTGAAGATGAGGTGGCCCTGCGTGCCGTGGCCGATCTCGCGATGGATGAGTTCCTCCAGGCGGCGGCGCAAAGTGATGGGCGCAATCAGCAGCCGCCGGAAGTCCTGTTTGGCCGAGTACCCGGTGAGGTAGTTGAATAGATCGGTGACGTCGCCGGCGATGGCCTGGTCGCAGGTGAGGTAGCTCAAGTCGGTATAAAGGCGCGCGGTCACCGGGTTGTAATTGCCGGTCCCAAGGTGAATGTAGCGCTGGATCGATTCTCCCTCGCGGCGCACCACCATGGCGACCTTGCAGTGCACTTTCAGCCCGACCAGGCCGTAGATCACGTGGACCCCTTCGTTTTCCAGCGCCCGCGCCCAGTCGATGTTGCTCTCCTCGTCGAAGCGGGCCTTCAGCTCCACGAGGGCCACAACCTGCTTGCCGTTCTGAACGGCATCGAGCAGCGCCTGGACAACCGGCGAGTTGGCGCCCACGCGGTAGAGGGTCATCTTGATGGCCAGAACATCGGGATCGCGCGCGGCCATCTCCAGAAAGTCGACGACGGGCTGGAACGACTCGTAGGGGTGTTGCAGCAGCCGGTCGGCGGCGCGGATCGCCGTGAACAGATCGGCCTCGGCGTGCAACCCGGCCGGACGCGGCGCCGTGTAGGGAGCGAATTTCAACTCGGGCCGGTCGAGCGAAGACAAGTGCGACAGGCGCGCGAGATCGAGCGGTCCGTCGAGCCGGTAGATTTCCGTCTGCGGGTTGATGTTCTCGGTCAGGAACGACAGGATCTTGTCCGGGATATCCACGCCAACTTGCAGCCGGACGACTTCACGGAAACGCCGCCGCCAGACCGCTTCTTCGACGGTCTCCAGCAAGTCGTCGCTCTCCAGTTCCTGAATGACGACTTCAGCGTCGCGGGTAACATGGAACGGATGCGATTCCAGCACATCGAGGCCGGGAAACAACGCGTCCAGATTCGCGGCAATCAGCTGGTCGAGCCAGACGAGGGTCTGGCCGGAAGCGCCAGTGGCCGCAGTCGGGACGGGAACGAGCTTCGGCAAGGTGTCCGGCACTTTCACGCGGGCGAACCGCGGCGGACCCTTGCCCTCGCGCACGACGACGGAGAGGTTGAGCGAGAGATTCGAGATATGAGGAAACGGCCGCCCCGGGTCGTAGGCAAGCGGTGTTAAGACTGGAAATACATGGTCGGCGAACCAGGCGCGCAGGGCCCTGCGCCCGGCCGGTGAGATCTCGTCGTGGGGAACGATGCCGATCCCGGCGGAAGCCAGCGCGGGCAGGAGATCGTTGTTCAGCAGGCTGTAGGCATCCTCCATCAGACCCGTGACCGCCTCGCGAATGGCCGCCAGCGCTTCCGGAACCGTAAGGCCATCGGGGGTCCGCTGGTCGGCATTGCTGGCCAGCTTCTGTTTCAGCGCGGCCACCCGGACCATGAAGAACTCGTCGAGGTTGGACCCGAGAATCGCCAGGAATTTGAATCGTTCGAGCAAGGGGTTAGCCGGGTCCTGAGCCTCTTCCAGCACGCGCCGCTGGAACGTCAGCAGGCTCAATTCGCGATTGACGTAGAGCGAAGGATCCTTGAGCGAGAGCGCCGGGGGTTCGGGCGGTGCGAGGGCTGGCAGGGGTGAACCGGCGGATAGGGCGGGGGAGGCGGTCAGGTGGTCAGCCACACCTGTATTCTATTTGACCGCCGATCAGTGCGGCCAAGCGCGCCGCGCGCTACAGTATGAAATCGGGCAGATGACACTCAGCGATCTCCTTCTTCCGCAGGTTTCCGAAGAGCAGCGCCGGGCGGGGACCGGGGTTTTCAAGGCGGGGCTGGTCCACGTCCTGAAAGGGACCCGCCAGTTCGTGAGCGCCGTGATCCGCGGCATGCAGGACTATCCGGTGGAGATCAAGGTTCGAGGGAAGGGTCAGATCAGCGTGTCGTGTACCTGCGATCACTTCCGTTCCCATGCCGGATGCAAGCATCTTTGGGCCGTGGTGCTGGAGGCCGAGGGACGGAGACTGCTCACGGACCTCTGGGATCCGGAGCCAGTCGAGACGGATTCGGCGCTACCGGCGGACATCAAGGGCGACTTTGAGAGCGACATCGAAGACATCCTGACGCGAGCGCTGGCCGGCAAATGGTCGCGTCTTGCCGGCGGGAGAATCGGCCGGGCTCAGCCGCGGACACCGCCGCCTCCACCGTGGAAACGGCTGATCCAGCAGATTCCGCTGGACCCGACTCCTCCGTGGGTGAAGCCGTGGCCCGCGTCGCGGGAACTGTTCTTTGCCGTCGACTCCTACGGGAGCATCAGCCGCGGAGGCCTGGTGCTCAATCTGTACTGCCGCGACCAGAAGAACGATGGCACATGGGGCAAGTTCAAACGTCCGCAACTGGTGCACCGGCAATTGGCGCAATTGCCGGAGGCCGAGCGCGAGATTATGGCCATGCTGGCCGGCGCGCGAGAAGGCCGCTATCACTACGGGTACGGAGAGGGAGATTCGATCGACGAGCACCAGGTGGTCTTCTGGCCGCTCAGCGGCACCCTGGTGCCGATGATCGCGCAGCGCGGGCGGCTGATGTTGGACGTGGGCAGTAGATACGGTCAGGAACAGGATCTGGAGCCGGTCGTATGGGACGATCACGGAACGTGGCAGTTCCGGCTGAAACTGCACCAGAGCAAGAAGGGATGGGCGGTGACCGGCTTGCTCCACCGGGGCGAAGAGACGATGCCATTAAGCAAGCCGGCGTTGATCCTCGACGGCGGTTTTGTTTTCTTCGACGGCAAAGTGGCGCTTATCGAAACCGGGCAGTCCTTTCCCTGGATCTCCGCGCTGCGGCAGCACGGGCAGATCGAGGCCGACCGGAACCAGCAGGAGGATCTGCTCACCGAACTTCTGAACCACCCGCTCTTGCCGGCGCTGGAACTCCCGGAACCGCTGGCGGTCGAAGAAGTGCGCGCCGATCTCCAGCGGATGCTAAGGATCACGCCCCCGCCCCGGATCGGAACCAGCCCCGGCAAGTTGCGGGGGCATGTCTCCTTCTCTTATGGAAGCGCCACGGTCTCCGAAAACGATCGAAGACCTCGCGTCTACGACCGGGAGAACCGGCGGCTGGTGATTCGCGACCTCTCGGGCGAGCAGTCCGCGCTCGCCAAGGTGCGGGAGGCCGGATTGCGCTTGAAGCCGGGCGACTACCCCAACCCGGAAGGCTTCTGGGAACTCGCTCCGTCGCGCATGCCCAAGGCTGTGCGCGATCTCGTAGCCGACGGCTGGCAGGTGGAGGCCGAGGGCAAGGCGATCCGCCGCGCCACCGGCTACAAGATGGAGGTCGCGTCCGGAATCGACTGGTTCGAGTTGCACGGGTCGATGGAGTATGACGAAGCCAAGGCGGAACTGCCCGATCTGCTCAAAGCGATCCAGCGCGGCGACAACATGGTCCCGCTCTCTGACGGCACCTTCGGGATGATCCCCGAGGATTGGATGCACAAGTGGGGCAACGCGGTCAGCTTTGGTGAGGAGGGCGACGGGCACGTCCGTTTCCGGCGGACGCAAATAGGGCTTCTCGACGCGCTGCTGGCCGCCGAACCCGAGGTGGACATCGACGAGAGGTTCCGGCAGGCGCGGGAAGAGTTGCGCCGGTTCGAGGGAGTGGAAGCGGCGCCTCAACCGGAAGGCTTCGTGGGGGAATTGCGCGGCTACCAGTGCGAGGGCCTGGGTTGGATGAATTTCCTCCAGCAGTTCGGATTCGGCGGCTGCCTCGCCGACGACATGGGCGTGGGCAAAACGGCGCAGGTGCTGGCGTTGCTGGAAGCGGAACGCCAGCGGCGCGAAGCGAACGCGGACGGCATTCCGCGGCCCTCGCTGGTTGTCGCGCCACGCTCGCTGATCTTCAACTGGATGCAGGAAGCGGCCCGTTTCACGCCGAATCTGCGCGTCCTCGACCATACGGGGCTCACGCGGAGCCTGGAAGGGCTAGACCAGTTCGACATCGTTCTCACGACCTACGGCACCCTGCGGCGCGATGCCGCCGAGTTGAAGGACGTGAGTTTCAACTATGCGATCCTTGACGAGGCGCAGGCGATCAAGAACGCGACTACGGAATCGGCCAAGGCGGCGAGGTTGCTAAAGGCCCGGCACCGGTTGGCGCTCAGCGGCACGCCGATCGAGAACCACCTCGGCGAGTTGTGGAGCCTGATCGAGTTCCTGAATCCGGGCATGCTCGGTTCGGCGAAAGCGTTCCAGTCGGTGGCGCTCAAGAAGACGCCCGACGAGGAGACGCGGCGCTTTCTCGGCCGGGCCATCCGCCCGTTTATCCTCCGGCGAACCAAGCAGCAGGTGGCCAAGGAACTGCCAGAGAAGCTGGAGCAGACACTGGTCTGCGAACTTGAGTTCGATCAGCGGAAACTTTACAACGACCTGCGCGACCATTACCGGCAGACGCTGCTTTCGCGGGTGGATTCGCAGGGGATGGCCAAGTCGAAGATGCACGTTCTAGAGGCGCTGTTGAGGCTCCGGCAGGCGGCTTGCCATCCCGGATTGATCGACAAGAAGCGTCTGGCCGACTCCAGCGCCAAGCTGGATCTGCTCCTGCCGCGGCTATCGGAGGTGACCGAGGAGGGCCATAAGGCGCTGGTGTTTTCCCAGTTCACGAGCATGCTCAGCATTGTGAAGGCTCAGCTCGATTCGACTGGACTCGTCTATGAGTACCTCGACGGACAGACGGTGAACCGGCAGGCGCGCGTCGAGCGGTTCCAGAACGACCCGGATTGCCGGCTGTTCCTGATCAGCTTGAAGGCGGGCGGCGTCGGCCTGAATCTGACATCGGCCGGCTACGTGTTCCTGCTCGACCCATGGTGGAATCCGGCCGTTGAAACGCAGGCGATCGACCGCACCCACCGGATCGGCCAAACACAGCGCGTCTTCGCCTACCGCCTGATTGCGCGCGACACTGTGGAAGAGAAGATCCTTCAGCTTCAGGAGAGCAAGCGCGACCTGGCGGATTCGATCATCACCGCCGACAGCAGCGTCCTGCGCAACCTCGGGCGGGAGGATCTGGAGTTGCTGCTTTCGTAGCCGTGCACGTTCGAGCAGAGGCCTTCCGGACGCTCTGACCCGCAAGTACCCGAATGCCCGGCCGCGAGTCGATTTCTGAAGACTGGCTTGTCTTCACAACAGCGGCTCATCGTAGTTGCGCACACCGATCGGCAGGGCGGGATTCGTCTCTATAAGTGCGCGCGAGGTAGCTGC
>CAYPUQ010000076.1:0-18098 GCA_964413655.1 uncultured Solibacteraceae bacterium | reverse complement strand
GCGCGACAGCACGCAGCACGTGTTCGTAGTAGGTAAGGGCGGCCGTGGACCTGCGTTTGTCCAGCGAGAGCGAAACACGCAGATCGCCTACAACCCTCCCCCGCTACAATGGGAGTTTCATGCGGATCGCGCTCGGGCAGATCAACACCACGGTCGGCGACATGCGCGGCAATGTGGACCGGATGCTCGAGTTCGCCGGCCGGACCGCCGCGCTGAAGGCCGATGCCGTAGTGTTTCCCGAAATGGCCGTTACCGGCTATCCGCCGCGCGACCTGATCGAAAAACCGAGATTTCTGATCGATGCCGAACAGGCCGTCGCGCGGCTGGCGCGAGAGAGTAAAAACCTGCCCCTTGCCATCGTGACCGGAACGGCTGCGCCATCGAATTCCTCGACCGGCAAGCCAGCGCTCAACCAGGGCCTCATTATCGCGGGCGGCGAAGTCCGCTTCCGCCAGGTCAAGATGCTGCTGCCGACCTACGACGTCTTCGACGAGGGCCGCTACTTCGTGCCTGGCGACCGCGAAGAACCCTGCGAGATCGCCGGACGCCGCGTAGGCCTCACCGTCTGCGAAGACGCCTGGAACGACAAACAGTTCTGGGAGCGCCGTCTCTACCAGCGCGACCCGGTCGAGGAACTGATCGGCGGCGGCGCCACAGCCATCATCAGCATCAACGCCTCGCCCTATCACATGGGCAAGCGCGCGCTGCGCCGCGAGGTTTTCGCCAACACCGCCCGCCGCCACGGTGCCCCGCTCGTCTACGTCAACCTGGTCGGCGGCAACGATCAACTCGTCTTCGACGGCGGCAGCTTTGCCATGAACGCCCAAGGCAAAGTGATCGCCGAAGCGGCGTCGTTCGCCGAAGACCTGGTTTTCGTGGATCTCGACACCGGCGAGGGCGGCCGGAACGCCACGTTGCCCGATGAATGCGAAGCCGTCTACGAGGCGCTGGTGTTGGGAACACGCGACTACCTGCACAAGTGCGGCTTCGCTCACGTCCTAATTGGCCTGTCGGGCGGCATCGATTCCTCGCTGACCGCCTGCATCGCCGTCGATGCGGTCGGCCGGGACAACGTAACCGGCGTCGCGATGCCAGGTCCCTTCTCTACCGCCCACAGTCTCGACGACGCGCGCGCGATGGCGGAGAAGCTGGGCATCCGGTTCGAGATCGCGCCCATTTCGGCCACTTACGAGCGCTTCCTAGAGGTGCTCGATCCTATCTTCGGTGTCACGGGACGCGACGTGACCGAGGAGAACCTCCAGGCCCGGCTACGCGGTGTGACCCTAATGGCGCTGTCGAATAAATGGAGCGCGCTGGTGCTCACCACGGGCAACAAGAGCGAACTTGCGGTCGGCTACTGCACGTTGTATGGCGACATGGCCGGCGGCCTGGCCGTCATCAGCGACGTGCCGAAGACGCTCGTCTACCAGCTTTCGCGGGTGGCCAACCGGCGGCACAACGGCGCGATTCCGGAGAACGTCTTCACCAAGCCGCCCTCGGCCGAACTCCGCCCCGATCAGAAAGACACCGACTCGCTGCCGCCCTACGACATCCTCGACCTTATTCTCCGCGACTATGTCGAAGAATACCGGCCGGCGGCGGAGATCGCCGCGCGCCACAAGATTGCGGTCGAGATTGTGCGCGACATCATCAACAAAGTGGACCGCAACGAATACAAGCGCCAGCAGGCCGCGCCCGGATTGAAAGTCACCACCAAGGCGTTCGGCATCGGCCGCCGCTTCCCCATCGCACAGAGGTATTCCGAATGAAGTTTTTTGCCATCCTGGCGCTCCTCGGCGGAGCGCTGCTGCTCGTGTCCCAGCCAGCGCCACCCGAACGCGTGGGACCGTTTCCCGGCGGCGTGCTTCTGCCAAGCGGCTGGTCGCTGCGGCCGGCGGGCCGGCAAGTGGATCTCGACACGTTCCCGATGTCGTCCGCGTTGACGCCCGATGGCCGTTATCTGATAGTGCTCAACGGCGGCTACAACCCGCCGTCGATCATGGTGCTGGATCCGAAGACCGAGAAGATCGTTCACCAACTTCCGCTGCCGGACGCCTGGTTGGGGTTGACGCTGACAGCGAACGGCCGCATGGTCTACGTGGGAGGCGGAGCGCGGGCGAGCATCTACGAGCTGTCCTTGTCCAACGAAGGCAGGCTCGAACTGGCGCGCACCTTTGAGTTGGTTCCGGCCGCTGAACGCACGCATCGCAATTTCGTCGGCGACGTCGCCATCTCTCCGGACGGCCGTCTCCTTTACGCGTGCGACCTGTTTCAGAACCTGATCCTGGTCGTGAATCCGCAGTCCGGCATGGTGATCGAACGCCACCGCACGGGCCGCCGCCCGTACCGGGTAATGTTTCATCCCGACGGCAGATCCTATTACGTCACGAGTTGGGCGGACGGCTCGATTCATCACCACGACGCGGCGCGCGGGCAGCAGATCGCTTTTCTCCGGCTTGGCCCGCACCCCACCGACATGGTCTGGCGCGACCGCCAGACGCTGTTGGAGGAAGACGAGGAGATGCCCTACCAGGCGCGTTTGTTCGTCGCGGCGGCCAATACGAACCGCGTGTACACCATCGGCGTCTCCGCGAATAAGGACTGGAGGCCGCTCGAAACTATCAACGTCGCGATGACCCCGCGTCAGCCGCTCGGCATGACGCCAAGCGCGCTGGCGCTGAACGAAGACCAAAGCCGGCTCTTCGTCGTCTGTTCGGATGCCAATGCCATTGCCGTGGTGGACGTGACTCGTCTGCGCAGCAGCGTACTCGGATTCATCCCCACGGGCTGGTACCCGACCGCCGCACGCGTTTTGCCCGGCGGAAAGCTCATGGTCTTGAACGGAAAGGGACCGCGCAGTTATCCGAATCCGCGCGGACCGCAGCCGGTGACTGCGTCGTCGCCGCTGCACCAGGGCGTGGACGTGGTTCAATACGTCGGCCGCCTCCAGCGCGGCTCGGCCTCCTTCATCGACCCGCTCGACGAGGAGACGCTCAGCCTTCACACCGAAACGGTGTTCCGGAACTCGCCGTACAGCGACGACAAAATGCTACGCGCGCCGGGCTGGAGCCCGGGCAATCCCGTGCCGGAGACGCCGGGCGATGCGTCGCCGATTCACCACGTCCTCTACATCGTCAAAGAGAACCGGACCTACGACCAGGTACTCGGCGGTCTCGAAAAGGGCAACGGCGACAAGAGCCTGACCCTGTTCGGCGAGGAAGTAACTCCGAATCATCACAAGCTCGCCCGCGAGTTCGTCCTACTCGACAACTTCTACGTGAACGCCGACGTCAGCGCCGACGGCCACAACTGGTCGACCGCCGCCATCGCGCCAGACTACGTGATGAAGATGTGGCAGAACAGTTACGGGCGCCGGCGCCAGCACTACGATTACGAAGGCGGCGAACCGGCGGCGACTCCGCCCGCCGGTTACATCTGGACGCAGGTTCTCTCCGCCGGGCTGCCGATGCGCAACTACGGCTACTTCGCTACCAACATGGCGAAGCCGGGCCAAGACGGCCGGCAGATTCAGGCGGTGCGCGATCCAGGCCTGGCGAACGTTACAAACATGTACTATCGCGCCTACGATCTCGATTATCTCGACGTGGATCGCGCCAAGGTATTTCTCCGCGACCTGGCCCAGTTCGAGGCCGACGACCGGATGCCGCGGTTCATGATCATGCGGCTTGGCAACGACCATACGGCCGGCACCATGCCCGGCCGCCGGACGCCGCGCGCCTACGTCGCCGACAACGACTACGCGCTCGGCCTGATTGTCGAGGCCTGTTCGCGCAGCCGGTTCTGGGGGAAGATGGCGATCTTCGTCCTCGAGGACGACGCCCAGAACGGCCCGGACCACGTAGACAGCCACCGTTCGCCCGCCTACGTGCTGTCGCCATACACGCGGCGCGGCATCGTCGATAGCAGCTTCTACAACACCACTTCCATGCTGCGCACCATGGAACTCGTTCTCGGCCTGCGGCCCATGACGATGTTCGACGCCTCCGCGCCGGTGATGTTCGGCGTCTTCGCCCGTGAGCCGAACCCCAAACCCTACGAGGCCGAGCGGCCGCGGATCTCGCTGGAGGAGCGCAACGCGGAGAATAATCCCACCGCGGCGCGTTCGCTCCGGATGAATTTCGAAGAGGCCGACATGATCGACGACGACGAACTGAATGCGATCCTCTGGCTGGCCGTACGGGGCACGGAAGCGCCCCCGCCGACGCGCAGCTACTTCGGCCGATAGATCGTGTATGGCCAAGATCCATCTTTGCTTTGTCTGGCACATGCACCAGCCGTTTTACAAGGATCTTGTGAGCGGTGAGTATCATTTGCCGTGGACGCGCATGCACGCATTGAAAGACTACTATGGCATGGTCAAGGTGCTGGAAGACTTCCCGGCGGTCCACCAGACTTTCAACCTCGTACCGTCGATGATGGCGCAGATTGAGGAATACGCCGCGGGGAAAGCGGTCGACCCGTTCCTGCGTGCGGCGGTGAAACCGGCCGAAGACCTGACACCGGAGGAGCAGTCGTTCATCCTGCGGTACTTCTTTCAAGCCAATCCCGCCCGCATGATCCGGCGCTACCCGCGCTACGGGGAGCTTTACGACGGCTGGCTGGCGGCCGATCGCAACGCCGATCGCGCGCGGCGGTTCTTCGCGCCGCGGACCATGCGCGACTTGCAGGTGCTGTCGCAGCTTGCCTGGTTCGACGAGGAATTCCTCGCCGGCGACGCGGAAGTCCGCGAACTGGTGGCCCGAGGCCGCGACTACACGCTCGAGCACCAGGAACGGATGAGCCGGAAGCAGCTCGATATTCTCGGCAAGGTGATCCCGGTGTATCAGGAGTTCGACCGCCGCGGCCAGATTGAGGTGACGACGACACCGTTCTATCATCCGATTCTGCCCTTGCTGTGCGACAGCAACATCGCTGGCATTTCGCATCCGTTCGTACCGCTGCCGCCGAACTTCCGCTATCCCAAGGACGCGCGGCTGCAGCTTGAACGCGCGCGCGAGTATATGCGCGGGAGGTTCGGCGTGTACCCGCGCGGGCTGTGGCCGTCGGAGGGCTCCGTCTCCGACGAAGTGTTCGCGATCGCCGCCGATCTCGGCTTCCAGTGGACCGCCTCGGATAACGGCGTCCTGACTCGTACGATCGGCCAGACGGCCGGTGTCGCGCAAACCTATCGTCCCTACCGCTGGGAACGCGACGGGCGCCAAGTACACGTCATCTTCCGCGACCACTTCCTGAGCGACCTGATCGGCTTCGTGTACTCGCGGATGGATTACAGCGAGGCCGCTGGGCACTTTCTGAACAAGATCCGCGAGAACTGCGGCTGGTTCCAGCAGCGCGGCGAGGATTGCCTGGTGCCTGTGATTCTCGACGGCGAGAACGCGTGGGAGTACTACGAGGAAAGCGGCCGGCCTTTCCTGCGGGAGATGTACCGCCAGATACAGGACGATCCGTCGATGGAGGCGTTGACGGTCTCCGAGGCGCTCGAACGCGTTCCCGCGCAGCGGATCGACCATATCTTTCCGGGTTCGTGGATCAACGCCAATTTCGATATTTGGATTGGCGCCGAGGAGGACAATCGCGCCTGGGATTTGTTGTTGCGCGCCCGGCAGACTTACGACCGTGTCGTGAACGGTCCCGATGCCAACAAACCGGCGCCAGGGCAACTCGCGATCGCGTTCGAAGAATTGCTGATTGCCGAAGGGAGCGACTGGTGCTGGTGGTACGGTCCGGAGCATCACTCGGAGAATCGCGTTGAATTCGATTACCTGTACCGTTCTCATCTCGCCAACGTCTACCGCGCTTTGGGCCTGCCGCCACCCGAGGAGTTGTCGCGCCCCATCCTCCAGGCGCCGGCAGCCGCGCAGCAAACGATGCCAGCCGCCAGGATTACCGCGAAGATCGACGGCGAGGTGACGTCGTATTTCGAGTGGATGGGCGCGGGCATTTTCAAGCTCGACACGCGGCAAGGCGCGATGCACGGACAGCGATTTCTGCTCCGGGAGATGCGGTATGGCAGCGACGGAGAGCGGGTTTACCTGCGCTTCGATCTGAGCGAAGAGCCGGAGGACATACGCCTGCACCTGAATTTCGAGACCGCGCAGTTCGACCTCCTGCTGCACGGCGGTGAGGTGCGTCTGCAGGGGCGGAGCAAGGTGGAAGCGGCCTACCGGCGGGTGCTCGAGGTCGGAGTACCGCTGAAGACGCTGAAGGCGAAAGCGGGGACGATGGTGCCCCTCCAGGCATCGTTTTGGAACGGCGCACTCCCCATGGATGCCGTTCCGCCGGAGGGGTGGATTCAGATCCCAACTACCGATCCGGCGGAATGGGCGGTGTAGCGAGCGATGGATCCGTTCGGTCCGGCGCCCCGCAGTGGGCCGAAACCGAGCCAAATTCCTTACGGTTCGTTTGACCATTCTGCCCAGTTTCTCGCTGTTGAGACTTTCCTTGTGGCGAAGGTAAGACGAACATCGAGCGGCTCTCGCCCGCCTGCTCCGGGCTGAATTCTTCGCAATTTGCGTGAACGGAGAATCGTGTTTGGCGGGACGGATCGATCACACCTGCAACAAGAACGGAAACGTGGTTGAGAGGGCCGAGTACTACTGGTTGAACCATACGGCGAGCAGAGCCTGCGGCGGGGCATACTGACTGCGGCGGCGGGGGTGGGCTGCGCCGGCGAAGCGGGAGTGGGTCTACGACAATCCGCTGACGACGGGGAACGTGACGCAGGAGAAACGGCGTAAGGCGTTGCCGCCCGGGCTACGGGACGCCGGTGTACGCGACGAACCTGTGTCCGATCAAGGTGAATCGAGTACAAGGACACAAACCGGCGGTGGTGACGAAAGCGGGACCTGGACGCGGGATCTCCGTCGCCTTCGGCAAGTTCCCTCGCTAATCAGGGCACGATCACCGAATGGAGGCCATCGCGGCCGAGGGGTTGGCCGCAGAATGGATGGGAGAAACGGCTGACGGTGATGGAGGCGCAGACCTGAAGCCGACCGGCAGGCCGGCTTGCTCGAGTGGACGCTTGCCCCCAACGTCGCTGTGGCCGGTTAACTGACCCGGCGGCTGGAATACTTGTTCAGCAACGAGATTAGTTCCGAGGCCGCCTCTGGCGCCGGCACTTTGTCGCGAATGATGTCGGCGTTCTTCACGTCCTTCTGATAAATGTCCTTGTTCGCGCCACGGTCTTCGCGCAAAGTCGCACCTCGCAGCGACACGCCGGCGAAGGCGCCGCGGCTACGCGACCATGTCAGGATCTCGGCGCGCAAGAAGGCGTCCGTCTCCGCGCTGGCCGTGCGGCCGACGGGACCGGCCGCCACCGAGGCATCGCCGCCGAGGGTGAACTTACTGCGCATCAGCTTCTCGGCGCCGCGATCGTTCATCACCAGCATGATGACATCGGTCTCCGAACCGCCGATCTGGAAGCCAACGCTGCCGCCTTCAACGCGGATCGCGCCAGGACCGGTCCAACCAACGCCGCCTTCCTTGCGGCACGAGATGAACCCGCGACCGTACTTGGCGCCCACGATAAACGCACCCTTTTTGACACCGGGGACGACGACGATGCAGGCGGCCTTGTCGAGCAGTCCCTGAGGGATGGCCTTATCCGAGATTTCCATGACCTCGCTCAGGACCGCGCCCGCCTCCTCCAAACGATCGACGGTCTGCGCAGGCAGGGCAGCGACCGCCAGCGCCGCCAGTGCGAGGGTCCTTCCGATATTCATATGCATCCAGAAACCTCCTATCTATCCATCATGACAGATGAGGAGGCCGGCGGATGGGTTTCCTAAAACACGTAACGCAGACCGAGCGTGATGCGCCGCGTGCCACCGTCGGTGCCCCACTGGTTCAGGAAGTTCGCCGAGTTGACGCGCGACTCGGGGATGCCGTAGTTGCGCGTCTTGGTCAGGTTGTAGAACTCGGCGCGGAACTGGATGTTGTGCTTCTCGGCGACGCGCGTATTCTTGAAGGCTCCGAAATCGAAGTTGCCGATGCCATCGGCGCGGAGGATGTTCCGGCCGGCGGTGCCGAGCGGGGCGTCAGCCGTTACGTTGGTAAAGAGGCTGTTGCGGGATCCGGCCACGGCGGCGGGGATGTTGAACGAATAGATGTCCTCGATCCTCATGCGGGCTACGTCGCGGCCGGCCACCGCGTTGGCGCGGATGGCGTTGCCGACCAGCGCGTCGATGCCGCTCAAGCGCCGTCCGGGATCGATGCCCGCCAGCGGCGTGAATGGCGCGCCGGACTGGAAGGTGAGGAATCCGTTGATCTGCCAACCGCCGAGGATCTTACCGATCGCGCCCTGCTGCTCGCGCATGACCGGCAGTTCGTAGACGTAGGTGGCGGTGAAGCGATGCGGCCGGTCGAAGGTGGAGCGGCCGCGGTCCGCGCGGCGGTTGAACGAGTCCTGCGAAACGGCCACGTCGCCGTTTACGGCGGGGTTGAAGACCTCCGAGGCGAGATCGATGAACGCGCTCCAAGTGTAATGCGCGCCCATCGAGAAGCCGCGCGATAGACGTTTCTCGAGGCTGGTCTGCAGGGAGTGGTAGATGGAGTTCGCCGTGTTGGCGCGGACGCGGCGGACACCGATAGCTGGGTTGACGCGAGCCAGCGGATTCGATCCGGGGATTGTGGGATTGCCATCAATCGTCTGGAAGAGCGCACCCCCTTTGGTCCCCACCCAGCCGGCGGTGAACGCCCAGTCGGTGTACAACTGCCGCTGGAACTGAAACGAGAACTGGTCGGCATAGGGAGACCGAAAATCGCCGGTGACTTGGGTCTGCGTTATCTGGAGGGGATCGCCCGTGATTGGCGCGAGCGCGGCGGCACGCAAGGCAGTGAGCGAGTTCGGCGTGCGTGGCGCCAGCGTAGTGGCGTTGAGGAAAGGGAACGCCGTGCCGACGTTGAGCGCGATGTTAATGAAGGCAACGTCGTAGGTGCGGGCGTAGCCGCCGCGCATCACCAGTTTGCCATCACCGGTGAGCCAGTTCAGCGCTCCCGGGCCCTTCCCGAAGCGGTAGTTGAAGCCGAACCGCGGCGACCAGTTATTGCTGTCGCGCGGCGGCACCGGTTCCAGCCGGTAGCGCGGATCGCCGTTATTAGCCGCCATGATCGCCGCATTGGCGTCGGCAAGGTTCTGAATCGGATTCCCGGGCGATTCGTAGCGGAGACCGTAAGTGAGGGTGAAATTCGACCGGACACGCCACTCGTCTTGGGCAAAGAAGAAGTAGTCGTAAAACTTGTAGTACTGGTTGGTCTTGCCGCCCGGCAGCGGGCTGTTGATGTTGGCGATCTGAGCCAAGTCGTCCACGAGGTCTTGCAGGGTTTCATACACCAGACGGCCACGGAGGGTCGGCAGGAAGAAGCTGACGACGTCCTGGCGGCGGAAGTCGATGCCAAACTTCATCGAGTGCGCGCCGCGGAGGACGCCGATTGTCTCCTGCAATTGATAGGTGTTGTTGCGGCGGAACTGGGGCAGGTTGACAGCCAGACCGAAACCGGTGCGTGTGGCCGCCGCATTGAATCCGGTCATGCCCAATTCGTTAACCTCGATCGAAGGAATCGCTTCCGACCGGGGATCGGCGGCCGTGGTGGTGGTGGCCAGCCGCTGGTAGGAGACGCGGAACTCGCTGAACATCGTGGGCGAAAAGGTCGAGGTTAGCGCCGACGTTACCGCTTGCCGGCGTGCCGGATTGACAGTGGCGTTACCAGGTGGAGTCGCCTGGCCGAAGCCGGTGCCCGCCGAGTCGTCATACATGTAGCGGCCGTACAGGTTGTGCTTATTCGAAATCCGGTGATCCACCCGGCCGGACCACTGCCAGTCGTCGAACTGCTGGTTGTTGGCGCCGGTCAGACTGCCCAGCGGCACCGTATATTCAGTTCCACCGGCGGTGAACCGGGCGCTTTGGCCGCTCGGGGTCTGGGCGGCGGGCAGGTACTCGAGTAAAGCGCCGACTGTCGGGCGGCTGGCGAAGGGCTGTAACACTTGCCGGCCCTGCTCGGTCGGCACGCCGCGGATGGTGCTGCCGCTGCCGACGGCGCGATCCGTCCAGCGCTGGAGTGAGCCGAAAAAGAACGTCCGGTCGCGCCCGTTGTACACGCCGGGGATGTAGAGCGGCCCGCCGAGCGTTCCACCCTCCTGATTGTTGATGCGCCACGGCGCTTCGGTCAGGCCGCGGGCTTTGTCGAGGTTGCTCGCCGCGTTCAGCTTGTTGCTGTTGTGGAACCAGAACAGCGAGCCGTGGACGTCGTTCGTACCGCTCTTGGTGATGATGTTCACCACCGATCCGGCGGCGCGGCCGTACTCGGCGGTCGGCTGGTTCGTGATGAGACGGAACTCGGCGACAATGTCGGGGTTGTTCACCGACTGGATGGCTCCGGTCACGCTCGGGTCGTTGCTGTCCTGCCCGTCGAGCATGAAGTTGTTCGAGCGGGTTCGCATGCCGTTGACCGAGAAATTGACTCCACCGTCCAGGCCGTTGTTGCCGCTTGAGGCGAAAACGCTCTGGCCGGAGGAAAGTTGGCTCACCCCTGCCACGTTCAGCGCGATGTTCAGAACATTCCGGTTCGGCGCCAGCGGGATCTCGGTAATCCGCTTCGACTCGAAGTTGACGCCAACCTCGGCGTTTGTCGTGTTGATGATCGGGGCATCGGTGGAGACGGTGATGGTCTCGGTGACCCCGGACACCTCCAGGTTCACGTCGAGGTTAGCGGTCTGATTCAACCGCAAGACGATGGGCCCCTGAATGTAGCGGGCGAATCCGGCCTTGGACACGCTCACCTCGTAACTGCCCACCGGGAGAAGGGGGGCGCGAAACAGTCCGTCCGCGGAAGTGGTAACCTCCCGGCTCGCATTAGTATCCATGCTCTTGACGACCACCGTTGCGTCAGCGACAGCGGCCCCACTGGGGTCGCGCACCACGCCCGCGATTTCACCAGAAGTCACCTGCGCCGCCAGTTGCGCGGACGCAAGTAGAGCAAAAGCAAGCACAGTCCATGCGTGCCTTCTCATATGATTTGCTCCCTTACGCAGAGATGTGAATGGAGAAAGTGACCCCCTTTCCCCTGTACCGAACTGAGAGTAACACGGGACCTCAAGTTCTGTTACCACTTTTTTAACGGAGGACGCGATGGTTGGGGTTAACAAAGTAACAAGTGATTGATAATCAGTTTCTTGCCTCAGCATGTATTTCTTTTCATTTCGCGGCGCGAGAGCCCTGAACGCCTTCGGGCGATGCACGGGCTTTTCTGGCCCCGTGTCATCAAAGCCGGCCGCCAGTCCGTCTTCGAGTGCGTAGGCGTACGATGAACACTTCCTGGCCGGCGCCGGCTCACGACACGGAGACGCAGTGGATGGTGCGGGTGCGGGATGGCGAGACGGCGTATCTCAATCGCCTGGTGGAGCGCCATCGAAAGCCGCTCGTGGGCTATCTCTACCGGATGATCCAAGACGAGGCGGCCGCGGAGGATCTGGCCCAGGAAGCCTTTTTGCGCGTCTACAAGGCGCGGCACAGCTACGTCCCGTCGGCCCGGTTCAGTACTTGGCTGTACCGGATCGCGACCAACCTGACGCTGAACTGGATCCGCGACCACCGGGCCGAGCAGAACCGGGAGCCGATCGGTTCCCCGGACAGTCTCGCCGACGAGCGCCCACCCGCCGAACAGGCGCTGATTCGCGGCGCGGAACGCGGCGAGGTCCGGCGGGCGATCGCGAGTCTGCCGACGCGCCAGCGCTGCGCGGTGATTCTTCACAAATACGATGGGCTGCCCTACGCCCAGATCGCCGAGGTAATGGGAACCAGCGAGCAGGCGGTGCGTTCGCTCATTTTTCGCGCCCACCAAGTGTTGCGGGAACGGCTCGCGCACCTGGTGCGGCGTGCCTGACAACATCCGGCACCGGTTTCGTATCAGAATAGAGCAGAGGGAGAATCTATGACTGGAGTTTGCCTTGCGACCATTCCTGTTTCTTCTCCTCGCCACCGTGCCGGTTTACGCGCAGGGTCTTTGGGAAACCCGCGCCCCCTACCCCATTGCCGTCACTGAGGTATCAGGCGCCGCAATCGGCACCAAGATCTACTCGATGTGTGGTCTGGCCGCTGGACCCCAGCGCCCGCGCAACCTGTTTATCTACGACACGGTGTACGACCTCTGGTCCGAGGGCGCGCCGTATCCGATCGACGACGGCGCCGATCACTGCAACGTTGCCGCCGTCGATGGCAAGCTTTACCTCTTGGGGGCGATCCGTACCGGAACGGGCTTTGTGGATGGAACGACGTATATGTATGATCCCGCGACCAATGCGTGGCAGGCCATCGGGCAGATGGGTACTCCGCGTGGCGCGAGCGGCGTCGCCGCGATCGGGACGCGGATCTATGTGGCTGGCGGTTTGCGCGGCGGTGGGGGCTCCTCCAACGCCTTTGAAGTTTTCGACACGGGGAATCGCCAGTGGACGGTTCTGCCGAACATGCCGACCCTCCGCGACCACCTGACGGCGCAGGCGGTGGGTGGCAAGTTCTACGCCCTGACGGGGCGCGCATCCATCCCGGTGGACAATACCGAGGAGTACGATCCGACGACCGCGATGTGGCGGCAGCGGGCGCCGATTCCAGTGGCGCGGGGTGGAATCGGCAGCGGCGTGATCGACGGCCGGATTGTCGTGTTCGGCGGCGAAGGGCAGTCGCCAAACGCATTCGGAACCTTCAATGACGTTCACGCGTACGACCCGGCTAGCGATACCTGGCTGGAACTGCCCGAGATGCCGACGGCCCGCCACGGGTTGTACGGCATTGTGGTGGTAAATCGTCTCTTCGCGCCGGGCGGCGGTCCGCGCGCCGGGGCGTTCTTTTCCGATGTCCATGAGGTGTTCTACCCTTCGCCGACGATCGTTCCTCAGGTGGCCGCCGCCGATGTCCGAAATGCGGCCAGCTTCACGCAGGCGCTGGCGCCGGGGGCGCTGTTTAGCGTGTTCGGCGAGCACCTCTCGTTCGGCTTGCGAGTGGCGGATCTCGTCCAGCCCTGGCCTGAGCGCTTAAATGCCTTGGAGTTGCGGGTAGACGGACTCAGGGTTCCCATTCTGTTCACGGCGCCCAATCAGATCAATGCTCAGTTGCCTTTCAATCTGCCGTTGACCGCACCGACCGTCCAGGTGAGCAACGCCGGTACGAGCGGCGCCGTCGTCCGTATCGGTCCGTTGCAGGAATCCGCCCCAGGGATATTTTCGATGAGGCAGGATGGTACGGGACAGGGCGCAATCCTGATTGCGAACACACCGTTGCTGGCCGCGCCCAACAACGAGTTCGGCGAAGCGAGAGCGGTCCGGCGGGGGGAGGGCGAATTCATCGAGATCTACTGCACCGGGTTGGGACGGGTGAATATCGAGGCCGAGCCCGGAGTGGCGGCACCGGCATCGCCACTCGCGGAGACGCTGCTACCCGCACGCGTGACCATCGGCGGAGTAGAAGCCGCGGTTAGCTTTGCCGGTTTGGCCCCGAACTACGTTGCCCTGTACCAGGTAAACGCGCAAGTGGCCGCAAACACCCCCGTCGGCCCCGCCGTCCCGGTAGTTTTGCGCATGGGCGAGGGGCTGGAAAGCAACACTGTCACGATCGCTGTCGGGAACTGAAGCACCCGACGGCAAACTTCGCCACAATGGGAGTATGGGGAGCCGCAAGATCACACCGGTATTCTGGGCGATTGCGGCGCTGGCGGTAGCTGTACTGGTAGCGCTCTTCGTGGGCGGGAACCGGCTGATGAACCGGTTCGACGAGATGGAGCGGGAGGTGACGGTGCTTTCGGATCGCGCCGAGCGGGCCTCGCGCGAAGCGGCCGCGGCCGCCGAACGGGCCCTGGCCGCCGCCGAAGCGAAGGACCGCGCCGAGGAAGCCCGGCGGCAAGCGGAGACCGAAAGTCTGATCGCCGGGGAAAGGAGGCTGCGGGCCGAGGAAATCGCCGGGGAAGCGCGCCAGGAAATGGAGCGGATCCGTAAGGAGCGCGCGGAGGAACTGAACCGGATGCAGCAGGCGCTGAACCGGCTAGTGGAGACGCGGCGGACGGCGCTCGGCCTCGTCATGAACCTGCCGGAATCCGCTTTGCGGTTCGACTTCAACAGCGCGACGCTGAGGCCGGAAGGGCGGGAACTGCTCAGCCGGATCGCCGGCGTGCTGCTGGCGTCGGACGGCTATGGACTGGAAGTTCACGGCCACACGGACGATGTCGGAAGCGAAGCTTACAACAGACAGCTTTCCGAGCGGCGTGCTGAGGCAGTGAAAGCTTACCTCGTGGATGCCGGGATCGGCGCGGACACGGTTTCGGTTCGGGGGTTCGGCAAGTCGAGTCCTCTCGTGCCGGGAACCAGCGAATCGGCCAGGGCGCAAAACCGCCGCGTCGAAATTGCGCTGACCGATACCAGGATTCAGTACTCGGGTACCACGGGGCCGGACAGGGAACTGGACAGAGATTGAGGGCACGGCTCGTTTTGTGGGGGCGATGCGGAAGATTCTTCGTATAGCGGCCGGTTGTGGTCTGGTGTTGCTCGGCATCACGGGGTTGATTTTACCCGTCATGCCCGGGTGGATCTTTCTCATTCCCGGACTGGTGATCTTGAGCGAGCACTATCCGCCGGCGAAGCGCCTGGTGGACTGGGCGAAGCGGCACGCCGAAAAGGCGGGCGAGTATCTCCCGAACCGGAGGCCGAAGGGGGCGGGCGCCCCTCCGAATCCCGACGCAGGCAAGCCCACCCGGGAAGACGAGGAAGTCACGACCGGACGGGGACCATCGGCGCCGTGACGGCCACGCTCACCGCACCGGATGGATCTCGGAGAATCCGATAATGTTACCGCCGGGTTCCCGAAAGAACACCTCGATCGCGCCGTAATCCGTTTGGCGTTTCGCGAGAACCACCGGGAAGCCCTTCAGCTTCTCGATGGTCTCGTCCACGTTCTTCACCCGGACGTACAGCACCGTGTGGGTAGGCTTCCGGTCGAAGGCCGCTCCCGGCGGCAGGTCGGCTCGCAAATGATCGACTGTCTGGTACATCACGTTCAAGGTGCCACGCGATAGGCGGATGAATCCGAGCTTCTTTCCATGCGGGACCTCGACCACCGAGCAGAAGCCCAAGCGGTCGATCCAGAAGGACAGACACGGCTCAATCTCCTCCACAATCAGCACCGGCGTCATGCTGAAAAGCATGAGGGTATTCTAGCGTCCCGCATCTTGGCGCGTCACTCTCTTCGTGAGATACTCGAAACTCCACCATCCATTGCAATGGCGCGAGAACTGCTTCTGCATCTGCCCGACGGCGCCACCCGTGCGATTCCGCTGCGCGGACTACGGCTGACACTTGGCCGCTCCGCGGACAACGGCCTCGCCTATCCCGAGGACCCGGTGCTGTCGCGCTACCACGCGACTTTCGAGTGCGACGGAACGGAGTGGTCCCTAACCGATCTCGGCAGCAAGAACGGGACGCTACTGAATGGGACCCCGCTGACCGGGCGCCACCGACTTCGACTCGGTGATCTGATCGCGGCCGGCCGTCTGACGTTCACCTACCACGATCCAGAGGCCGAGGCCGATCTTCCGCTCGACGACGATGTGGGCACCAGTTCGTCTTCGACCAGCATCCTTACCAGTCTCGACGTGGTGGCCGAGCAGGAAAACGCCGGACTTCCGCTGGAAGCGCCGACGGGGCGGGCGCGGATTCAGGCGCTGCTCAGCGTCGGACGCGAGTTGGGCGGCCGCAAGCCGTTGCACGAGCTGTTTCCGGCTATCCTGCAATTGGCGGTGAAGTCCGTCGGCGCACGCCGGGGCGCGCTCATGACGATTGAGAACGGCCATCTGACTCTGAGGGCGTCGCGCGGCGAGGGTCTGCGGCTCAGCCGCGCGGTAACGAATCGTGTGATCGGAGAGCGAGCCTCACTGTTGGTGCTGGACACTGGCCGCGAGGACTTTCTGCGCGGCAGCGAAACCATCGTGCAGCATCGCGTACGCAGCCTGATTGCAGTCCCGCTGCAGAGTGAAGGCCGTGTGACCGGTCTGATTTACGTGGATTCGCCGGATTTCGTCCACCCGTTCACCACCGAAGATCTGAACCTGCTGACCGTCATGGCGAACGTCGCCGCCATACAGATCGAGCACGCGCGTTTGGCGGAGGTGGAAATAGTCGAGAAGAAGATGCAGCAGGAGATGGCCCAGGCGGCCGAAATCCAACGCAACCTGATGCCGCGCCAAGACCCGATTGTGCCTGGTATCGATGTGGCCGGCCAGAGTCTGCCCTGCCACGCCGTCGGCGGCGATTACTTCGACTACCTCCCGATGGGCGCCGGAAAGCTCGGCGTGCTGGTGGGCGACGTAGCCGGCAAGGGCCTGCCGGCGGCCCTGCTGATGTCGAGTCTCCAGGCTCGCGCCCAGATGCTCGCCGAGGAGACTGAAGATATGCCGGTTCTGATGACCCGGCTGAACCGTAGCGTTTCGGCGGCCTGTCCGGGGAACCGGTTCATCACGTTGTTCATGGCGATTGTCGATCCGCCGACCGGCGAACTCTCCTACAGCAATGCCGGCCACAATCCGCCGCTGCTCCGCCGCGCGGACGGGCGCGTGGAACGTCTGGAGGTCGGCGGACCGGTGCTTGGCATCCTCAAGAACATGACCTACCAGGCTGGTACGGCCACCCTCGAACCGGGAGACACGCTGGTCCTCTACAGCGACGGCGTCACCGAGGCGGAGAATCCGACCGACGAAGACTACGGCGAAGACCGGCTGCTCGCTGTCCTGGCCGCGCATCCTCGCGCCACGTCACGCACGATTGTTCAGGCGGTGCTGGCAGACCTGGCGGAGTTCACGCAGGGCCGGACCGCGGCCGACGACATTACCCTGGTTGTCGTGCGGCGTCACGGCGCTTAGAAGCGGCTGGGGTGGTGTTACACACACTGGCGGCGCGCAGCCCGGACATTTCATCGGCCGGCGTAGTAACCTAGTCCGGTAAGGGATCCGTCTCTGGAGTCAATATGACGCGTGTGTTTTCCGAGTGCCGCCCTTTGCCGGGCCGCCGCAACTTTCTCAGAACGATTGGGCTGGGGAGTGCTTTCTTTTCCGTTCCGGGGCTGTTCGCCGAACAATTGACGCTCACCCCGGCGCAAACCGAGGGACCCTTCTATCCCGACAAGCTGCCCCTCGATACCGACAACGACCTGCTGATCATCAACGATTCCATCAACCCGGCGGTTGGCGAGGTGACCTGGCTAAGCGGCCGCATCCTGGACGCCCGCGGCACCCCGGTTCGGAACGCCATGGTGGAAATCTGGCAAGTGTGCGCAAATGGCTCCTACCTGCACACCAAATCGAGCAACCGCGAGAAACTCGACGCCAACTTCCAGGGCTTCGGACGCTTCCTCACCGGGGCAAACGGCGAATATCTGTTCCGCACCGTCAAGCCGGTTCCCTATCCTGGCAGGACCCCGCACATCCACTTCGCCATCAAGGCCCAGGGGCGCGAGAAATTCACCACCCAGTGCTACGTGGAGGGCGAACCGCTCAACGCCACGGACGGCATTCTCAGGCGCATCACTGATCCGAAGGACCGCAAGGCGATCATCGTCCCCTTCGCGCCGATAGCCGGGTCGCGCGCGGCCGAACTGTCCGCCCGCTTCGACGTCGTCCTCGGCGCGACACCGGCGGCGTAATCCGGCGCCCCGGTAGACTTGGGGGAAATGCCCACTTCACCGGGGTCGCGGGTGCTCCGCATCGACATCACCGGACACGACCGCGCCGGCGTCACGCATTCCCTCACCAGCATTCTCGGCGGCGCGGGTGCGCGCATCCTCGACATCGGCCAGGCCGTCATTCACGACGCTTTAGCGCTCGGCATCCTGATCGAATTGACCGAGCCGATGAAGTCGTCGCCGCTACTCACCGACCTGCTGCTCAAAGCCCATGAACTCGGTGTGCAGATCCGCTACACCGCCATCTCTGGCGCCGAGTATCAGCAGTGGGTTGACCGCCAAAGCAAGCGCCGCTACCTAACCCGGCGTAGCCGGAACCAAACAGGCCCGGATATGATGCCGGAATGGGCATCGAACTACTGACGG
>CAYPUQ010000075.1:0-18137 GCA_964413655.1 uncultured Solibacteraceae bacterium | reverse complement strand
CGAGTCCATTCCCGCTGCCTGGGTGGATACGATTCGTCCCCGGGTCGAGGCGGGCTTCCCTATCGCGGTACCGTTGCCGGCCTTGCCACACCGAGTGCCGACCATTGCTGGATCGGCTGGGGGTAGAACCCGGCCGCATCAGCGGCGCGCTGGCCCGGTTACTGGCGCTGCTGGCCACGGTCGCCCCGTATCCGCTGGCGGCACGTTTGGCGTGGCGGCTGTTGGGAGTGACGATCAGCCGAACCTGAGGATCGTGCCCGGGATCATTGGGCTTGGCACAGTGACAGTTGGGTTTGCCGCAGCGACGGGCGACGGCGGTGATGGAGCCCGGGCGGAGATCACCCAAGGTGAGGAACTCCTGAAGGAGCATGGTGCGATCCGCTTCCAGAGCAGGGATGGAATCGGGCATGAGCGGCCTCCTGGTTCTGACGTATAGATACGCTCAGAAAAATGGCATAAAAAAAGAAAACCGCCAGTGGGTCACTTCCATTTCGCGCACCCGGTTAAGCACCCCAGCTTGCCCCGTCCCCTCCCCGCATGGTCCAATAGAGAGACACTCCATTCTTCCCCGCGGGAGCGAAGCTGCACTTGAGTACTGCCATCCTCGCCCTGGAAGACGGCACAGTCTTCGAGGGCACCAGTTTTGGTGCGTCCGGAATCAAAACCGGCGAAGTCGTCTTCAATACATCCATCACCGGTTACCAGGAAATCTTCACCGACCCCTCCTACTGCGGCCAGATCGTCGTCCTCACCAACCCCCAGATCGGCAACTACGGCGCCAACGACGACGACTGCGAATCGATCCGCCCTTACATCGAAGGCTTGATCGTCCGCGATTTCTCCCCCATCCGTAGCAACTGGCGCGCGCAGGAGACCGCCGAGGACTTCCTGAAGCGCAACGATATCCCGGTGGGCTCCGATATGGACACGCGGACGCTCGTCCGCCGCCTGCGTTCGCGCGGCGTCATGCGCGGCGTCCTGTCCGGCAGCGGCGGCGACCCCGCCGAACTCGTCGAACTGGCCCGCAACGTTCCTTCGATGGCCGGCCGTGACCTGGCGACGCTGGTTTCCACGCCCACGCCCTACCGCTGGGAGGACGGTATCAAGCCCTGTTCGCCCTCGGAGTTGGTTCCGCCCGCCGCCGAGCCCCATTTTCACGTGGTTGCCTACGACTATGGCATCAAACGCAACATCCTTCGCCGGCTGGCGCACGCCGGATGCCGCACGACGGTTGTCCCGGCCTTCACAACCGCCGAAGACGTTCTCGCGCTCAAACCCGACGGCCTCTTCCTGTCGAACGGCCCCGGCGACCCCGAGCCCCTGGCCCGGCAGGCCGCCGAAGTCCGCAAACTGGTCGGTAAGCTGCCCATCTTCGGCATCTGCCTCGGCCACCAGGTTCTTGGCCTGGCCATGGGCGGCAAAACCTTCAAACTCCCCTTCGGTCATCGCGGCGCCAATCACCCGGTCCTGAACTATCGGACCAACAAGGTGGAGATCACTTCGCAGAATCACGGCTTCGCCGTGGATCCCGATTCCCTGCCGGCCAGCGACATCGAACTCACTCACATCAACCTGAACGACCACACGCTCGAAGGGTTTCGCCATCGCAGCGAGCCCGTCTTCTGCGTTCAATACCATCCGGAGGCCTCCCCCGGCCCCCACGACTCGCATTACCTGTTCGACGACTTCGTAAAGCTGCTCGACGAATCTAAACGCGCCGATGCCTAAACGCACCGACATCAAGAAGATCCTCATCGTTGGCTCCGGCCCCATCATCATCGGCCAGGCCTGCGAGTTCGACTATTCCGGGACACAGGCCTGCAAGGCGCTGCAAGACGATGGCTACGAGGTCGTCCTGATCAACTCGAATCCGGCGACCATCATGACGGACCCGGACCTCGCCGAGCGCACGTACGTCGAGCCCATTACGCTGGAATACGCCGAAGAAGTGATCCGGCGCGAGCGCCCCGACGCCTTGCTCTCCACCGTCGGCGGACAAACCGGCCTGAACCTCTCCGTGGCGCTCGCCGAAGCCGGCGTCCTCGACAAGTATGGCGTCGAACTGCTCGGCGCCAAAATCGAATCCATCAAGAAGGCCGAGGATCGCCTCTTGTTCAAGGATGCGATGAGAAAAATCGGTCTGGAGTCGCCGCACTCCCAGCTCTGCCGAAGCGTCGAAGCCGGGGTCGCCTTCGCCGAGAAGATCGGCTACCCGGTTGTCCTGCGCCCCAGTTTCACGCTCGGCGGCAGCGGCGGCGGCATCGCCTACCACCTCGAAGAACTCGAAGAGATCCTGCAGCGCGGCATTGACCTCTCGCCGGTCGGCGAGGTGCTGGTCGAGCAGTCGGTCCTTGGTTGGAAAGAATACGAGCTCGAGGTCATGCGCGACCTCGCCGACAACGCCATCATCATCTGCTCCATCGAGAACTTCGATCCAATGGGCGTCCACACGGGCGACTCCATCACGGTTGCTCCCGCCCAAACGCTCACCGACCGGGAGTACCAGATGATGCGCGACGCCGCGCTGGCCTGCCTCCGCGAGATCGGCGTCGATACCGGCGGGTCGAACGTGCAATTCGCCATCAACCCGGCGGACGGGCACATGGTCATCATCGAGATGAACCCGCGCGTCTCGCGCAGTTCGGCGCTGGCCTCCAAAGCGACCGGCTTCCCCATCGCTAAGATCGCCGCCAAACTCGCCGTCGGCTACCGGCTGGACGAGATCAACAACGACATCACGCGCAAGACGCCCGCGTGTTTCGAGCCGACACTCGACTACGTGGTCGTCAAGATCCCGCGCTGGCAGTTCGAGAAGTTTCCCGGCGCCGAACCGGTGTTGGGCACCCAGATGAAGTCGGTCGGCGAGGTCATGGCCATCGGCCGCACGTTCCAGCAGGCGCTCCTCAAGGGTATTCGCAGCCTCGAAACCGGCAAGTCTTCCACCACCGACGTTTACGAGGACGATCTCATCCCCAACCGGCTCATCACGCCGAACCCCGACCGCCTCGGCTACATTCGCTACGCCTTCCAGCGCGGCTGGACCGCCGAGCAGGTCCAGGAGCTCACAAAGATAGACCCGTGGTTCCTCCGGCAGATCCACGACCTCGAGTTGCTCGACCGCGACCTCGCGGCGGAGAACTTCGAGAGCGTGTCCCGCGCGACAATGCGCCGCGCCAAGCGTGCCGGCGTCTCGGACCGCCGCCTTGCCCGGCTATGGGGCGTCGATCCTTCTACCCTGCGCAAGCGGCGCATCGAACTCGATGTGCGCGCCGTCTTCAATCGCGTCGATACCTGCGCCGCCGAGTTCGAGAGCTTTACGCCGTATCTCTATTCGAGCTACGAGTCCGAGTGCGAAGCCGATCCCACGGACCGGAAGAAGGTCATGATCCTCGGCGCTGGTCCGAACCGCATCGGCCAGGGAATCGAGTTCGATTACTGCTGCTGCCACGCTTCTTTCGCGCTGCAGGAATTCGGCGTCGAGTCGATCATGGTGAACTGCAACCCCGAGACGGTTTCCACCGACTACGACACCAGCGACCGCCTCTACTTCGAGCCGCTGACGCTTGAAGAGGTCCTCAACATCGTCGATACCGAGAAGCCCGACGGGGTAATTGTGCAGTTCGGCGGCCAGACGCCGCTGACCCTCGCCCTGCCGCTAAAGCACGCCGGCGTGCCCATCATCGGTACCGACCCGGAGAACATCGACCTCGCCGAAGACCGCAAGCTTTTCGGCCGGCTGCTCGACTCGCTCGCCATTCCGTCGCCGCCTAACGGGAGCGCCACCAGCATCGACGAAGCCTGCGATGTCGCTCGGCGGCTTGGCTATCCCGTCTTGGTTCGTCCCAGCTACGTGCTGGGCGGCCGCGCGATGGTGATCGCCTACGACGAGGAAACCGTCCGCCGCTACATGCGCGAGGCCGCGCTGTTCTCGCAGGAACGGCCGGTGCTCATCGACCGCTTCCTCGAAGACGCCACCGAGGTCGACGTGGACGCGTTGTGCGACGGCGAGAACGTGCTCATCGCCGGCATCATGGAACATATTGAGGAAGCCGGCGTTCATTCGGGCGACTCCTCCTGCGTGCTGCCGCCCTTCTCCATCGGCCCGGCCGAGTTGCGCACCATCCGTGAGTACACCGAAAAGCTCGCCCGCGCCCTCAACGTCATCGGCTTGATGAACATCCAGTACGCGCTGAAGGAGGGGACAGTATACGTCCTCGAGGTCAACCCGCGCGCCTCCCGCACCGTGCCGTACGTCGCGAAAGCGACCGGCGTTCCCCTCCCGAAGATTGCCGTCGGCCTTATGCTCGGCAAGAAGGTTACGGACTTCGCCCACCTTACGGGCGGACGTACGAGCGGCGTTCTCGACGTTCCGCAATTCTTCGTCAAATCGCCAGTGTTCCCGTTCAACAAGTTCCCCGGAGTCGATCCGGCGCTCGGGCCGGAAATGCGTTCCACCGGCGAAGTGATGGGCGTCGGCGAGAACTTCGGCGAGGCTTTCGGCAAAGCTCAACTGAGCGCCGGCACGCCGCTGCCGGACAAAGGAACCGTCTTCATCAGCGTGAACGACCGGCATAAGGCCGACGCCATCGAACTCGCCCGCCAGTTCTCCTGGTTCGGCTTCGAACTGGCCGCCACCCGCGGCACTGCCGCCGTCCTCCAGCAGGCCGGGCTCAAGGTAAAAACGGTCTTCAAGGTGAACGAAGGGCGCCCCAACGCGGTCGACCTTTTGAAAGCCGGCAACCTCCAACTGGTGATCTACACCGCGACCGGAGCCCACTCCTTCAGCGACGAAAAGGCCATCCGCCGCACTGCGGTGTTCTATCGCGTGCCGATCATCACCACTATTGCCGGCGCCAAGGCCGCCGCCCAAGCCATCGCCTCCCGCAAGCGCGACCCCATCCGCGTCTGGTCCCTGCAAGAGATCCACGAAGGCCGCCTCGCCCAAAGCCCCGGCTAGGCAAGTGGCGCGCACTCGTGCGTGCCGCGTCGCCAATCCTGGCGACGCCTGAGTCCTGCTTTCACATTAAGAAATTATTATTCAGCGACTAGAAAAATATCTTCGCTTCATTTTCAACACTTTAACCTTCGCCCAGCTCAGCACCCACAATTTCGCCCGCTACACTGTGAGTGGGATAAGAACTGTCCCCGTCCACAGCATCGCCGCCGCACGGTGCTCCCAACCCGCGCTTACCAAGGAGTTACCCATGTCCAAAAAACGCCGTCATCAGAAGTTCGTCTCGGCCGCCGTCCGCGTCGCCAACCAGGCCAACGCCCAACTGTCCACTGGCCCGCGCACCGAAGCCGGCAAAGCCGTCGCCGCGATGAACGCCCGCAAACACGGACTCACCGCCAAGCACTTCGTCATCGCACCCGGCGAAGAAGCCATCTTCGAGGCTTTTCGCAACGCCGTCGTCGAAGACATCCAACCGCGCACCGAAACCGAATGGATGTTCTTCGAGGACATCCTCACCGGCCGCTGGAACATGCGCCGCGTCGATCTGGCCGAAGTCCACCTTTTCCAGGCCACTGGCTTCGACCCGCTCCGCAACCCCGACCCGGAGATCGAAGAGCGCCACAAGCGTCTGATGTCCTATCGCCGGATGTGGCAGCGCACCTCGGACAAAGCCTACGCCGAGATCCAGCGCCGCCCCGACTACGAGGCCGAACTCGCCACCCAGCAGGCCGAAACCACCCCGAAGCCGGTGCCCGAAGGCGATTTGCAGAAACGAAGCCAAATCGACGCAAGTACCCATGAAATAAATAACATAGAAGCGCTTGCCGAGCCTCGTGACGAAAACGAGAGCCACGCAGCCGACTGCCAGCCGGAGGTTCCCCCCACGATCGCCCGTCCGTAGCGGCCAGCCGTCGCAGAGTTCTATAGTAAGGGCTTATGAAGCGCTTCCTGCCGGCCCTGCTGCTCGCTGGCGCAGCCTGGCCGCAGCCCGCCGACTTGGTCATCCAAAACGCGCGAATCTGGACCGGCGGCGAAGCCCAACCTTGGGCCGAAGCCCTGGCGGTCCGCGGCGAACTGATCGTGGCGGTAGGCACCCGAGCCGAGATCGCCAGGCGCACTGGCCGCCGCACCCGCGTGGTCGATGCCGGAGGCCGCCTCGTCACACCCGGCTTCAACGACGCTCATATCCACTTTCTTAGCGGCTCGCTTCTGCTCTCCCAGGTGGACCTCGTCGGCGCTTGCACGCTCGAAGAGATGCAGCACCGCGTGCGCGACTACGCGAACCGCCATCCGGACCGCCCATGGATCGCCGGCTCCGGCTGGGAATACGCCTGCTTCCCGGAAGGCCGTATCGCGCACCGCCAGGATCTCGACGCGGCGGTGAAGGACCGGCCCGTTTACCTGCGCGCCTACGATGGCCACTCGGCCTGGGTCAACTCGGCGGCGCTACGCCGCGCCGAAGTAACCCGCGCAACGGAATTCAATGGGTTCGGCGAGGTGGTCAAAGACCCGCAAGGCGAACCGTCCGGCTGGCTGAAGGAAGGAGCCCAAGCGCTGGTGCGCCGTCATCTCCCACAGCCCACGCGCGACGAGCGGTTGGCCGCTCTCGAAGCGGGGATGCGCATGGCCGCGCGCCTCGGCATCACCAGCTTTCAAAACGCCAGCGGCGACGCCGACGAACTCAACCTCTGGGCGGAACTGCAGCGCCGGAGCCACCTGACCCTCCGCGTCGCGATGGCCATGTCCTCCGGCGAAGCCACGCCCGACGACGTGCTGGCGTGGGTGCGCCTACGACAGCGCTATAGCGGCCCCTACCTCAAAGTGGCGGCGGTCAAGTTCATGATCGACGGTGTCATCGAATCTCACACCGCGATGATGCTGGAGCCTTACGCGGACAACGCCGAGTCCACGGGGAAGTCACCGTGGGAGCCGAAAGCTTACCGCGACGCGGCGGCCCAGGTCGACAAGGCGGGCTTGCAAATCTACACCCACGCCATCGGCGACGCCGGCGTGCGGATGGCGCTCGACGCCTACGAGCACGCGCGCCGCGTCAACGGCCCGCGTGACGCGCGCCACCGCGTCGAGCACATCGAGATCATCCATCGCGACGACCTGGACCGCTTCGCCAAGCTCGGCGTGCTGGCCTCGATGGAGCCGATTCACGCCGATCCCGCCACTGTCGATGTGTGGGGCCGCGCCGTTGGCACGGCGCGGCTGCCGTTATCGTTCCCGTGGAACGCGATCGAACGCGCCGGCGCGATGCTGGTCTTCTCGAGCGATTGGCCGGCCTCGATCAGCGTCGATCCGATCCGCGGCCTGCACACCGCGGTGAACCGGCGAACTACCGGCGGCCAGCCGCCGGAAGGCTGGCTGCCGGACCAGCGAGTGAGCGTGGAGACCGCTCTGCGTGCCTACACCGTCAACGCCGCCTACGCCGAGTTCGAAGAGACGCGGAAGGGCCGTCTCGCGCCCGGCATGTTAGCCGATTTCGTCGTCCTGTCCCAGGATCTCTTCCAGATTGACCCGATGAAGATCCACGAAACGCGCGTGCTGATGACCGTTTTCAACGGGCGCCAGGTCTGGTGCGGTCTCGACGGGCTCTGTGGTCTCACGATCGCCACGTATGGCCGCTGACTTCCCGCTCTTCGGTCCCGTTCACCTGGCGATTCTCGCCATGGTTCCTGCCACTGCCGCGCTCCTCGCATGGATCGCCGTCCGTTCCGAACGCCGCGCCCGCGCCATGCGGATCACCTTCGGATTGCTCCTTCTGGTCAACGAACTCGTCTGGTACGCCTTCCGCCTCTACCATGAAGGCTTCCGGTTCCCGGAGGCTCTGCCGCTCCAACTTTGCGACGTAACGCTCTGGCTCACCGTCTTCACTCTGCTGACGATCAGACCATGGAGCTTCGATCTCGCGTACTACCTCGCCGTGGGAGCAACAACGATGGCCATCCTTACACCCGAACTGTGGGACGAGTTCCCCTCGTACCCGACCATCTACTTCTTCGCCGCGCATGGCGGCGTCGTCGCCGGGGCCCTCTTTCTGATTTTTTCGCGGCAAGCCCGTCCCCGCCCCGGCTCCTGGTGGCGGACCCTCCTCGCGCTGAACCTCTACGCCGCCGCCGTCGGTCTCTTCAATCTGTACTTCGGCACCAACTACATGTTCCTCTGCGAGAAGCCGGACAGCGCCACGCTGCTCGACTGGTTCGGCCCCTGGCCCTGGTACATTCTGGCCGGCGAAGTCTTCGCACTGGCCTGGTTCTGGCTCCTGTGGCTGCCGTTCCGGTGCACGGCGCCGGGTACGTCTTTGCCAGACGCTCGACCGGCGCCTTGATTGGCCGGCGCGGGAAACCAGTCGGAAGCCAATCGCCCTCGCGGCCGCTCGCATACCTGCCGGCTACCTCCCGCATGTGCCTCAGAAGTTCCGGGCATCCGCGCGCCGCTTATCGTCTTCGACACCGCGCAGAAACGACTCCACGCTGGCATCATTCTCCTTGGTCTTCAGTTGCCGCCCGGCGCCTGACGCACCGACTCCAACGTCGCCTCCGCAAGTTGGCGGCCTACGACCTCCTCCTCGTCAATCACCAGCGTCGCGCCGGCCCCGCGCAACGGCTCGGCATAGATGTGATACCGGGCGCGGCAGATCAGCCGGATCCCCGGCGCCAGCGCGCGCGCCTGCGCGACGATGATCCGCGCCACCGCTGGGTCGGGCGTCGTCACCACGACGGCGTGTGCCTGCCGGACACCCGCGTGATCGAGAATGTCCGCGCTGCGGGCGTCGCCGAGCCGGATCGGAAATTCGCCGGCATGAGCCCGAACCGTCGCCGGATTCGTCTCCAATACCAGCAACGTAACGGACGCAGCGCGCAGCGCATCCACGACGCTCCGGCCGGCCGGTCCAAACCCGACGACGATGACTGCCGGGGCCGTTGTTTCCTTGCCCCCTTCGGAGCTGACGCGGGCGCCGAGCCACGGTCCCGCTCGCGCGGCCAGCGCCACCAGGTACGGAGTTGCCAACAGCGTAAGAACCGACGCGGCGATCAGCGGTTCCGACTCGGCCGGTCGCAGCAGTCCCTTCCGGCTCGCATCCTGCGCCAGTACGAATGAAAACTCGCCGATCTGCGCTAAGGCGATGCCGGTCTGCGCCGCCGTGGTCAGGGAACGTCCTTGCACCTTCAGGGCCGCCAGCGTCAAAAGCGATTTCCCCGCAATGAGAACGATCCCCAGCAGCAGGATTCGCGGAAGGTTCTCGCGGTCTGGCACTGTAGCGAGCATTCCGATCGAGGTAAAGAACAGCGTGACGAAGACGGCGCGTAGCGGGATCACGTCGGCCCGAATCTGGTCGGCGGCGGGCTCATCCGCCAGCAGAACGCCGGCCGCGAAGGCGCCGAGCACCGGCGACAGTCCGGCCTCGTGCGCGGCCAGCGAACACCCCATGCACACCAGCACGGCCAGCACGATGGGAAACTCGCGTTCGGAGCGTCCCCCGGCGGCGCGAATCGCCCGCGGCAGAATAAGCCGGATCACCACGTACAGCAATCCCACCAGCAGAATGGCCCGGCCAAAGCTCTCGCCAACCTCCATCAGTCCCTCGGAACCCTGCTTCCCCTGCGCCACCACCGAAATCAGGATCAACAGCGGTACGATGGCCAGATCCTGGAACAGCAGAATGCCGAGCGCCGCCCGCCCGTGTTGGGAATCGATCTCGGCCCGCTCGTTCAGAAGCTGCAGCACCAGCGCGGTGCTCGACAAGGCCACCACCGCGCCGGCAACGAAGGCGGTGCCGGTCAGCAGCCCCAGCAGTAGCGCCGCCGCGATGCCACCCGCCCCGCAGAACGTCATCTGTAGCGCGCCGCCCACCACCGCTCGGCGGCCCAGCGCGGCCAGCTTCGTCCACGAGAGTTCCAGCCCAATCGTGAACAGAAGCAGCGCGACGCCGAGTTCGGCCAGAAACTCGACCGTCTGGACGCTTTGCACCAAACCCAGCGAACGCGGTCCGAGAACGATGCCGGCCGTGAGGTAGCCGACCACCGGCCGCTGCCCGAGTTTGCGCGCCGTCGCGCCCAGCAGCAGGGCCGCCGCCAGCAACAGAACGATCTCGTACAACAGGCGCCAGGCTTCCAAGTTTCCATTGTCTGCGGGAACCGGCCATCCGCCAAACGGAAAGTACGCGTTGAGTCTCGGGGAGGGGAGATATGATGGGTACTGTGACGACTCTGTGCGGCGTCATCCCTGGTGTATCTCCATGTCCACGAAAACCAAGCCCGACATTAACAGTTGGCTCGAAGACGAGCTGTATCAGCAGTACCTCCACGACCATCAGACCGTGGACGAGAGCTGGATCTCGGTGTTCGAGGAAGACGGCAGCATCGCTCGTGAGACGAACGGCGCTCCCGCCACGGCGCCCCCACCCGAGCCTGTCCAGCCCGCGCCCAGCACCGCTCTGAGCGCACCCCCTCGGCCGAAGTCCACCGCGGTTGAGAAGAAGGAGCCGCCGGCCATCGCCGCCGGTCCGGCGCAGCAGCTTGTTCCGCTCCGCGGCGCCGCCGCGCGCATCGTGGCCAACATGGAGGCCAGTCTCGCCGTTCCAATCGCCAGTTCCCAGCGCATCATTCCGGTCAAGGTGGTCGAGGAGAACCGCCGCATCATCAATGAGCATCGCGAGATGCTTGGCAAGGGCAAGATCTCGTTCTCGCACCTCATCGCCTACGCCATCGTCAAGGCGCTCAAGCACTACCCGCAGATCAACGACGCCTACACCGAGAACGAGGGCCAGCCCTTCCGCATCGTTAACAAGGAGATCAACCTCGGCATCGCGGTGGATGTCCCGGGTAGCGGCGGCTCCCGCTCGCTCCTGGTGCCGAACATCAAAAACGCCGGCGCGCTCAACTTCAGCGCCTACATGGAAGCCTTCGACGAACTGGTCGTCCGCGCGCGCAAGGCCAAGCTGACCGTGGACGATTTTCAGAGAACTACCATTTCGCTCACCAATCCCGGCACGGTGGGCACGGTGGGTTCGGTACCGCGGTTGATGCCCGGGCAGGGCGCGATTATCGCCGTCGGCGCAATCGACTTTCCGGCGCAGTATCAGGGTACTCGGCCCGAGGTGCTCGCCATGCTCGGTGTGTCGAAAGTGATGACAATGTCGTGTACCTACGACCACCGCATCATCCAGGGCGCCGAATCCGGCATGTTCCTCGGCAAGCTCCAGGAGTTGCTCCAGGGCGCCGAGGGCTTCTACGACGACATCTTCACTCACCTGAAAATGCCGCACCAGCCGGTGCGGTGGGAACCGGACCGCAGCGTGGCGCTCCCGGCCGGCGGCGCTGCGCGGCCCCAGGAGATAGCGAAGGAAGCGGCCATTCTCCAGTTGATCAACGCCTACCGCGTGCGCGGCCACTTGATCGCCGACCTCGATCCGCTCGGCAAGGAGTTGCAGTATCACCCCGAGTTGGACCCCGCCACCTATGGACTGACGATCTGGGACCTCGACCGCGAGTTTCATCCCGGCTCGCTCGGTCAGGCGACCGGCGAATCGGCGCCATACCGCATGGCCACCCTGCGCCAGATTCTCGATACCCTCCGCAAGACCTACTGCGGCAAGATCGGGTGCGAGTACATGAACATCCAGCACCCGGAGCAGAAGACCTGGCTCCAGCAGCGGATGGAACCTCAGATGAACGGTTGGCCGCTGTCGACCGAGGATCGGCTGCGTATCCTCGACCGGCTGATCGCCGCCGAATCCTTCGAGAACTTCCTGCACTCGCGCTTCGTCGGCCAGAAGCGCTTTTCGCTCCAGGGCGCCGAAACCGCCATCGCCATTCTCGACGAACTGCTGGACCGCGCCGCCGATGGAAACGTCCACGAGGTCGTTATGGGCATGGCGCACCGTGGTCGCTTGAACGTGCTGGCCAACGTGGTCGGCAAACCCCTGACGCAGATCTTCTCGGAGTTCGAGGGACACCCTGACCCGAACAACACGCAGGGGTCGGGCGACGTGAAGTACCACCTGGGCGCCACCGGCGTGCACCGTTCGCCGCAAGGCCGCGAAATCGCCGTCTCGGTGGCGCCGAACCCCAGCCACCTCGAAGCGGTCGACCCGGTGGTGGAGGGTATTGTCCGCCCCAAGCAGGATCGTCTGGGAGACGTGGCCCGCGCGCGTGTGATCCCGCTGCTGATTCACGGCGACGCGGCGTTCGCGGGTCAGGGCGTCGTGGCGGAGACGCTCAACCTCTCGCAGTTGGAGGGCTATTCGACCGGCGGAACCGTCCACCTGATCATCAACAATCAGATCGGCTTCACCACCCGGCCCGACGAGGCGCGCTCGACGCCTTATTCCACCGATGTCGCCCGCATGGTGCAGGCGCCGATCTTCCATGTCAACGGCGACGACCCCGAAGCCTGCATTCGTGTCGCGCAGATCGCCTTCGACTATCGTCAGACCTTCAAGAAAGACGTTGTCATTGACATGTTCTGCTATCGCCGCCTCGGCCACAACGAAGGCGACGACCCAAGCTACACGCAGCCGCTCCTCTACAAGAAGATCGAAAGCCACCCGCCGCCGAGCCAGATCTACGGTGAGCGGCTGATCCGGGAGGGCGTTGTCACGCCCGAAGAGATCGAAAAGATGCGCAAGCGCGTGGCGGCGCGCTTGGACGTCAGCTTCACCGAGGCGCAGGAGAACGAGGTGAAGTACGAGATCCAGGAGATCACCGACTTCGGCGAGCGGCCGATACAGAAGCTTTGCGCACGCACGGCCGCCGAAGTCGGCCAGCTTGAGAAGGTGATCGAGGCTCTCACGGTCCTGCCCGAAGGCTTCACGTTGCATCCGAAGCTGAAGACGTTTTTGAAACGGCGGCGCGACGCCGTGGACGGTGGACCGGTGGACTGGGCCTTCGCCGAGGCGCTCGCCTTCGGCACGCTGGTGCAGGATGGCACCCCGGTGCGGCTCAGCGGGCAGGACTCCGGGCGCGGCACCTTCAGCCAACGCCACCTCGAGCTTTACGATTACGAGTCCGGCGAGTTGTACATCCCCCTCCGGCACATCTCGCCGGACCAGGCCCGCTTCGACGTTTACGACAGCCTGCTCAGCGAGTACGCCGTGATGGGCTTCGAGTTCGGCTACAGCATTGGTGATCCGTTGAGCCTCGTCCTGTGGGAAGCGCAGTTCGGCGACTTCGTCAACGGCGCCCAGATCATGATCGACCAGTTCATCACAACGGCCGAGCAGAAATGGGGTCAGCCGTCCGGTCTGGTCTTGTTGCTTCCGCACGGATACGAGGGGCAGGGTCCGGAACACTCGTCGGCGCGCATCGAGCGGTTCATGATTCTGTGCGCCGAGGATAATATCCAGGCGTGCAACCCGACCACCGCGGCGCAGTACTTTCACTTGCTGCGGCGTCAGATGTACGGCGGCGCCGACCGCCGCGGCGTCCGTAAGCCGCTGGTGATTTTCACGCCGAAGAGCCTGTTGCGGCACCCGAAGGTCGCCTGCACGCTCGACGACCTGACGCGCGGCAGCTTCCGCGAGGTCCTCGGCGAGACCGAGTCGCTTTCGAACGATCGCGTTTCCCGCCTGCTGTTCTGCTCCGGCAAGGTCTACTACGAGTTGCTCGCGGCGCGGGAAGAGCGGGAAGCGTGGAACGTCGCCATCGTGCGCATCGAGCAATACTACCCGTTCCCGAAAGCGGAGATCGAGGACCAGGTCCTGCGCTACTCGCCCACGTGCGACGTGGTCTGGGTCCAGGAGGAGCCGCGCAACATGGGCGCGTGGCGCTTCCTGCGCAAGAAAATGCAGCCGCTGCTCGACCCCACCAAGCGCACCATCCGCTACATCGGCCGCGGCGAGAGCGCCAGCCCGGCCCCCGGCTCCTACAAGCAGCATCTCCGCGAGCAGGCCGAGATCATCGACGCGTGCTTCGCCGAACAGCAGGTGCAGTCGGTGCGCCGCGTCCGGGCGGTGCAGCGGCGGAGGAAGTAGCGGCGGCTGGAGATGAGCTTTCTCGCGGTGGCGGTGTTGCTGGCGTCACTGGCGGCGCTGGATGGAGAGCGAGGTATCGCACTGTACCGGGAAAAGCGCTTCGCCGAGGCCGAGAAGGAACTCCGGAAGGCGAGGACCACTGAAGCGCGCCTTTACCTGGCGCGAACCTTGATCGAACTTGGCCGCATCTCCGAGGGGCTCGCCGAAGTCGAGCAGGCGCTCGCAACGGACAAAAGCCCGGACGCCGCTTTCCAGGCAGGCCGTATCGTGCGCGATCTGGCCGAACGGCGATTCGCCGAACTTACCCGCATTGCGCCGAACTCGGCCGCGATTCGGGAACTGGCGGGGCTGCAATTCGAACGAAAAGGTCAACTGGCCGAGGCGCTGGCGGAGTTCGAGCGGGCCGCGTCGATGGAGCCGCGCCGTCCGGGCGTCAACTACCGGATTGGCAATGTTCTGTGGCGCATGCGCGAACTGGAGCGCGCGGATGCGCACTTTCGCCGCGAGCTGGACGTGAACCCCCATCACGCCATGGCCAACTTGCGCTTGGGCCAGGTGTTGATCGGGCAAAACGAGGAAGAGCGGGCGATGCCGTTCCTGGAACGGGCTGTTAACGCGGCGCCCGGTTCCATCGACGCGCGGCGTGAACTAGGAAAGGTCTATCGGAAGACCGGCCGTTACGAGGATGCGCGCAAGGTATGGGAAGCGGTCGCGGAAGCCAGACCGCAAGACGATCAGATTCACTACCTGCTGGGGACCTTGTACCGGCAGATGGGCGAAGAGAAGCTGGTCGGCGAGGCGCTGGAAAGGCACCGCGCTATCCTGGAGCGCCGCCGCGTGCTCGCCGAGAAGCAGCATGATTGATCCCGGCCTCGCCGGCAAAGTCGTCGTGGTCACCGGCGCCAACAACCCGCAGGGCATCGGTGCGGGAATTGCGAAGGCTTTTGGAGAACAGCGCGCGAAAGTCTTCCTCCACTACTTCCGCGATCGCCGGGAAAACACGCCAGCGGAGGAGCCTTCATCCCCGGGCGAGCCCTTCTATCGGTTCCAACAGGCGCGCACTGCCGATGACGTTGTTGCCGCGATTCGCGCGCTTGGAGCCGAGGCTGACTCCTGGGAAGGAGACTTGTCCGAACCGTCCACCGTCGAGGCGCTGTTCGATAGGGCCGAGGCGGCTCTGGGCCCGGTCGAGATTCTGATCAACAACGCCGCGTGTGGTGACATCGATACCTTCCTGCCGCCTGGAATCGAACTGGTCAACAAACTCGTCGAGACTTGGTCGGGCCGCGCTGAAGCAATCACCCCGGATCGCTTCGACCGCACGTTTGCGGTCAATGCGAGGGCGACGGCGCTAGCGATGGCCGGGTTCGCGCGCCGGCACATTGCGCGCGGAGCGACCTGGGGCCGAATCATCAACATCAGCACGGACGGAGCGGAATGCTTCCCGTCGGAGGCGACATACGGCGCGAGTAAAGCGGCGCTGGAGAGTTATTCGCGCACCGCGGCTACCGAACTGGGGAAACTGGGCATCACGGTCAACGTTCTGTCGCTGGGTCCGGTTCAGACAGGTTGGATCAACCGCGAATTGGAGGAACAGGTCCTTCCTTCCATCCCCGTCGGGCGCGTGGGGACGCCCAAAGACGTTGGTGATGCGGCGGTATTCTTCGCGTCGGTGCAGGCCGGCTGGATTACGGGGCAGCGGATCTACGTCGGCGGCGGCCACGCGATGTGAGGTCGGTACTCGTCAGCGCGGACGGGCGTCCCAACGACGGCGTTCGGCTTCGATTTCGCCGGCAAGGCCCGCTTGCGACAGCGCGGCGAGAAGTATTTCGTGAGCCGCCGCGAGTGAAGGTGCGGCTTCCACCGCCTGGCGCGCCGCCTGAACAGCCTTCTCGGGTTGCCGCAAAGCAAGGTAAACCTGCGCCAGCGCGAGCGGTGCTTCCGGGAACTGGCGCGCCCAGCGTGAGGCTGGTTCCAGCAGTGAGGCCGCCTTCTCGAACCGGCCCAACTGAATCGCCGCCACCCCGGCGTAGAAGGATGTCTCAGGATCACCGGGCGCAAGACGGAGTTCGTCCTCCAAGGCCGCAAACGCTTCTTCGGCCTTTCCCTCATTGAGAAGCAATCGCCCGATGGCGAGCCCCGGTCCCGCACGCGACGGGTCCATCGCCCTTGTCACTCGGAACGCTTCCTGAGCGCCTTCGCGGTTTCCCTCACTTTCCAGGGCATGGCCGTGGACCTCCTGTCCCGGCGCCGATTCGAAGTGTTCGTCGGCCACCTGGTTCCACAAGGCGCTGCCAAGATCGGTGTAGGTCTGCACGGCCAACTCAAGCGCGGCGGCATGCTTTGGATCTTTCGCCAGGAGGCGCTCCAAGTGTTGAAGTCCCGCGAGCGGCTGTTTCAAGGCGATCTGCGCCGCACCGAGCCAAAAGTCCAGTTCGTTCCGGCCTTCGTGCTCCACCGGAGCCGAACGGCCCGCGTGTTCTAACGCCGCGAGCGCACCGGCGAACTGGTTGGTGCGATACAGGCAGATTCCAAGGAACAAGTGCGACGTCCACAGGGACGGATCGCGGCGAACCGCTTCGCGGAACGCGGGAATCGCCGCTTCGTACTTGTTCTGAAGGTGCCGAACGAGACCGAGCCGCTGCCAGGTGTCCGCGGCGGGGCGTGTTTTCAGTACCGTTTCATATGCCCGTTCGGCCGCCGGCAGATTGCCGCTCGCTTCGGCCCGCCGGGCCTCGTCAAGCTGCGCATTGGCGGATACCGCAAGTGCCAGCCAGACGAGGAAGGCGGGACTGATACGGCAAACCGTCAAAAGTACAGCTTCAGCCCCATCTGAATCGATCGCTGAGGATTCTGGGTGCCCAGCGAACGCCCGAAGTTTGGCGTTCCAAACGAGCCACCGGGATTACTGAAGTTGACGTTGTTGAACGCGTTGAAGAATTCGGAACGGTATTGCAGCCGGACACGTTCCGTAATCGCGAAGTTTTTGAATGCGCCCAGGTCGAAGTTCACAAAACCCGGACCTCGAACGGCATTGCGGCCCAGATTGCCGAAGCTGAACTGCGGAGGCGCCGCAAACGCACTGGTATCCATGTAAAGCCCACCGGGGCCGTACGTCGAGGTCCACCCGCTCGGGAAGGGATTTCCCACAAGGTTCGGCCGCTGGAAATTGCCGCGCGCGCCGACATTGGCGTTGTCGAATGGCAGCGTTATGTTAAACGGCCGGCCGGTTTCCATGGTCCAGATTCCGGTGGTCTGCCAGCCGCCCAGGATGTGACGTATCGGTCCCGTCAACCCGCCCGATGGAATCATGTAGCTATAGCCCATGTTGAACACGTGGGTCTGGTCGAAGTCGGATGGTCCCATGTTGGCGCGGATATTCTGATTGTCCTGAGGCGACGTGCCGCCGAACTGAGAATTCAGGTCGATGTTTTTTTGGAAGGCATAGGACGCGATATAGGTCAAACCCTTCGAGAGCCGCTGCTCCACTTTCGCCGTCAAGCCGTTGTACTTCGAGGTTCCGATCATCCTCAACTCGCTCAGCGCACCGGCTTGCGGGAACGGACGGCGGAGATTCGGGTCCCCCGGCCCCGGCGGCGGGTCGTTTGTGCTGAGGAAGCTCGACAGGTGAGTACCCTTGGCGCCCTGGTAGTTCAGTTCCACTACCATCGTTTGCGTAAGCTGGTGTTCGACGCCGAAATTCCAGTTCTGCATATACGGCATGGAGAGATCGCGCGCAATGGTGTGCTGTGCCGTTGGCCGGACGGTGGCCGGATCGAAAGTCGCGAACTGCTGGTCGGCGCGTGTTGGCTGGACGCCCGGGATGTTCACGCCGGTGACATTGTCGGACACGGAGAACGGCCAGTTACCGCGTCCCGTCGACCACTCCCAGCCGAAGTTGGCGTTGTAGAAAATGCCGTAAGCACTCCTGATCACAGTGCGCGGTAAGACTCTGTACGCAAAGCCAATTCGTGGGGCGAAATTAAGCCGCTCCTGTTCGGCAATCGACTTCGGCGCGTTGGCCGGCTCGCCGGTGATGGGATTGGTCGCGGTCCAATAGAAACGGCCAGCCCCCATGTCGAACCCGCCCATCCGGCCACGCCGGTGATGAGGCCACTCGTTGTATTCGTAGCGCAAACCGAGGTTCACTGTGAGCTTCGGTGTCACACGGATGTCGTCCTGAACCCAAAGATGGTGAAGCTG
>CAYPUQ010000074.1:7600-18347 GCA_964413655.1 uncultured Solibacteraceae bacterium | reverse complement strand
AGAACAAATACTTCAGCGCGAACTGCAACTGGCGGTTATCTTGCCACGTGGCCGTGATCTGTCCAAACTGTGGAGTGCCGAGCACGGCGTTCGGCGCACGGAAAACCGGGGTATTGAACAGATTGAACGCTTCGAAGCGGAACTGGAACCGGTGCTGCTCCTTCACGGGGAACTCCTTGAAGAGGCCCGTGTCCCACGTCGCGATGCCGGGTTGCCGGAGGATATTCCGGCCGACGTCGCCGAACTTGAAATCGGCGAACTGAAAGGCAGCCGTGTTGAACCAGCGATCAGGGCTGGGATTGTCGAGCCGCGGGTTGGCGCCCGGCACGAAATCGGGGCGCTGAGGACCGCCGCCGGTGTTCTGCCGGTTGCCCAACTGGGTGATGGAGAACGGGAACCCAGTTTGATAGGTGATGATCCCGTTGAAGGACCAGTCGCGAAGAAAGAACTTCGCCACCCCCCGCCAGTCCGACGGTGCCGGGATGTTCCAGAGGAAGCTGTTGGTGAACCGGTGCCGGTAATCGAAACCCGAGGACGACCGTTCGCAGGACCAACAGTCCATGTCTTGTGCGCCGTTGGTGGAGAATGGCAGCGATTCATTGGTGCCGTAGCTTTGGTCGATATTGTGCGACCAGGTATAGGCGGCCAGATACGAGAGACCGCGGGAGAAGCGGCGCTCACCGCGCAGTTGGAGGCTGTTGTAATACGACTTCCCATCCGCGCCGAGCCAGCGGATGGGACCCCAGTCGGAATACCGGCGGCGCTGCTGGACCGGTCCGGGCGCTGGCGGTGCGTCGTTGGCGTTGCGGCTGTTGTCGAGGCGCGACGCCTGACTGCCCACGTAGGAGACTTCGAAAACCGTGTTGCCGGTGAGCTGCCGTTGGACTGACCCGCTCCACTGAATGTTGTACGCGTTTTGACGCTCGATCGGAACGGCGACCACGCTGACCGGCGGCCGCGCGGCTTCACGGCCGACCGGGTACGGATTGCGCAAGGTAAGCGCGGTCGGATCGGCCGGATCGGCGAGGAACTGCACCTGGAACGTACGGAAGGGGTTGCCGATCACCGTCAGGTTATTCATCTGGTTCGCGTTGTTATAGATCCCTCCGGCGAAGCGCAGCACCCACTTATCGGAGGGACGATAGGCAATTCCGGCACGCGGCCAGAACCGGTATCTTTCGGCGTTGTAGAGTTTGACTATTTCCTTGGAAGTCGGGTCTTCCGGGAACAGATACCCACCGGGCCGATCGATGCGAAGCGTGCGCGGGAACCCGTTTTGTTCGTCCACGGTCCCCACGAATTCGTAGCGCACCCCCAGGTTCACGGTTAGTTGGGGATTCACCCGCCAGTTGTCCTGGACGTAGAAGGCATAGGTCTGCTGGCGGTATTCGACCGGGTTAATGCCATCCGGTGTTTGGGAGAGCGAAGGGAAGCCAACGACAAAGTCGGCCACAGGATTGCCGGTCACCTGGCCGTTGAACTGGAACTGCCCCCGCGCGTTGTTGGAGGCCTGACGATCCATGCGCAGGCGTTTGAAATCGATGCCTGCCTTGAAGGTGTGTACGCCCTTCGTGATCGTGATGCTGTCCACCAAGTGCCAGGTCTCACTCACGTTGAAATCCGGGATCAAACCGCCGTCACCCATCGTGAGGTAGCCCTGCACATTGAATGGCACGATGCCCGTTTCGCGTGGGTTCAACCGGCGTGGCTGAAGCGTTTCCGGATCGACCGCGCGGACCCCGAGCAAGCCCATGGATTCGGGATCGAAGTCCGTGTCTGTGCGGATGCCCCGCCGGAAGACCCAGGCGCGGTTGAAGCCGAGTCGCAGGTCGTGCAGGACGGTGGGGCTGAACATGTGGGTGTGATTGACAACGGCGTTACTGGCGGAGATGCGGCTCTGGAGCGGCGAAAAGAAATTCAGTTCCGTGGTTGGGAACTCGTAACGGTATAACGCGACGCGGCCGAACAGGCGATCCTTCTCACTCAAGTGGTGATCGCCGCGGAGGAAGACTTGGTTGATGTCGTTCACCTGCGTTTCCGCGGACACCAGATTCGCGCCGAGCGCTGGCGTGTTGGGGAGAGGGTGGAAGTTCAGGTAGTTGCGCGAGATCGAATCCTGCCGGCTCAACGGGATCTGGTTATTCGGGAAAAAGCCGCCCAGTGGATCGCGCAATGGCGCCGTCACGGCGGAGAAGTCGCCGCCCCTGAATGGAACCGGAAGCACGGTGCCCACCTGCGGCAGTTCCACCTTCTCGCGCTGCCCTTCATAGTTCATCATCCAGAAGGTGCGATTCCGGCCGTTGTAAACCTTCGGGATCGCCACCGGGCCCGAGAGCACGAAGCCGAACTGGTTGCGCTGCAGAATATCCTTCCGCAACGGTTGCGGACGGAAATAGTTGCGTGCGTCGAGAGTATCGTTGCGCAGGAACCAGAACAACGCGCCGTGCAGATCGTTCGTACCCGGCCGCGTGTGGATCTCCACTTGCGCGCCAGCGTTGTGGCCGTATTCGGCGGAATAGCCTCCGGCGTGTACCTTAAACTCCTGAATGGCCTCGATGGAGGCTCGGAAAAAGGTTGCGTTATTGATGTTCCACGCCGTGTACACGCCGTCGTACAGAACCTGTCCCTGATTCTCACGCATGCCGTTGGCGCTCACGGCGATCGCCGAATCGCGGCGGCCATACTGGTTTGTGTTGGATGAGATCCCCTTGATGACGCCGGGCATCAATCCGGCCAGGTTCGCGAAGTTCCGGCCGTTGAGCGGCAGATCGACCACGCGTTTCTGCTCCACCACGTTGCCGAGCGTCGCGTCGTCCGTGTTCAGGAGCGCCGCCGCCGCGGTAACCTCCACGGATTCGGTCACCTGGCCGACCTGCATGGCGATGTTGAGGCGCGCCTTCTGGTTCAGTTGTACCTCAAGCCCGGTGCGGATCTCAGTGCGGAAGCCGGGGCACTCGGCGCGCACGTTGTAGATACCCGGCTGAATGGAGGGAAAAGCAAAGGCGCCCGCGTCGCCGGTTACCAGGCGCCGGGTCTGGTTTGTCGCGGCGTGGGTGATGGTTACGGTAACGCCGGGAACCAAGGCTCCCGAGGCGTCCTGGATGACTCCCAGAATCTCGGTGGACTCGCCACCCTGGGGATAGGCTGGCGTCGTCCCTGCCAGGATCAGCCCGGCCGCGAGAAGACAGCGTGCAGGCAACATTTTCGGCGAACTCCTTTCCATGGCCCCGAATTCTATCATCACTGGCAAATTCGACGAAATCACTCGGACTTGTTCCTTAATCTTCATCTAACGCTCAAAGAGGATCGTGCGCCGCGTTCGCGGCGGACCCGGCGCCATCCGGCGCCCGCGTACTGCCGTATCCGGGAACCGCCATTCCGTCGATCGCCCCATAAACTTTTCCCGCGAGTGTTCGATAATTGCTGTGTTGAACACATTGGGGGGTGATCCATGACAAGGATAAAGAAGCGTGCGCCGTTGGCCGTGGCGATTCTGGCCAGCCTGGCCTCCGGCGCCGCCATGCGCGCCGAGGAAGAATGGCTCACCTCCGCCTCCGGCGAGAACTGCTCGTTCCGCGCCGATCCGGACGAGTTCCTCGGCCGGCAGAGCCGCGTCTGGCGCGATGCCCATTACCGCTCGTCCAAATGGAACGCCCGCCTCGCGGCCAGCACCTTGCGCCGCCGCTCCGTCTCGCCTTGGGAAATCCCGCGCCGCAATTTCATCGACGTCGAGATCTTCGATAAGATCGGCCGCGCCGGCGTCCAATCGGCGCCGCTTGCGCTGGACGAGGAGTTCTTCCGCCGCCTTCACCTCGACCTCACCGGGCGTATCCCCTCGCCCGAAGCGGTCCGTGAATTCTTCGCCGACGGCCGGCCCGACAAGCGCAACCGCCTCATCGGCCGCTTACTCTATTCGCCGGAATTCGTGGAGAAGTGGACCATGTGGATGGGCGACATCCTCCAGAACTCCCGCATCCTCTCGAACGTGAACCGCCAGGTCCAGGGGCGAAACGCCTACCACGACTGGATCCGCGGCTCCATCGGCAACGGCAAGCCGCTCAAGGATATGGTTTGGGAATTGGTTGCCGCCAGAGGCAACACGTTCCACCACGCCACGGCCGCCTCGAACTATATGCTTGGCGCGCTCACGCCCATGGGCCCCGTCCACGACACGTGGGACAACATGTTCTACCAGACCGCCGCCCGGTTCCTCGGCATGGGCCACTACGACTGCATCCTCTGCCACGACGGGCGCGGCAAGCTCGACCAGCTTAGTCTCTGGGGCCGCGACGCCGCCCGCGTCGAAGCTTGGCAGATGGCGGCATACTTCTCCCGCACCCGCCTCCAGCCGGTCCGCGGCACGGACGCCCCCAATGCCGGCAGCTACGACGTTGTGGACAACCCGCGCGGCAATTACGCCCTGAACACAAACTTCGGCAACCGCCCGAATCGCCAACCGCTCGGCGGCGTGCGCGCCCTCGATCCTCAGTACCACGGCGGCGGTCCGCGGCCAAACGAGGACGCGGACTGGCGCGCCGCCTTCGCCGATTCCTTGATCCGCGACCCGATGTTCGCGCGCAACCTCGCCAACCGGCTCTGGAAAGAAGTCTTCAACCTCGCCCTCGCCGAGCCAGTCGATGGCCTCGACCCAGCCCGCCTCGATCCAGCCAACCCGCCCGCCGAGCCGTGGTCCTTCCAGGCGACCCACCCCGAACTGCTCGATAAACTCGCGGCCCGGCTCGTCGAAACCAACTACGACCTGCGCGAATTTCTGCGCCTGCTCGTCGAATCCTCGGCTTACCAACTCAGCGCCCGCTATGACGGGGAGTGGCAGATCGACCACGTCCCCTTGTTCGCCCGGCACTATCCGCGGCGTCTGATGGCCGAAGAGATTCACGACGCCATTACCGCCGCAACCGGCAATCTGCCGCGGTACGAGATTCAGGGTTGGGGCGAGTACACCATCAGTTGGGCGATGCAGGTGCCCGACCCCACCGAACCGCGCGGCGCCGCATTTTTGAATGCCTTCAACCGCGGCAATCGCGACACCCAATTGCGGAGCCAGTCCGGCTCCATCCTGCAGCAGCTCAGCCTCATGAACGATCCCTTCGTGCTGAACCGCATCCGCATCGGCAGCTCGCCGAACCTGCGCGCCCTCACCCAGATCCGTTCCAACGAGCAACTCGCCGATGAGCTGTTTCTCCTGTTCCTGTCGCGCCTGCCGGCCGGGCACGAAAAGAAGGTAGCGCTCGACCACCTTACCCGGGCCGCGACGCCCGCCCAACGCAATGCGGCCATCGAGGACCTCGCCTGGGCCTGTATCAACAAACTCGAGTTCATCTTCAGCTATTGAGGAACACCCGTCATGAAAGACCGGTTCGGAATCGACTGGAGTGCCACTCGTGGCACGCACTTCTGGCGCGGCCCTCATCTCAGCCGCCGTGTCCTGTTCCGGCACATGGCGGCCGCGGTGGGCGGATATTTCCTGCTGCCCGTCCGGCCGCTGGAGACGGTCGCGCGCGCCGCCGCGACCCCCATTGGCAAAGCGCGCAACTGCATCTTCATCATGATGAATGGCGGTCCGAGCCATGTAGACACGTTCGATCTGAAAACCGGCCCGTGGACACCGGCCGGCTTCGAACCCGAAAGCTACAACGGCTTGCTGTTTCCGCGCGGCATTCTTCCGCGCACCGCCGAGCACCTCGACCACATCGCGCTAATGCGCTCGGTTCGCGCATGGGCTGCCGTCCACCAGCTTGCTCAGATCTGGCTCCAGATCGGGCGGAACCCTACCGCGGCCATGGCGCGCATCGCGCCGCATATCGGCTCGGTGGTCTCGCTCGAAATGGCGCCGCAGACGCCGGACCGCGTCCTGCCGGCCTTCGTCTCGCTGAATACTGGCAGCGGTCCGGCGAACGGTTTTCTCGAACCGGAGCACGCGCCGTTCTTCGTCACGCCGAATGGCCAGGGTTTGGGCAATACGGCGCATCGCGACGGCCCCGAAGTTTTTGCGCGGCGCTACGATCTCATGCTGCGGCTCGACGCCGAGGAGTTGGAACTGGCTCAGCTTGGCCCCGCGCCGGCCGAGATGGCCGCCTTCAACGCCAGCGCACGGCGGCTGATGTACAACGCGGACGTGGAAGCGGTCTTTCGCTTCAACGCGGACGAGCGCGCCCGCTATGGCAATACGGCCTTCGCCAACGCCTGCATCACCGCGCGCAACCTCATCCGCTCGCGGCTCGGAACCCGGTTCGTTCAAATCACCATCGGCGGCTGGGACAACCACTCCAACATTTATGGTGCAGCCTTCAACCCGAACAACCAGAACGCCCTAATCCGCCAGTTCGACAACGGACTCGGCGCCCTGCTGGCGGACCTGAAGGCGGACGGATTGCTGGATGAGACGTTGGTCGTCGCAATGGGCGAATTTGGACGTACCGTTGGCGCAACGAACAGCCAGGGCGGTCGCGACCACTTCCTCCAGCAATCGATCCTTTTCGCCGGAGCTGGCATTCGGGGACCGAAGGCGATCGGCGCCACCGATGAGGACGGCCGATTCACGGTCGAAACCGGCTGGAGCCGCGCGCGCGACATTCGAACCGAAGACGTGGAAGCGACCTTGTATTCGGCGCTCGGCATCGACTGGACCACCGTCCGCTACGACGATCCCGCCGGCCGCGGTTTCGAATACGTCCCCTTTGCCGCCAGCCAGGACCGCTACGGCCCGGTCCACGAACTCTGGCAGGGATAGAGTGGCTACGGTGGTCCGAAACTATATCTGGCGAGCGGCCTTCCAGTGGGCAGTCGTGATCCCGCCGAGTTCCTCACGGAGCCGCACGCCGACCATCCGGCCTGCATGCGACTTGGTGGAACTCCCGGAGAGGTTCAGATCCGATTTCAGAAATAGCGGCGACGTGGCCCCGCCGATCAGATTCGCATGATCGATGTCGTAGACCGTAGTGGAATTGTTGACGAACTCGAACTCCTCGTCCGCGAAGTTTCGCCGGCAGGTGATTGAAAGCCGGCTTGAGCGGCTGGAGCTGGAGGCTCTGAAAAAGGATGTTGCCGGCTGTGAACGTCACGACGTCGAAAGAGTTGACCCGGATGCCGACCTTCAGCCTGCCGAAGGCAAACGTGTAATAGCCGGGGCAGTTCATCAACACTTCCTGAATCCAGTCCCGGAGCTGTTTCTCCTCCTGAAAAATCCCCGGAACTGGGTCTCGGTACCGGTCCCGACCAGCTTGTCCACCTGCTCATCGCAGATCGACGGCGCGGCGATCGCGGCATCCACGTCGAAGTAGTGCTCTGCCGTCGCGGCGTCGGCGAACCGGAGCCCGCGCGCACGGAGCAGCATGTTAACGACAATCCACACCGGGTTCGTGAGCAATTGCTGCGCGCGCTCACCCGGAGCCGACCACACCCACCCGCTCATGCCCTGGTTCACGATGTCCTGCATCGCGTGCTCGCCCAGCCGGGAGAGTTGGGCGCCCTTCGCATCGGCAAGTCGAAGCATGAGAAACGCCGTACCGGCCGCGCGCTCAACGGGCGCGTCAGTGTCCATGCCGAACGGAACGGTATCCTGCCAACTCGCGCAACAGGCCCCCCGGATAGTTGGCGCGACTTCGAAACTAAGCCGCCTTGCTAGGAGTCCTGCGGAAAGTCCTGCCTCCTCTTCCGAGGTTCGCTGCAATAGACTACCGGATGAGGAGGTTATTGTATGGATTACTCGAAGTGGGCTGCCGGCTGGAACGAGGCGCTTTCCGAAGCGCTTCAAAAGGTAGGTGGCTATTTGCCGAACCTCGTCGGCGCCATCGCGTTGCTCATCGGAGGATGGCTGCTGGCCAGCGTCCTGCGGCGCTGGACAGGGCTCGTGGTGACCACGAGCCTCACACGTTTGCTGCGAACCGCGACAGCGTCCGGCGCTCTGGACCGGGTGGGCGTGAGCAAGACCGTGCCCGCCGTAATCGGCGCGGCCGTATTTTGGACCGTGATCGTCTTCGCCGTGGCGACTGCTGTCGAGGTCCTTGGCCTGCCTGCGGTAACCAACCTGGTCGGGCGCCTCGTGTACTACGTGCCTCAGGTCTTCGCGGCGATTCTGATCGTGTTGGCCGGGTACTTCGCCGGAAATCTTGCCTACGGCGCCGTGTCAACCGCGGCAGCGTCGCTGAGCGTGGCGTACGCGAATGCGCTCGGCCGAGCGGCGCAACTTACGATTCTTCTGGTCGCGGTCGTGATCGCCATCGACCAGGTGGGGATCAACAGCACATTCCTTGTGGCGACATTGACAATCATCCTGGCAGCCACTCTGGGCGGCGCAGCGCTGGCATTCGGGTTGGGCTGTGGGGACGCAGTGAGCAATATCATCGCCTGCCACTACCTGGCCAAGGCCTATCGTCTCGGCCAGCAAGTCCGGATTGCCGGTCTGGAGGGGCGCATCGTGGAGATTGCGGCAACCAGCGTGGTCCTGAAGACCGCCGAGGGTCGAGTGTTCGTGCCTGCGAGGAAATTCAGCGAGGAGACGTCCGTGCTGCTGACAGGAGAAGCCTGACATGGACTCCGAGCGCACTCTGATCTCGTCGTTCATGCGAGCGCATCCGTCCGACGCCGCGCGAGTCGTTGAACGTCTCCCGTCTGAGGACGGCGCGGCGCTGCTTGCGGAGATTCCGCCGGAAGCGGGCGGCGAAGTGCTGCGCCGGATGTCTCCGTTCGCTGCTGCGGCCACAATCGCGGCCATGGAAGCCAAAGCGGCAGCCTCGTTGTTTGCGACCTTTCCGGTCCAGGACGCATCCTCGCTGCTGCGGCGAGTTGAACCGGACGTTCGCGACTCGTTGATCGCTGCGCTGCCGGACGAATTGCGCGAGCACCTTCGCGTGATGCTGCGCTACCCCGAGGGGACCGCTGGCGCACTTATGGATCCACTCGTACTGGTTCTTCCGGAAGACCTCACGGTCGGCGAGGCGCTGTCGCGGACCCGCCGCCGCGCTCGTCATGTCTACTTCTACCTCTACGTAACCGACCGCAGCCACAGGCTGGCCGGCGTTCTCGACCTCAGAGAGCTGCTGCTGGCCGCCGCGTCGGACACCCTGGCGGACGTTATGCATGGCGACCTGGCGAAGGTCCGGGCCGACACCGATGTCGCCACCGTCGAAGCGCATCCCGGATGGCAGGAATACGACGCGCTGCCGGTGGTTGACGAGCGCGGCGTATTCGTCGGTGCGATTCGCCATCGCGCAGTACGAAGGATGCGCATCGGGGCCATGGCGCTGCAAGGCGCGAGCGGCGCCATGCTGTCGCTGGCCGAGCTCTACTGGATCGGCATCGGAGGCATCTTGCGGGGACTTGCCGGCGCAGTTCCGCCGGACGCCGCCACTGGAGGACGAGACCATGCCCGCTGAAATCGCGTTGCGCGCCAGGCAGGTCGTGCTGCACAACTACCTTCGTGTGTACCCTGAGGAGGCCGCGGCGAGCATGGAGGGACTCCCTGTTCGCGAGGTCGTCCGGCTCTTGGAAGGCGCGCCGGCGAAGGTCGCCACGGCCGTCCTGGAAAGGCTCACGCCGGACACGGCCGTCGATGTAATCGCGAACGCGGATGCCCACCATGTCGCCAAGATGCTCGAATCGATGGACCCGGCGCGCGCGGCGCCGCTGCTGGCGCGCCTCGATGGTGAGGTGCGGCGAGAGCGCCTGATGCTGCTGAAGCCCCAGGCTGCGAACGAACTGGAAAGCCTCGTCTCCTATCCTGCCGGCACCGCCGGCGCTTTGATGGACCCACGCGTGACCACGTTTCGCCGGGAGGCAACCGTTCGTCAGGTACTGGCCCGCTTGCGCAGCGCACGCGACCGAAGGATCACGGACGTGTACCTGGTGGGCGATAGCGGGCGACTGTCGGGGTTGGCTCCGTTACAAGACCTCGCGGGCGCGTCGCCTGCGGATTCGCTCGAGTCGCTCGCCCAGCCGGTCGCCGCCGCGGTCCGAGCCACGACGTCGCGCGAGGAAGTCGTGGAAACCATGGGACAGTTCAAGCTATCCAGCGTTCCGGTAGTCGATGTGGACGGGCGTCTGTTGGGGATTATCCGGCACAGCGCGCTGGTCGCTGCGGTGAAAGAGGAAGCCAGCGTCGATATTCAAACCATGGTCGGCGCAAGCAAGGAGGAGCGTGTGCTGTCGCCTGTCAGCTTCGCTGTCAGAAAGCGGCTGCCATGGTTAAACATCAATCTGGCGACTGCGTTCCTGGCGGCCGCGGTTGTGGGGATTTTCGAAGGCACGATCGCGAAGTTCACGGCACTGGCCGTGCTCCTTCCTGTGGTCGCCGGGCAGTCGGGGAATACGGGAGCCCAGGCGTTGGCGGTGACGATGCGCGGCCTGGCGTTGCGCGAAGTCCGGCTGCGGCACTGGCTGCCGGTGGCGTTCAAGGAGCTGCGCGTGGCGGCGTTGAACGGCGTCGCCATTGCGGCGTTGACGTGTCTGGGCGTGTACGTGTGGAGCGGGTCCGGCGGTCTGACTCTGGTGATCGGGCTGGCAATGGTGATCTCGATGATGATGGCCGGCATTGCGGGTGCGGCGATCCCGATGATGCTCACCGCGATGGGGCAAGACCCGGCGCAGTCGTCGTCCATCGTGTTGACGACGGTTACCGACATAGCCGGATTCCTGAGCTTCTTGGGACTGGCGACGATGTTCGCTTCGATGCTGTAGCCGACCGGGTATCAGCCGGGTGTGTGTAGCCAAAACGTTGTCCCAAGTCACG
>CAYPUQ010000074.1:0-7500 GCA_964413655.1 uncultured Solibacteraceae bacterium | reverse complement strand
GATGGCTTTCATTCAGTGCAATCAAATGGTCGAGAAGCTCCCGGCGGCAGCTTCCGATCCAGCGTTCCGCGATTTCGTTGTGCAAGGGAGCTTGCACGCTGGTGCGCTTCGGCGTCAGGCCTGTTGATTTCAGAAACTGAGTCACGTCGGCATCGAATTTGGAGTCGCGGTCGAGAATCACGTGGCGATACGGACCCACGTCCGCGAATGCCTCCCGGAAGCTGCTGCACGACCCACCCGGACGTTGGATTCGATGTCACATTGAAGTGCAAAATCCGGCGACGACCGTGTTCGACAACGAAGAAGCAATACAGGAGTCGAAACGTCAGTGGCGGCACGGTGAAGAAGTCTATGGCAACGATCGCCTCGCGATGATTTGCCAGCAAGGTACGCCACCGTGCCGGGATCACCGCGCCGTCGAAGCCGTCGCAGGTATCTGGCGACCGTCCGTTCTGAGATCACGAACCCGAGCTTCAGCAGTTCGCCGTGGATCTTCGGTGCTCCCCAGCCGGCATTTTCACCTGCCATGCGGCGGATGACGGTCCTGATCTCTTCTGCCGCTTTGGGCCGACCGCAACGGGGCCGGGACCGCCAGCGCCAGTAATGGCGGAACCCCGCGCGATGCCAGCCGATGACGGTCTCGAGCTTTACGATGATTGGAGCGTCCGTCCACCGCGGCCAAAACTGCCGGAGCCACATCCACAACACGCGATCAAGGCGGTTCAGTGCGGGGCGCGGATGTTTCCGTTTGAGCATGGCGACCTGCTGGCGAAGCGCGAGGACTTCGAGCGCTGTATCCGCGCGGCTACAGAAAAAGACCCGGCCAGCTGCCGCCAGTGCCAGTAGCAAATCGAACATGAATCGACCGTTGTAACACCCCGTAACGTGGGCGTTGCGGCTGTTTGAAACTTACTGATTCCATTCGATGAGAGCATTCTGTCTACCCACAGCGGAACTCGCCCAAGCCGCCAGGCATATCGGGATGCGTCATCGAGCACACCATTCCTGGTTCGGTGTTGAGCGCGAGTACCCGCCCCTCAATCGAGCAAATTCCGCAACGCCGGCTCCAGGTTCGGGAAATCGAACGTAAACCCCGCCTTCTCCGCCGCCGCGGGCAGCGCGCGCTGGCTCCCCAGCACGATGCTCGACATCTCGCCAAACAACAGCCGCACCGCGAACTCCGGCACCGGCAGCAGCGCCGGGCGTCGCAGCACCCCGCCGAGTGTCCGCGCGAAATCGCCATTCCGCACCGGGTTCGGCGCCACGGCGTTCACTGGACCGCTCGCCTCCGGCGTTTCCGCCGCCCACTGCAGTAGCCGCACGACGTCGAGCAGGTGAATCCACGCCATCCACTGCCGCCCCGAACCGATCGGCCCACCAACCCCGGCGCGAAACGCCGGCAGCATCTTCTGCAGCGCCCCGCCTTGCGGCGTCAGCACCACTCCGGTCCGCACGCACACCACCCGTATGCCAAGGGCTTCCGCCTTAAACGCCTCGCGCTCCCACTTGACGCACACTTCCGGAAGGTAACCCTCGCCCGGCGGCGCGGACTCGATCAGCGACTCTTCGCCGCGATCCCCGTAATAGCCGATCGCCGACGCGCACACCAGAGCCGCCGGCCGCGGCTCGGCCTGCCCAAGCGACTCCACCAGCAGACGCGTGCCGTCCACCCGGCTGCTCCGGATGCGCCGCTTCACATCCGCCGTCCACCGCTGCGCCACTGGCTCGCCCGCCAGGTGGATCACCGCGGCGGCGCCGTTCAGCACGTCAACAGGCGCGGGTTGCTGGAAATCCCAAACGGAGAACCCGGCCGATGCCGGCACCCCCTTTCGAGGCGAACGCGCCAGCGTCTGCACGTCGTGGGTAGCGAGCAGCCGTTCCACAAGACGGCGGCCGATGAGTCCAGTGGCGCCGGTGACGACAATTCGCATGGTCCGCCTCATTGTAGACGATAGGGATCGTTCCCCGTGAGCTTTAGATGGTCGATCTCCCGCAGATAGGCGTCCACGTTGGTCTTGCGCCTCATGCCGTCGAACGACATATAGCGAACCAAGCCGAACACCGGACGTTCCTGCCACGGCCGGTCGTGCAGACCGAAACACCAGAGAATGTTTGTATACGTGTTCGGGTCGCGGCCGTCAAGCGCGTAGCGGTCGTGGAGGTACACCATCGTCTCCAGCGCCTCTTCGTGCGTGGCCGACCACTCGATGACCTTCTTGCCCCAGTACATGCGGTAATAGCCGTGGATCTTGCCGCGCAGCAGCATCTCCTGTTGCGTCGCATTCCAAAGTGGATCGTGCGTCCGCGCCTGCTCGAACTCCTCGCGCGTATACGTGTACGGGCGTTCTCCGTGTGAGGCGTGCTTGCGCAACGTTTCGCGGGCCCACGCTGGAATCTCGTCGAGCGTGTCCACTTGCCGGGCATACAGCGCGTGGTTGAAAGCGAGTTCGCGGCGCACGATGAGTTCCTCCAGAAACTCCTCGGCGATCAACTTGTGCTCTTCGGCATGCTCTCGCACGCGCAGCGCGATCTCGAGAGCCGAGATATGGCCGAAATGGAGATACGGACTCAGATTCGACGTTGCGTGCGCTGAAGGGTCGCTTCGGTGGCGAGCATATCGCGCCAGGTTCCTCGTCACGAAGAAGTCGAGATGCCGCGCGGCCTCGCCGGCCCCGCCGCGCCACGTCACGGATGGCTTCACTGAGTGGTCGATCTGGCACGAAGCCACCAGCGCCGCGATTGCATCTGCCGTCACTTCGGTGTGAAACTCCGCGGCCGGCCCGGCCCATCGCCGCTTCAGTTTCACCGGCTCGAACGGCCGCAGATAATCCGGCAGCAGTTTCTTGATCCTCGGCCGGATCGTGTATGCGCCGTATTGCTTCTTCTCGATCAGGCTCATCGGCACCACGCAACTGGATTCGACGGCATAGTACGGAACACCGATTCGCTCCGGCACCGAGGCGTTGTGCCGCGCCGCGATGAACGTAGGGTAGTCGTCGGTGACCACCGCGGCGGCGTCCGCCGCCAGCCGGTACAAAACGTCGTTCGCGTCCGGCCGCCGCCGGCGCAAGTAGAACACGTAGCCGATGCCGCGGGCCCGGAACGCCGCCGCGCTATCGGGGACGCCCTCGAGCAGAAAGGTGTGAAAGCGGTCCGACGCGTAAGCGTAACCGCAGGTCAGCCCTTCGTAGCACAGCACCGGGAGGTTCAATTCGTTCGCCAGCCCAATGGCGAACTCCAGTGCGTGGTTGTACGTGGCCCGGCGGTTCATCTGCGACCAGTAAAGGACATACCGGGCGCCCGGGCGAACGGGATGGTCATTCAACTGGCGAACGCGTTCCTTCACTGGATACTCGGATGTCCGGCGCCGGCCGGCGGTTAGAATAAAAGGTACATGCGCGCCTGGAATCGCGCCAAGCTCCTTTGGGCCTACCTCCGCCGGAAAGAGTCGATGAACGCTCTACCGGTGGAGTTCATCGTCGAGACTACTGCCAAGTGTAATCTCTACTGCCCGATGTGTCCCCGCGAGACCTTCAAACAGCCGAAGGAGGACATGACCGGAGAAGTTTTCGAGCGCCTGGTCCGCGAAAGCGGCCGCTCCGCCGAGCACATGATGCTCATCGGACTCGGCGAGCCGTTCATGGACAAGAAGATCTTCGACCGCATCGAATACTGCGAGCGGCACAATATCCACACGCTACTTTCGACCAACGGCACGTTCCTGACCGAGGAGTTGTCCAGCAAAATCCTCGACTCCACGCTCGCCCACATCACGCTCAGCTTCGACGGCGCCACCAAGGAGAGTTTCGAATACTATCGAAAAGGCGCGAAGTTCGAAAAGGTCCGCGACAACTTCGTCCGCTTCGCCCGCATGAAGCACGAGCGCGGCCGGGGTCCGCAGGTTGTCGTGCAGATGGTGCGGATGGAGGGCAACGCCGGCGAGGTGGACGACTTCATGCGATTCTGGAGCGCCGTGCCCGGCGTGGACCAGGTCCGCATCAAGGAAGACGAGACGAACCTTATGCGGCCCGACGCCGGCCACGCCGCCGCCGACTGGCAGCATCCGTGCCACTACCTTTGGCGCGGCCCGATGTACGTGAAGTGGAACGGCGATGTCTACCCTTGCTGCCAAAGCTACATGCTCGAAGGACAGCCTATGGGCAACATCGGCGAGCAGACCCTCGACCGCATTTGGAACTCCGGCGAGATGCGGCGCATGCGGCGGCTGCACGCTACCGGCCGTGCCGGCGAAATCGGCATCTGTTCGCGCTGCTGCACCACGATTCCGCACCCGGTCCTGGTGGCCGGCAGCCTCGTCTTCCACGGCGGGACTGTACGGAGACTGCTCCCGTTGATCGAGCGGCTCACCTACTTCGCGAAACTGCCCAAGCGCCTGCTCAATCCGCCGAAACGCGTGCCGGTTCCGCCAGAGACGCCGGCCGAACTGGTGCAGATCGGTCCGCCGAAGCAACCGGACTGACCGCCGCCTCGAGCGGGTTCCGTAATCCGCGCTGCGCGTAGTAGCCGGGGCGGACGCGCTCGACAATCTGGGCCACCGGCCGCTCCATGATGTCGAAGTAGGGACGCGGATAGATGCCGATCCAAACCGCCCACACCAGCAGCGGCGCGAAGACCGTGATCTCGCGCCAGCTCAGATCGGGCAGCATCTTATTCCGCTCACCCAGGTCGCCAAGCATGGTGCGCTGGAACAGCCACATGAGATAGGCGGCGCCGAGCAGGATACCGGCGGCACCCCAGAACGCCCACCAGAACGACATCTCGTACACGCCCTGCAGAATCGTGATCTCGCCGATGAACCCATTCAGCGGCGGCATACCCATCGAACTCAGCGCGGCGATCAGGAATACGAAGGTGAAGATCGGCATCACGCGCAGCAAGCCGCCATACTCGGCGATCAGACGCGTGTGCCGCCGCTCGTAAACGATGCCGACGATAAGAAAGAGCATGCCGGTCGAGATGCCGTGATTGATCTGTTGGAGGATGCTGCCCGCGATGCCCGCGGGATTGAGCGCGAAAATCCCGAGCATGCAGAAGCCCATGTGGCTCACCGACGAGTAGGCGATCAGCTTCTTCATGTCCTTCTGCATCAGGCACACCAGCGCGCCGTACACGATCGCGACGATCGACAGGAATGCCATGATGCTCACAACTTGCGGATCCTTCGCCGTTTCGGGCAGCAGCGGCAGCGAGAAGCGCAGGAATCCGTAAGTCCCCATCTTCAGGAGTACGCTGGCCAGGATCACCGACCCCGCGGTGGGCGCTTCCACGTGGGCGTCGGGCAGCCACGTATGGAACGGGAACATCGGCACCTTGATCGCGAAGCCGAGGAAGAACGCCCAGAAGACCCACCACGCCATGCCCAGCGGCAGCGATGTCGCCAGCAGCGCGTCGACGTTAAAGGTCAGTTCGCCGGTCTGAGTGTGATGGTAGCTGTAGATCGTCAGGATACCGATGAACATCAGCACCGAGCCGATCACCGTGTAGATGACGAACTTGATGGCCGCGTATGTCCGCCGCTCGCCGCCCCAGATGGCGATGATGAAGTACATCGGGACGAGCACCAGTTCCCAAAAGACGAAGAACAGCAGGAAGTCGCGCGCCATGAACACGCCGAGCATGCCCACCTGCTGGAGGAGGAAGAAGGCGTAATACTCCTTCAGCCGCGTCTCGATCGCGCGCCAACTGCTTAAAATCGCGAGAAACCCGAGCAGCGCCGTCATCACCACCAGCAGCAGGCTGTACCCGTCGATCGCAAGATGATACTCCGCGCCGATGCCCGGTATCCAGGCGAGGCGTTCGGTGAACTGAAAGTCCTTCGTCCGGTCGAAACCGAAAATCAACGGGAGAGTGACGAGAAAGCCGGCGAAGGCGGCGATGTTGGCGCACAGCTTGACCGCCTTGGAATGGGCGCCCGGAATGGCAAGAACGGCTACGAACCCGAGCAGCGGAATGAGCAGGATCAGGGACAGTAGTTGATTCATCGCGGCGCTACTGCAAACAATTGTACGGCGCGCGGGCCGCCGGAATCTAGTAGAGTAACGGGTCCGGAAGTCGTCATCGTTGGCTCCGGAGATAGACCACCAGGTCGGCTAGTTCTTGGGGCGTCAGCACCTCGTCGTAGCCGTCGGGCATCAGTGAAACCGGGGATATCTCCATCTTTTGAATATCCTTGCGCGGAATCCAGATCTCGTCGTTCGGCCCAGTGATCAGGACCACCGCGTCGCGGGCGCGGTCGCGGAGCACGCCGTTGTAGATATCGCGGCGGGTCTCGACGCGCCACGCCTCATGGCCGGGCACGAACGAGGCGCTGGGCAACACGATGGCCTCCAGCAGATCGTGCGGCGAGCGGATCGCGCCGATACCCGTGAGATCGGGCCCCACCTGCGCGCCGTCGCGGCCGATCGTGTGGCAGCCGGAGCACGCCGCCTTGGCGCCGAAGAATAGCTCGCGCCCGCGTCCCTCGTCGCCGGCCATACCGAGAATGTGGCCTAGCCGGGCAAGGCGTTCCTCGACGCCGCTCCGCTGTTCCTCGACCCGCGCTTCGAGCGGTGCGGCGGCCGTGCGCACCTCGGGGGAGCGGACATCGCGGAACGCCCCGAGAACCGGCGCGAGAAGCAGTGGATCGGCGCCCTCCAGGGTCCGCGCCAGTTCCAGCAATTGTGAATCGCTCAACCGGGCCCGCGCGAAAACATGGGCAACGGCGAGGCGAAGGGTGGCGTCCGAGTCGTTCCGCAGACGGTCGAGCAGAAATCGGAAGGGACTGTCCGGAAACGGCTCGGTACGCGCCGCCACCGTGCTCATGGCCGCCACCCGGACATCGGCCGGCGCGTTCTCGCTGGCGGCAAGCCGCAAAACATCGCCATCGAGCGCCGTCAACCCGCGGGTGCGGATCAGCCCGAGCGCGCGCAGCCGCACCGCCGGGTCGGCGTGGTCGAGCGATAACCGCAGGCCATCGAGCCACGCCGCCGGATACTCCGTCACCGCGCACCGCTCCATCACCGCCAGCAGAAACCCGCGGCGCGACGCTGCGAGGCCGGCATCGGCCAGCGCGCCGCCAACCAGTCTCTGGATCTCCTCACCACTGCACAAGCCCGCGAGCGCGTCCCCCAGCGCCGCCTCCTCGCCCGGCGATAGCGACGGCTCGTTGAGGCGTGCACGCAAGGCCGCTGCCACGTCACGCGACCACTCCGGATGACGGGCCGCCACCCACAGGGCCGCCTCGCGCAGACGGTCGTGATCGGCCGTAAAGAACGGAATCACTTGCGCCGGACGCAGGCGCTTGCCGGGGAACTGGTCGAGCGCGATCAGCACCGCCTTCCGGACCAGCGGCGAGCCATGCGAAAACATCCGCGACAGTCCGCTGGCGTCGCCAAGTTGGATAAGCGAATAGATAATGGCGTGCTCCACGAAGCGGTCCTCCGCTGTCGCGGCCGCGTCCGCCAGGGCCGCAAGCGCACGGCGGTCGCCGATCTGGCCGAG
>CAYPUQ010000073.1:3802-18359 GCA_964413655.1 uncultured Solibacteraceae bacterium | reverse complement strand
GACGCTTTTGTCTTTCCCGCCGAGTTCACCTATGGCAACGCCGGACGCAATTTTCTGGTCGGACCCGGCACGAACAATATCGACTTCTCGCTCCAGCGTAATTTCCCCGTGCCGATCAACGAGGGGTCGCGATTGGAGTTCCGCGCCGAAGCGTTCAACGGATTCAACCGGCCGCACTTCGGCATTCCAGGTACGGGTGTCGGCACCCCGGCGTTTGGCCAGATCGGCGGCACGGCTCGCACCATGCGGCAATTGCAGTTTGCACTGCGGCTCCTATTCTGACGATGAAGCGAAGAACTCTGCTACGAAGCCTGGCGGCGAGCGCGGGCGCGCTCGCCGCCGCACCAGCCATTCACTCGCAGGCACGGCGCCGGCCGAACTACATCGTGATCCTGCTCGACGATCTGGGCTGCACCGACCTAGGCTGTTACGGTGCCGCCGACATGAAGACGCATAACATCGACGCGCTGGCGGCCGCGGGCACGAAGTTCACGAACTGGTACTCGAACGCGCCGGTCTGCGCGCCGGCACGTGCAACCCTTATGACCGGGCGCTACCCCGCTCGCGCCGGCGTCGCTACCAACGGCCCGTCGCTTGAAAGCGATCAGCTCACCATTCCCGGCCTGCTCAAGGAGCAGGGGTACCGGAGCGGCCTGGTCGGCAAGTGGCATCTCGGCAGCCGGAAGCACGCCACGCCGAACGATCGGGGCTTCGATTACTTCTATGGCTTCCATCCCGGCTGCGTCGATTTCTACTCGCACCGTTTTTACTGGGGTGAGCCGCGTGTGCCCAACTACCACGACCTCTTCCGCAACCGCGCGGAAATCTTCGAGGACGGCCAGTATCTCACCGGCCGCCTGAACGAAGAAGCGGTCGGCTTCATCCGCCAGAACCGCTCGAATCCGTTCTTTCTCTACCTCGCCTACAACGCGCCGCATTACCCTATGCACGCGCCCGACAAGTACGTCGAGCGGTTTCCGCAGATGGACTTCGAGCGTCGCATCTATGCAGCTATGGTTTCGGCGGTGGACGATGGCATTGGCATGGTCCGCGAGGAACTGCGCCGGAACGGCCTGCTCGACAACACGTGCGTGATGTTCGTCGGCGATAACGGCGCGACCACCGAACCCCGCGCCGGTCTCGAAGGCGCTCCGGCAACAGCCGGCCGCAACAAGCCCTATCGCGGCTTCAAGTTCAGCCTCTTCGACGGCGGCATGCACGTTCCGGGGATGATCAGTTGGCCGGATCGGGTTCCGTCAGGTAGGACGTCCCACGAAGTGGTGATGACGATGGATGTGTTGCCGACGATCTGCAACTCCGCCGGTGCGCGGCTGCGGGACGGTTACGTTATCGACGGTCGCGACATTCTACCGGTTGCCAGCGGCGGCGCGAAATCGCCGCACGAAGCCATCTACTGGATGCAGGGCGGACAGCTCGCCGTCCGCAAGGGTAAATGGAAACTCGTTATCGACGGCTTCACGGCGGAGAGTTGGCCCGACGGCCGGAAACCACTGGACGGTGAAGACGCCATGTTTCTATCCGACCTCGAAAGAGACCCCGGCGAGTCCACGAATCTGCGCCGGACTCATCCGAACGTGCTCGACAAACTGGCGACCATAGCGCAGAAATGGAAGGCGGAGATGGAGAAGTTTCTGCCGCCGCCGCGGGGCTGATCGTTCAGGCGCCGGCTTCCTTCTCCCACTCACGCAAACGCGCCATCATGCGACGCACTCGATCCGGGTCTTTGCCGGCGAGGTCGCGCGACTCGGCGAAGTCCTCTCCGAGATGGTAGAGGCCGGGGCCGCCCTCTTGGCCCGGTGTGTTGACGGCGAGTTTCCACGGTCCCTCGCGGACGGCCTGCTGTTCGCGGAAGCCCCAGAAAAGAGTGCGATCGGGGAGCCGGGCGTCCCGCGTGAGCGTCGGCAACAGACTTGTTCCGTCGAGTTTCCAGCCGGCGGGCTCGGAGGCCCCGGCGGCTTCCAGAATGGTGGGGTAGAGGTCGATGCAGGTGGCTGGATCGTAACAGGTGCGGCCCGCCTCGATGCGGCCGGGCCAATACGCAATGCCAGGAACGCGGTGGCCGCCCTCCCACAGGCTGCTCTTGAAGCCGCGTAGCGCGCCGTTCGAGCCCTGAGGCGTCGCGCCGTTGTCGGAGAAGAAGAGTACGAACGTGTCGCGCTCGACGCCAGCTTCGCGAACCGCCGCCATCACGCGACCGACGCTGGTGTCGAGCGATTCGACCATGCCCTGGTAGCGGGTGGGGGCGTCCTCGGGATTGTTCGTGGGCGCCTTCACGCCCGCGCGACGCACCGGCGGACTATCGGCTAACTGATACGGGTAATGCGGCGCTTCATGCGCCAGGTACAGACAGAATGGCCGGTCGCGGTTCTTGCGGATGAAATCGGCGCCGTGCTTGGCAATCAGGTCTGTCGTGTAGCCTTCCTCGGGCACGTTGCGCTCGCCGTCCCACCAGTCGTGTTCGCCGGCCTGGTTCAGGTGCGTGATGTAGTCGACGTTGCCGCTGATGAATCCGCGGAAGCGGTCGAAACCCCGCCGCACGGGGTTGAACTCGGGCTTGTAGCCGAGGTGCCATTTACCGAAGATGGCGGTCGCGTAGCCGGCCCTCTTCAGGCAGTCCGCGAAGGTCACCTGGTCCGCGCCGAGTCCCTTGTCGCGAGGGCCGGCAACCACCAGCACCTCGGCGATCCCGCTCCGCTGCTGGTAACGTCCCGTCATCAGGCCCGCTCGCGTCGGTGAGCACACCGGCCCCGACGAGTGGAAGTCGGTGAAGCGGACGCCGCCGCGCGCCAGCGCGTCGAGATGCGGTGTGCGGACTGTGGGATGGCCGTAGCAACTAATGTCGCCGTAGCCCATGTCGTCGGCGAGAATGACGATGATGTTCGGCTTCCGCTGCTGCGCGGGCAGGGGAAGCGAAGCGGTGCCGAGCGCGCCGAGAAAAGATCGCCGATTGATCATAGCGGCCGGCTGTGCCCCTCCTTCCGGTACGTTTCAAGTAGCGCCGTGAGCCGTTTCACGACGTCCGGCTTTTCGTTGTAGAGGTTCTCGGTTTCTCGCTGATCGCCGATGATGTGATAGAGCTGACCGGGCGCCTTGCCGGCTTCTGGCTCGATCCGGCGCGGCGTGGAGAAGCCTCCGGAGCCTCGCCCCAGACACAGCTTCCATTCTCCCTGGCGGATCGAAAACATGCCGTCCATCGAGTGATGGACGACGGCTTCGCGGGCAGGCGCGCTTCCGGAGCCGGTCATGTGGCGGAGCAGGCTGAAGCTGTCCTCGCCGGCGTCGCGTGGGAGCTGGCGGCCGGTGATTTCGGCCGCGGTTGCCACCAGGTCGGTGAGGCAGCCGAGCGCGTGCGAGGTCGAGCCGGGCTGAATGCGGCTGGGCCATCTGGCCAGGAACGGCACGCGGTGTCCCGCTTCCCAAATGTCTGCCTTCATGCCGCGCCAGTGCGCGTTGGCGCGGTGCGCGAAGCGTTCCTGATCGCCCGGTTTCCAGTCGGCGCCGTTGTCGCTCGTGAAGATCAGCAGCGTATTGTCTGCCAGCCCGTTGTCTTCGAGCGTTTGCATCACCTGCCCGAGCACGGCATCCACCTGGGCGACGAAATCGCCGTAGTCCCCCGCTTTCGACTTACCCCAGTACGGTTGCTGCGGCACCCACGGAGTGTGCGGCGCAGTCAGTGGGAAATAGAGAAAAAAGGGCTTGTCGCGTTCGGCTGCGCGCTGCTTGAGGTAGCCCGTGGCCTTGTCCGCGAGGGTTGGCAGCACTTCGTCGATAACGAATCCGGGCGCAATCGGACCCGGCCGCCAGAACACGCCGCGCGGGCTCTTCAAGCCGGTGGTGTAGCCGGACGGCGGCTCCGCGACGCGGTCGTTCTCGACGTACACATAAGGGTCCATGTCGAGCGACGCCGGGATGCCGAAGAAGTATTGGAAGCCGTGATCGAGCGGACCGGGCCGTAGCGGCTTCGAGTAGTCCGTCTTTTCCCGGTCACCGAGGCCGAGATGCCACTTCCCAACCGCTGCCGTATGATAACCGGCGGACTTCAAGAGGGAAGCCACGGTTGTGCGACCCGGTTCGATCAGGTTCGGCGAATAGCCCCACAGAACGCCTTCCTTCAACCGGCTGCGCCAGCAGTAGCGGCCGGTGAGCACGCCGTAGCGGGTGGGCGTGCAGACCGACGATGGCGAGTGCATATCGGTGAAGCGAACGCCCTGTCTCGCGAGGCGGTCGGCGTGCGGGGTGGGAACGCCGGACTCGGGGTTATAGCAGCCGGGATCGCCCCAGCCGAGGTCGTCGGCGAGGACGTAGACGATGTTGGGCGGCCGGGTCTGGCCCGCCGCGCGGCGTGCGAACGGGAGCGCCGCGGCCGTCGAGAGAAAGTGACGCCGTGTCCACGTCATGACTCAAACGACTATATGACAAATGGGCGGCGGAAAGTTGCTAACTCCGAAAGCCGCGGCGTTGAATGGGCTTCTCACCGTCGGACTTGGGCACGAAGAAATCCTGCCACCGCAAACCGCATTCCTTCGCCATCGCGATGCCATACTCGCAGCGTCCGATGTTCGCGTCGGAGTTGTTCGTTCCGAAGGCGAACTTCACGCCGGCGGACCTCGCCAGCTTGATGAAGGCCGCACTCGGAATCCGGTAGCGGTTGTTGACCTCCATCGCGATATCGTTCTTCGCGAGCGCCGCCACCACCTTCTCCATCCGCTCGCGCGTCCAGAGCTCATCGTAAGCCGCCGCGATGGAATCGGGCAGGAAACTCGGGTTGGCCCAAATGTCCACCGGTTCCCGGTGCAGAATCCCCAGTGTCCGGTCGACCAGCGTCTCCATGAACGCCTGCCGGTCCTCGATCGTGCCCACCTCCCCCGGGATCCAGAGACGCATCCGCTTGCCGCGTTCGTCGGTCCAGGTCATGGCGTCCGTGAAGACGTAGTCGAACTGCGCCACGATCGCGGGCGAGAACATCCCGGCCCACTCGCGCCCCTCGGCCTGCATCGCGACGAAGACTGGCTTGCTCTGAAGTGAGGCGATGAAGTCGCGTGCGCCGGCGTCGGTTTCGACGGGAAAGCCCTTACCGCAGTTCACGGCGAGTCCGTACTGAATGCCGAGACGCCGCGACTCGCGGAGCGCGTCCTCGACGCCCCAGCCGCCCTTCAAGTGAACGTGGTAGTCGACGACCGGAACGTTCTCCGCGGACATCCGGAGGATGTCGCGATAGACGTCGTCCACTACCGGCGGTTCGCCCGTCGCCCGTGCATCGTCCGGCAGCGGCCGGACGCGGATGTTGCGGAACGAGACGGTTGAGCCGGGATCGTGGCATTGCAGCGCGAACGTTCCGCTGCCCAGCACCCGTCCCGGCGTGCGCGGCGCCTGGATAGGCGGCGTGGGCTCGACGTAATCCACCAGCATCATGCCGTTCACCCGAACCTCGACCTGCTTGCCGCGAACCGCAATCCGAATCGGAAACCACTTGTCGTCGTCCGCGAAGGCCTTGTAGACGTTGCGGACGCCGTATAGTGAGCCGGTTTTCTTGCGTTCGCGGTAGCCACCTTCGCCGGTGTGCGTGTTGCAGATCTGCACTTCGAAGCCTTGCTCGGGCCAGCCTTTCTCTTGAAACGCCGTGTGGAAGAACACGCCCGAATTGGCGCCGGGACGCGCGAGTGCCTCGCACTCGAACTCGAAGTTGCGGAAGTTGGCGTCTTGGATGGGACCGTCATAGAACAGGTGCGCCCGTGGTCCGCTGGCCGTGAGTACTCCATCGCGAACGCGGAAGGAGGCCGGGTTTTCGGAAGCGCGCCACCCGGCGATAGACCGTCCGTCGAACAGCGGCGTCCAGTCCGCTGCGGATACTACACCACGAGGGATCGCCAACGGTCCGGCCGCGAGCGAGGTAAGAAGGGAACGCCGGGATATCATACCTGAAACTCCTTTTCCCATTGTCCAAGTTTTCCGGGCGGTGTGTGGTATCAACGAAACCAAGGAGGCAATCGCAAGATGGATGCAATCACGATCATGCTCGAATCCCTGAAGAACTCCGCGACCGAACTTGCCGTTTATCTGCCGCGGTTGTTGGCGGCTGTCCTGTTGCTCGTGCTGGGCTGGGCCGTCGCGCGTCTGCTGCGCCGCGCTGTTATCCGGTTCCTGAAAATGCTGCGTCTCGACGAATTCGCCGAACGCGCCGGCGTCGAGGACTTTCTCATCCAGGGCGGCGTACGCTACACGGCGGTGACCATCGTTGCCAACCTCATCTACTGGATTGTCCTATTCGCCGTCATGCTGGCGGCGCTGAACAGCCTCGGTCTGCAAGCCGCGGCGCAATTGCTCAACGACGTGGTGCTCTATATTCCGAACGTCATCGTGGCGGTCCTGGTTCTATTGTTTGGCAGCCTGCTGGGGCGCTTCGTCCGCACCGCGCTGTTTGCGTACCTGAACAATCTGGGCGTTCAGGGTGCCGACCTCATCAGTCAGGTGGCCCAGGTCGCGCTGATGATCTTCGTCTTCTCGGTGGCTTTGGAACAGTTGTCGATTGGCGGCCAAATTCTCATCTCGGCATTCCAGATCGCCTTCGGCGCGCTTTGCCTGGCGTTGGCGCTGGCGTTCGGATTCGGCGGGCGGCGATGGGCCGCACATGTTCTGGATCGGATGTGGAAGAAGTGAAGGAGAGCCCACAGTGATCATCGACTGCCACACGCACATCAACAACTATCACAACGAAGGTCAGGAGGCGCTGCAGGAGAATCTGGACAAGCTCCAACTGTCGATGCGGCGCAACCGCATCGACCTTGCGCTGGTGCTCACTTCCTATAAGGATGTGCCCGGACGGCCCTCCACGCGGCGGGCCGTCGAGGCGACACGCGACCTGAAGAACGTTTATGTGGTCGCCGGCGTCAGCTATCTGAACTTCCGTCCGGATCAACTCGTTGAACTCCGCGACTACGTTAAGGATGGCGTCGTAAAGGGATTGAAGCTCTACCCCGGATACGAGCCATTCTATCCGAATGACGACAAGTTGGAACCCATGTACGAAATGGCCGCCGAGATGCAGATCCCGGTGATGATCCATAGCGGCGACACCTACACGCCGAAGGGCAAGGTGAAGTTCTCGCACCCGCTCCATGTCGACGAAGTGGCGGTGGATCACCCGGACGTGAACTTCGTGATTTGTCACATTGGCAATCCGTGGATTCGCGACTGCATGGAGGTGGTCTACAAGAACGCGAATGTCTACACGGACATCTCGGGGCTGGTGCTTGGGAACTTCAGCGACCGGTTCGAAGCCTACATGCGAAAACAGCTCCACGAGATGCTGCTTTATGGCGTGGAACCGGACAACGTGCTGTTCGGCACGGATTGGCCCATCTCCACGATGGAGTCCTATCTGCAATTCATGGAGGAGTTGAAGGTTCCACAGAACGACAAACGGAAGATGCTGTACGACAACTCCGCGAAGCTATTCAAGCTCAACGCGTCGGACTCGCCGCTCAACAAGGGCTCTGTGTTCGACCGGTTTCGCTGAGTCAGCGCGAGCGCTCGCGAACGAGACGGAGGCCGAACTCTTCGCCGCGTTGGTTCGGATCGGCGCAGATCCGGTAGGTGGCCGACAGCATCATGGCTTGCGTGTTGTACGAACCGCCCCGCAGAACGCGGCATTCGCCCGTTTCGGGTCCACGCGGGTCCTGTCGCGGCGAGTTCGCGTAGTAGTCTTCGGCGTACCAGTCGGAGACCCATTCCCACACGTTACCCAGTACGTCGTGGAGGCCCCACAAGTTGGGCCGCAACTGCGCCACCGCGATCGGGCTGTTCGAGTTTCCTTGCTGATAGTACGCCAGCAGATGGGCGTCCCGCGACAGGTCGTCGTTGCGGCCGGCGCGTGCGGCGTACTCCCATTCGGCCTCGGTTGGCAGCCGGTACCGGAAGCCGTCGCCGCGGGCGTTCAGCCGCTTCAGGAAGCTCTGCGCGTCGGTCCAGCTTACGCCGCTCCGCGGCAGGTCGCGACAGGCTTGCGGCGGAGGCGCGCCGCCTGTCACCGCCGCCCACAACCCTTCCGTCACCTCGATCGTGCCGATCCAGAACGGCCGGCTGATACGCACCACGTGAACGGGTCTTTCATGATCCGGCACCGCCGGGTGATCGGACCCCATCATGAACTGCCCGGCGGAAATCTCCGCGAACTCCGCAACGATGCCGCCGATTTCGAGGCGGCTGGGGTCTCCTTCGATGGCCGCGCTCTCAGTGATGACGGCCGGAGCCGCGGATGTGGGCGGCGCGGCGGCTGGCGGCGGCAGGGCGGACAGAGGCGCCTTCGCTGGTTCAGGCACGGTTGCGACGGCCGGTTCGCCGGTGCGGCCCGCGCTCCAGATCCAGAATCCGGCCAGAATCGCCAGTACCGCGGCTATGAGCGCGAGAACCGTGCGGTTGGATCGCGCCGCCGGGGCCACCGCCCCAACGCTCGCCCCCATGGCTTCGGCGAACTCCCGGCACGTCGCGAATCGCTGGCCGCGATCCTTCGCCATCGCACGCATCAGTGCGGCGGCGGTCCCGCCGGCAACATCGTTCCCCGGCGGCGCCGGTTCCTCGTGGAGGATTTTGTGCGAGATCATCATCCACGTCCCGGCCGCGAAGGGCATGCGGCCAGTGAGCATCTGGTAAGCCATGACGCCGAGCGAGAACTGGTCGGACCGGCCGTCGATCGTCTCGCCGCGCAATTGCTCCGGCGACATGTAGGCGAAAGTTCCTACAGTGGCGCCAGTGGCGGTCTGCGTCATCTCGGAGTTCAGCCGCTTGGCGATGCCGAAATCCGCGATCTTGACGTGCCCGTGCGTGTCGATCAGGATGTTGGCCGGTTTGACGTCGCGGTGGACGACGTCGTGGCGATGCGCGAAGTCGAGTGCACCGGCAATGTCGCGGACTACCGCGAACGCCTTTTCGGTGGACAGGCGGTCCTCGCGCTTCAGGACATCGTCCAGACTTTCGCCGCGGACGAACTCCATGACGATGCACGGTTGACCCTCCGCCTCCAGAACATCGTGAATGGCCACGATGCCGGCGTGCGAGAGCATTCCGGCGGTGCGCGCCTCTTGGAGCAGGCGCTTGCGGAAGGTCTCGGCTTCCGCGCCGCTGACGCCGGCCGGCAGACTGACGACTTTGATCGCCACCTCGCGGTCCAACTGCGGATCGTAGGCGCGATAGACCACGCCCATGCCGCCGCGTCCCAACTCGCCGCGAATCTGGTACCGCCCGACGCTCTCCATGGCCTTCTGGCGATTGTACCCGAGGCGCGGCACACGCACGTCCGGGGCCATCACCTTGAATTGAACGGCGGCTCGAACGAACTGGTCAGAAAATGAAGCGGAGCGCGAACTGTACCTCGCGCTCGCCCGCCGCGCTCAGCACCTGGCCGAAGTTGCCGGCGTTCACGTTGCCGACCGGATTGCCGAACCGCGGTGTATTGGTGAGGTTATAGAACTCCGTACGAAACTCCAGCTTCATCTGCTCCCGGATAGCGAAGTTCCGGAAGACCGAGAAATCGTAGTTCACGAATCCGGGACCGCGCACGATGTTCCGCCCGGCGTTGCCGAAACGGTTCGCCCCGGGCGCCGCGAACGCCGAGGTATCGAACCAGAGTTGGCCCGGGCCAACATCGCCAATCCGGCGGGCCGCTCCCACAACATCGGCGTAGTTGCCGTTGCCGGGGCAATTGCAGGGCCCGGCGTCGGCGGTGATGGAGATCGGATTGCCCGTGACGGCGCGGAAGATGCCGTTCACCTGCCAGCCTCCGGCGATCCAGGCGGCAGGTCCGTGGCGCAAGTACGGCTTGCTGGCGCCGAACGGCAGCTCCCAGATGTGGCTCGCCACAAACATGTGGGTGCGGTCGAAGTTCGCCAAGCCATAATTGCGCCGGCGGTCTGTCTGAACGGTGAACCCGGCCTGATCGCTGCCCACGTCGAGCCCTTTACCGAACGTGTAAGCTGCGGTGAAGCTCAGGCCGTGGGAGAACCGTTTGGTGGCATTGAGTTGGAGCGAGTTGTAGTTGTTGTTGACGCCCGGCGCGCGAAGCGAAACACCGGCGGTGCGTCCGAAGCGAGCGAAGAACGGGAGACCGTCGCGTCCCGTTCCGGGAAGAGCCGCGTTCAGTTGCTGGTTGAGCGGAAGCTGGCGTCCCTGGCTGCCGACATAGCCGGCATCGACCGCGATTCCCCACGGCAACTCGCGCTGGACGGTGAAATTGTAGCTATGCACGAACGGAATCGGATTGTTTCGCGGGATCACGAAGAAACCCTGGTTCGGCGCGGGACTGATGATTCCGTTCGGGGGGATATCGATCAGATCCACGACTGGTAACGTGTCGAACGAGCCATCGATCACGAAGTCGTTGAGCACCCCGTTCTCGACGTTGTAGATTACCGGAAACTGAGTGGACAGCGTGCCACCGGTGAAGCCGAAGCGGCCGACGTAGTAGCTGAGGCCGTAGCCGGTCCGAAAGACCGTCTTGGGCGACGCGCGGTAGGTGATCCCTATGCGCGGCGCGAAGTTGTTGGGGTCGAGATCGACGTTGGTGCTCATGCCTACATCCCCGATTCCGGCGACGATCAGACTGTTGGTCTCGACGTCGTAGTTCGAGGCCCCGCCCGCGTACCGGGGCTTGACGGTGGTGAACAACTCGTGCCGAAGTCCCACCTCTAGAGTCAGCCGGGAAGTGAGCTGAATCGTATCCTGCACGAAGGTGAACACCTGCGTTTGCCGGTTGGTCGGCGTAATTGGCATGAACGTCCGGCTGGTCCGATCGACCGCTCCCAAGAGGAAGGCCGCGAACGAGTTGCCGAACGTTCCGAAGGGTCCGAGCGCTGGCCCGCCGTTCAGGGCGGTAGTGCCTGGGTTGAAGTTGAAGAGCCCCCGCGGGCCCAGGTTCAGGCCCTGGGGTTGGAAGCGGTCCATCCGCAAGCGTTGGATCTGCGCGCCCCATTTGAACGTGTGGCGGCCGGAGATTTTCGTCCAGTTCGAGGCCCAGGTGAACAGATTGTCGGCGTTGCGCAACGGATAAAACACGGGTGCGCCAATCCCTTGCATGCCGGAGATCTGGATGCGGGCCAAACCTTGCGAGCTAATGTCGTCCGGGTTGGGATTCCGGATGCCAAGTTCCTGCGACAGCGGCCGGTCGATATTGATGCCGTTGACATTGGTCCAGTACCGGTTGTAGCCGGCGCGCGCTTCGGTCAGAAAAGTCGGGCTGAACGCGTAATTGAAGTTGACGATGCCGGTGACGGTGTAGTTGTCCGCGACGGCTCCTTCCCCAATGGTGTCGCCGAGCGCGGCGCGTTGCAGTACGTCGTACTTGGCGTAATTGAACTTGAAATAGATCTTCGACCGGTCGTTGAAGTTGTGGTCCACCCGCCCGTCGTAGGAGTTGCCGTCATAGTTGAAGGGGACGTTGACGATGAAATTGTTGGTGAAGTTCGTGCCGGCGTTCGGGCGCGGAATGAGCGGCAGCAAGCCGCTGCTGACTGAGTGGAATCGCGGTTGCGGAATCCGGTTTTCGGGAAAGGGTACGCGATTTCGGCCGTCGGCGGTTCCGGACTGTGGGTCGAACAGATTCAGACCGGGCACGCCGGAGAAGTCGCCTGCCATCCAACCGTCAACCGGCAGGCTCGTCGTCTGGGTGCCAGACTGGCGCAGGTAGCGTCCCTGGTAGCTCCCGAAAAAGAAGGTCCTGTCGCGCTTGATCGGGCCGCCGATGCTGGCGCCAAATTCGTTCCGGATAAACGTCGGTTTCGGCTGCGGCGCGACGTTAAAGAAGTTGCGGGCGCGCAAGTTCGTGTTGCGGTGAAACTCGAAGAGGCTGCCGTGGAATTGGTTCGTTCCGCCGCGCGTCACGACATTGACGACGGCGCCGCCGGCCCGGCCGTACTCGGCGCTGTAGTTGCTGGTGGAAACGGCAACCTCCTGGACCGATTCGGCGGGGGGGATATAGACGGTGAGGCCGAGCGTCGGATTGGTGTTGTCGACGCCGTCCACCATCGTGTTGTTGGCCGAATTCCCCTGCCCGTTGGCGCGGAAAAAGGTGGTGCCCTGGGGATCTTCGAGTTGAGTGAAATCGATGGACGGCGGCGTGACGCCGGGCAGCAGACCGGCCAGCGCTTGATAGTTACGGTTCGCGAGCGGCAACTCGCGGATCGTTTCCGTGTCGAAGGTCTGGGAGACGTCGGCACGGTCGGTTTTCAGGATCGGTGACTGCGCGGTGACCTCGATGGTTTCGGTCACTTCACCGGGCGTCAATACGGCATCGACCCGAACCGGGGTTCCGACGGTCAGTTCGATGCCTCCGCGCGCGAATCTCTTGAAGCCCGGTGCCTCGATCTCGAGGCGGTACGTGCCTGGGTTGAGGTAGGGAACGGTGTAGATGCCCTGACCGGTGGTTTGCGCGGTTCGCGTCACGCCGGTCCGGACCTCGGTCACCGTGACGGAGGCGTTCGGCATGACCGCCCCGGAAGTGCGGTTACGTTTCCCAATAGTGTCGCGGTGACCGCTTGGCCGTACGAAACGGCGGGGAGAACGGACACCAGGAAAAAAATAGAGAACTTACGCGGAATCTGCATCATCGCCTCCCGTTCGTGAGCGTTTCTGTTTCCTGTATACCAGAAAAATCGCTGGCTTAGTCCACTTTTTTCTGAAGTCGCTACGAAATTAACGGAGCTGCCGCCGAATTTTGTCCTTCCCCCCTGAGAGGCTTTCGGAGTTCGAGGGACTGTCCCATTTGAGCATGCACAGCGGGTTTGCGGTAGAATGCAGAGAACTGGAGGAAAAATCGGTGGGTGGCATGCGCGGCCGAGCCAGGCCAAGGATAAACGATAGTACTAAAACGTTTAGAACTGGCTGCTGGGGTCGTGCCTTCGGTGCCGGTGGAGCGTCGGGGGCGTCCCATTGACAATCGCCGGTGGAATTGTCATCCTGAGGCATGGCAACGGACTACACGGCTATTGCCGCGATGCGGGGTCTTGATTGTATGCATGAGAACCAGCATGGGCAGAGCCCGGAGGAGAACTACCCTTGGTTTGCGGTTCGGGTTCGTTCGAACCACGAAAAGACCGCAGCCATACATCTGCGACATAAAGGCTATCCGGAGTTTGCTCCGTCGGTGAAGGCGGAGCGCCAGTGGTCGGACCGAAAGAAGATCATTGACCAGTTCCTCTTTCCCGGATACGTCTTCAGCCGGCTGAACCCGCTGGATCGCTTGCCGATCCTGATGATGCCGGGTGTGGTTGGTATAGTCGGATTTGGGAATGGACCCTGTCCCATACCCGATCAGGAGATCGAGAACGTTCGGACGATGGTCAATTCGGGCTTGTTGGTGTTCCCTTGGCCTTTCCTGGAGCGCGGCCAGAGCGTGCTGATCGAACGGGGTCCGCTTGCCGGATTGGAAGGCATTCTGGAGGAGACAAAGGGGCGTTGTCGGCTCGTCGTTTCGATCAACCTGCTCCGGCGGTCGGTGGCCGCGGAAATAGACCGAACTTGGGTTCGACCCGTCGGCCGATCGGTTCTTTCAGCAGGTTTCGCCGGCGGTGGAGCCCCGGCGCGAGTGTTGTAGAAAATGATCTATGTGGTGACCCGCCATCGCACCGCTCGTGTGCTTGGGTTGCTGAGCGCGCTGAGTCTTCTCGCGCAAGGCCAAACTCCTCAGACTGGTACTGCATTTCCTCAGGGAAGCCGCGCCGCACAGGTTCCGGGGGCCACCGTACCTCCGGCGCAACCAGCCATGTCGATTCGCCCAGATTACATCCTTGGGCCCAACGACCAGATCATGGTGCGCGTTCCGCAGGAAGAGCAACTGAACGAACGGCCATTCCGTGTTGACGCCGAGGGCTATATCAACTTGCCGATTGCCGGCCGGGTCAGGGCGGACGGCATCACAGTCCAGGCTCTCGAAGGCGAGATTGAGAAGCGGCTGCGCGAGTATATCATCCAGCCCACGGTGAGCATCACGGTGGTCCAGTTTCGGAGCGAACCCATCTTCATCGTGGGCGCGTTTAACTCGACTGGAATCTATCCTCTACAAGGACGGCGCACGTTGCTCGAAATGTTAGCTGTCGTCGGAGGGATTCAACCGAACGCAAGCCGGAGAATCAAGGTTACGCGACGCGCCGATTCTGGTCCGCTTCCGCTTCCGAATGCCGTCTACGATCCGGAGAAGCGGACTAGTACTGCGGAAATCAGTTTGCAGAGCCTGACGCAAGACATTAACCCTGCCGAGGACATCGTGCTGCAGGCTTACGACATTATCAGTGTCGAGCGGGCGGAGCGTGTCTATGTGAGCGGCGAGGTCGGCCGGGTCGCGGCCATTGAACTGCAAGAGCGGGAGTCGATCTCGATCGCCCAGGCGCTGACCGAGGCGGGCGGATTCGCGCCCACCGCGAACCGGGATCGCGTGGTCGTTCTCCGGCCCATCCTCGGCACGAATCGGCGAGCTGTGTTCGAAATCGACGTAAAGCGGGTGTTTGAGGGGAAGGATATCGATTTTCCTTTGCTCCCGAATGACGTTCTT
>CAYPUQ010000073.1:0-3702 GCA_964413655.1 uncultured Solibacteraceae bacterium | reverse complement strand
GGCCTATGGGCAGGAACCCGCCCAAACCCCATCCACTCCGATGGTGCCGTTGCCCACGGTCCAGAGCCTCAGAGTAGTGCCGCTCACAGGGCAAGCAGCAATGAACGACTTGGAGCGGAGGGTCATGGCACCGTTGGTGGTTCAGGTGCTCGACCAGAACGCTAGGCCGGTGGACGGCGCGGATGTCGTGTTTCGCTTTCCATTGGATGGACCCAGCGCCACGTTTTCCGATGGCAGGAATTCGCGGGCCATGAAGACGAACGCCGACGGACAAGCCGCGGCGACAGGTTGGATGGCAAACGACCAATTGGGCAGCTTCGATGTTCGTGTCACCGCCACCCGGGGCAACGAGGCCGGAGAGGCGGTCATCTCCATGACGAACGTGACTCGAATTGTCGATGAGGGAAGGCCGCCGCGGAAGAAATGGTGGTCTTCGAAATGGTTCAAGATTGCCGTGATTGCCGGCGGGGCTGGAACAGTCGCTGCGATCATTCTGGCCACTCGCACACCGACCATCACAGTTTCCCCGGGCACTCCCACGATAGGAGGCCCTCAGTAAAGTCGTGCGATGCATCTCCCCCTACCTTTGTCTGTTTGGTTCGCTCGGTTTCCTCACTGCTCAGCAGGGACCTCTCCAGGGACCAGTCGAGGGTTTCCTGTTCGATCCCCCCACCCGCAGCCTGCGGGCGGTGACGGGTTCGCTCGGTTCCGCGCTACTCGGCGACGCTCTGCTCGACGGGCTCGACTATGGTTCGGTGGCGCCCCACCGAAACTACGCCATCGCCTTCCACGACGGCGCCTGCGCGCTGGTAACTGGTCTGGATTCCGGCCAAGTTTCCATGACGACGATCTCGGAATCGTTTCCGGTCCCGGACGGCATTGCCTGGTCCGGAGACGGCTCACTTGCTGTCACCTACTCTCTAAAGGACAACTGGATTCGCATGATCGAAGGCCTTCCGCAGGCTCCGAGAACAGGATCCTCCGCCGACATAGAGTCGCTGTCCGGCGTCGCCGTTGACTTCCGTGGCCGCCAAGTTGCGATCGGCATCACAGGAGAGCGTCCCGGCGTCTACCGGTGGACCGAGGGTACGCACCTTGTTTCTGTCTTGTCCGCCGTGAAGCCTATTTCGCTGGCCTTTGCCGATAATAACCGGACACTTTATGTGTTAGGCGAGGACCCGAAACAGCTTTCGGTACTAGACCTGACGAACTTCACCGTGGAACAGTGGCCGGTTGACGCCCTGGAGAACCCGTACGCTGTACGGTCCGCGCGCGACGCTTCGCACCGGGAGATCGTGTACGTTGCCGGGCGCGATGATCGAGCCCTGCTTGTGCTTGACGCCGCCAGCGGTCAAGTCCTGGACAACGTCGCGCTTAGCGCGCCGCCGACGGTGATTGAACCATTAGGCCGCCATAGCTTTCTACTCGGTTCGCGAATCAGTAATCAGCATCCGCTTTGGTCGCTGAGCAACCTTGCGAGATCGTCGGTCCTGTTCATTCCAGGAGTGCCGGACGAGTCAAGGGAGGAGGCCACACAGTGAATATCAAGGTCCTCTCCCGAACGGTTCTTCTAATGACGACCACGGCGGCCTTTGCGCCGGCGCAACAATTTCCGTTACAGCTCCTGGTTACTCAGGCCGGCAGCGCCATAACGATTCCTAACGGCGCCACGCTTGCCTTCTCGGCGTCCATCGGCCAGACCCAAACAGCAGATGTTAGGGCCACTCATGCCGGAAGCGGTCCGATCACATTCTCCAACGCTCCCACTGTGTTCGGCTCTACCGCATTCCAGGTTCTGTTTACTCAGTCCCTGCCGGTGACGCTGCAACCTGGCGAGAGTTTCACCTTTACAATCCAATTTCGCCCGCTGAGTGCGGCGCAGAGTAATGCGCAACTCAGCTTTCCGTTTCAGCAGACCTTGCCGCCCAGCGGCGCCACCGGCCCCACGACAGTCACAAATGCAATAAACCTCACCCTCCAGGGCAACGCGCCTTCCCTCGTGTTGAGCTACGTCTTGCAGACCGACCAAAACGTGATTCCGCTGCAGCCCGGAGGCGCCATTCTCTTCCCTCCCACCCTGGTGAACAGCATTGCCCAAGCAGCGCTCAACTTGACAAACGTCGGAAGCGGGCCTGGCGCCGTCACCAGCATCACGATTGCGGGAAGCGCTTTCCGGCTCGCGGGCCTGCCGCTGCTGCCATTGACGTTGGGCCCCGGCCAGAACCTTCAGGTGTTGGTGCGCTACCAGCCAACGGAGGTTGACGAGGATGTCGGTGAGATTACGATCGGCTTCGCGGGAGGTGCGCCGGTCACGATCAGCCTGCAGGGGAACGGCAGCGCGTCACGCTTTGTTTATCAAATTCTCGAGGCGGACCCGCCGGTCAGCGAAGGCCCGGGTGGTACGCTGCCGTTTCCCGATACGACCGTCGGGGAGTCGAACAGCCTGGTTATTCGAGTTTTGAATGCTGGAAACGCGACAGGAACCATCAGTTCGCTTAACGTGATCGGCCAGAGCTTCCAGATCGTGAACGCTCCGATCTTACCGCAGGCCCTCGCTCCGGATGCCAGCGTGACCTTCACTATTGCATTTACTCCCGTGTCGCCAGGGGCACTGACTGGAAGGCTGATCGTCAACTCGGATATTGTGAATCTGACGGGAACCGGGTTGGGGCCGCGCTTGGTATTTTCCTACGTAACGGGCGGAACCATCGTCACGCTAAGTCCGGACAACAACTCGGTCATCTTCAGCCCTGTCATCATCAGTCAAGTCTCACAGGTGGATCTCGATATAAGAAATACAGGAACACAACCAGCGACGATCTCCAACATCGGTATTGGACAAACCGGCGGCCCTTTTAGAATCCCCTTTCCACCCCCTCTACCGTTTCGCTTGGCTTCGGACGAATCCTTAAGGATCACCATCGTCTTCGGACCAGCTATCCTCGGCTTTTCCAACGGAACGTTGCAGATTGATACGACATCCATCGCCCTGGTCGGTTCCGGTACGGAGCCGCCGCCACTGCCGCCCTACACAATATCGGGCTTAAGTGGAACTGTCCCCGCCCTGTCTCAGCCAGCTATCAGCCTGACCCTGGAGAGTCCGCATCCCGTCGCCATCGCCGGCTTCCTTACGCTGGGCGTATCCAGCGAATTGCCGCCCGATCCCGCCGTGCAGTTTGCAACCGGCGGGCGAACGGTTTCATTTGTCGTTCGGGCGGGTGCAACGGAAGCCGAATTTGGAGCGCTGGGAACACGAATCGGCCTACAAACAGGAACAGTGGCGAGTGCCATGACATTGAGGCCATCGTTCGCGACTCAGGCCGGCAACGTAGACCTGAATCCTAGCGACCTGCAGCCGCTTCGGTTCGACGTGGCTCCGGCGCCTCCGGTCCTGATTTCCGGTCAGATCGCGAGTCAGACGGCGAATAGTTTCGTGATCAGGGTGACCGGCTACGCGACCACTCGCACTTTGCAATCGTGGCTCCTCGAATTGACACCCGCGCCGGGTGTCAAGATGTCCAGCTCCCAGTTCATGATCGACGTGCAGCAGGTCGCGTCTGTGTGGTTCCAGAGTGCAACGTCGCGAAACTTCGGCGGCCAGTTCTCGATGAGTATTCCCGTCACTTTTCAACTATCGGGAAACCAAACGATTCTGAACGTCCTTTCGTCGGTTTCGGTGGCCATGACCAACGAACTCGGGTC
>CAYPUQ010000072.1:9480-18363 GCA_964413655.1 uncultured Solibacteraceae bacterium | reverse complement strand
CTCGATATCGTCTATCAGCGGTCGCCGGAGAACATCGACCGGCTGATCGCCGCACTGGCCGACCACAATCCTTACCTGCGCGGCGTCGCTCCAGAACTGCCGTTTGTATGGGGCCGTGCGACTCTTACGCGCGGGCTCAACCTCACGTTGGTAACGTCGCTTGGCGACATCGATTTACTTGGCGAGATAGCCGGCGGCGGAACCTACGACGATCTTGCGCCGGATGCAATCGAGCTTCAGGTTTTCGGGACGCATTGCCTATGCCTCAGCCTTCCGCAACTCATTCGGGCGAAGCGAGCAGCAGGCCGTCCCAGAGACATGGAAGCGCTGGCGGAGTTGGAAGCAATCGAGGAGGAGCAGCCGTAGCGGTGGGTCTGGAGACACTCCGCCCAAACAAGTCAGCCGGAATGGTGGCTGGCCGGACGCGGGGGGACCGGCGCGGTCCTGGAGAGCCGCCCCGCTACGCGAACGGGCTGCGCTTCATGGCGTAGTCGATGCACTCCTGGGGCACTTCGTATTTCGAGTATGCGCCGTTGCCGCGGAAGTCGAGATCTTTCACCCCGATCGGGCTCGTGTAGAACGCGTCGACCGCGATCTTGCGCATCCAATCGAAGAACTGCACGCCCGGACCGAGTTCGCCCGCCCGGCGCACCGTATAGCCGCTGAACTCCCTATAGTCGGCTGAACGCCGGTACACCAGTTCCTCGCGCCGCCGAGCGGCCTCTACCTTTTCGGCCGCGACCAGCAGGTCGAGCATGGCGGTCTGCTGCGCGGCGCTCGCCTCGACGAAAGTCCGGCGGTGGCGCTTCCGCATCTCGGCATCCAACCACGCCAAGCCGCCGTGAAAGATGTCCGCCAATTGCTGGTTTTGGCTCGCGAGCGTGTCGATGAATTCCGGCGCGCCGGCGTCCACGGCGCTCCCGGAAACTGTATCGGCGGGAACGATCAGTTCGGCCAGACGCGCGATCGTCTTGTACTCGTGCGGCTCGAAAGCCTTCACCGTATAACCGCCCTTGGCGTCTTTCTCGGCGTTCGTCTCGGTGTGAACGTGCTGCGCGGCTTCGAGATCCAGCACGCCGGCCGAAGTCAAGGCCAGCGCCAACCCGCGGATCAATTCCCGGCGGTTCAACGTTTCGAGTGGTATCAGCCTAGACATTACCTTTTCTCATCTCCTCCGCCAAGTAGTCACAACCGCGCCACGCGAGAGCGTTGATCGTCAGCGTCGGATTCTTGTCCGGGTTCGACACGAAACTCGCGCCGTCCATCACGAACAGGTTTTTCATCTCATGTGCCTGGCAGTAACCGTTCAGCACCGAGTTCCGTGCCGTCGTCCCCATCTGCGCGCCGCCCACCTCGTGAATGATGGTGCCCGGCACGGAGATACCGTCGCCCTCGCGCTCGGCCGCGCTCAAACCCGTCACGCGCCCGCCCATCGTCTCGATGATTTCGGCGAACGTCTTCTCCATGTGGCGCGCCTGTTTCCACTCATAGTCGGTCCACTTGAAGTGGAAACGCAGCACCGGGATGCCCCACTGGTCCACGACCGACGGGTCGAGTTCGCAGTAGGAGTGAATGTTCGGGATCATCTCGCCGCGGCCCGCGAACCCGACCGAGGCTCCATAGCTCTCACGGATCTTCTTCTTCATATCCGCGCCATAGCCGTGGCGCCGCGCCGCGCCATGATACGAGCCGACCCCCGGCATTCCGTATCCGCCGCCGATCTCGATGTGATACCCGCGCGGGAAGTCCAGCTTGTCGTGCTTGTCCCACAGCCACCAAGGCATGAACAGATGCGCACCGCCGTAGCCGTCGGTATTGTAGTGCGGCATGCCCTCGAGCGCCGGCACATAGCCCGACAGCCCGAAGCCCACCGTGTCCATCAGGTAGCGCCCCAGTAGCCCCGATCCGTTCGCCAGACCGTTGGGAAACTCCTTCGACTTCGAGTTAAGCAGGATGCGGACCGATTCGCAGGCACTGGCGGCCAACACCACCGCCTTCGCCCGGACGGTTTTCTCCGTCCGTGTGCGCTTGTCGATGTAAAGAACCCCGGCCGCCTTCCCATCGCCATTCGTGAGCACCTCGCGCGCCATCGCCAGGTCGAAGACCTTGAGCCGGCCCGTCTTCATCGCGGGAAACACCTGAACCTGCGCCGAGCTATAGGCCGACGCCGTGATGCACCCGCGGCCGCACTGGCCGCAGTAGTGGCACGGCGCCCGACCGTTCAACGCCTTCGTGATCACCGCGCGGCGGTTGGCGATGCAAATGATACCGAGTCTGTCGCACGCATTCTTGATGAGCAGTTCGTGGACTTTCGGCGGAGGCGCAACGTGGAACTTGCCATCCGGGCACGAGGGCACGTTCTCCATCGTTCCGCAGACGCCGATGAACTCCTCGGACCTGTCGTAGTACGGAGCAATGTCCTCGTAGCGGATCGGCCAGTTGAAACCGAGTCCGTCGCGGTCGGCCGGGTTGAAATCGTAATCGGCGAAGCGGAACGACATGCGCCCGTAATGATTCGTGCGCCCGCCGAGAATTCGCGAACGGAACCACTGGAACTGGCTTCCTTCGCCCACGGTGTACGGCTCGCCATCGAGCTGCCAGCCGCCGCTCGTGGTGGAAAAGAACCCGAACGGCTTCCCCTTGCCGAAGTACGCCGCGCCGCCTTCCTCGGCGCCGCGATGATCGTACTCGTAGGGCCACTTGTGCTCCTTGAACTCGGCCGTGACATTGAGCATCGGCCCGGCTTCAAGCAGGGCGACCTTCAGCCCCTTCTGAGTCAGAACCTGCACCGCCGTGCCGCCCCCGGCGCCCGATCCCACCACGACAACGTCGTACTCTTCCTGATTGCGTTGGCTCTGAAACATTTTCCTTATTCCACCACAGTGCGCGCCGCGGCGGGGCAGAGAGAGATTGTCCGGTTACAGGCAGCCCTTGCCCGTCACCTCTTGATTGGCTGCAGCCGAATTTTGCGGAACTCGATGCGGTTGTCCCGCTGGCATTGGAACCCGATCACGCCCGAGCTGTGTTTCGGGTCGCGGGCATCCAGGAGGGTCTTGCCGTTCAGGACGATACGAAAGTGATCGCCCCGCGCAACAATGTCGTAGGTGTTCCAATCGCCGGCCACGATCTTCGCCGGTTCCGCCTTCAGCGACCCGACCAAGCTGCCGGTGTTATAGCCCGCGGGCTGGTAATCCCAGATCTGCAATTCGTAGCCCGTGATGTGTGGTTGTCCTTCCTTCCGCGAACGCAGGAACACGCCGCTGTTCACTTTCTCAGCGCCCCGGAACTCAAGGGTGAGCCGGAAATCGCCGAACGTCTCCGTGGTGTGAATCCAACTCGGGGTGGCGCCTCCGCAGACCAGTGCCCCTGCTTCCACCTTCCAGTCACCCTTCGACGCCGGAACGGAGGTCGGGCGGGCCTCCCACCCCTGGAGCGTCTTCCCATCGAAGAGATCGATCCAGCCGGCCGCGCCCCCGGCTTGCTGGGCATCCGCGATGCCCGCGCCCAGAAGTAGAACGGCGACGAGAACCCGCGCCGGCGCGCCGGTTACCATGGTCCCTGCCGTTTGGTGAACTGGCGGCCCTTCTCCGCGCCCGGACCGTCGCCGCCGGTGCAGATCATGACGCCTTCCTTGATCATGTCGATGACATTGTTCTCATTGCAGGAGTTCAGGAAGGCAAGATTGGCCTCCTTCACCGCCTTGAAGACCTTGGCGCGGGCTTCCTGCATTTTGGGGTGCTGTTCCCGCACGCCGCCGGGAGTGGGAGCTCCGATGAGGTAGAAAGCCTGGTCGCCAGGACCCCATTCGGCGAAGGCGATTCCCGGGACCCTCGTCGTCCTTGGAGCGTACTCCGTCGCGACCGGGTTCTCGATCTTCAAGCCAAACATGATCTCGCCTTGCTTGTTGAGCGGCCACGGATCGGCCTTCAACATATACTCCGTCTGGGAGAGACCCCAGATCTGAGATGCGAACCCCTGACTGCCGCTGCCGCGATATCCCTGGTCGAGGCCCTGCGCCACCGGAGCAAACGGATACCGGGCGGCTTCCACCATGAGGCGGATCGCTTCGGGAGACTCCGCATGGCACAAGAGTATGCCGTGGACACCAGCGGCTAACACCTGTTGAACCACCCACGTGTTGGCGCGCATCACGTTAGGATCCTTGCCAAGAACCGGCAAAGTGACGATGACGGCTGGGGTGCGGTGGCCCGTTCGCGTCGGGCCGGCGTCCACCAACCCGCGCATGAAGTCGCGCAGCGCAGTCATGTCGAAGGCGCCATGTTCCATCTCGTAATTGATGTAATCCGCCTTTGTGGCGGCCATCTTCTTGCCTTCCTCGTAGCCGCCGCGGCCGCCCGCGTAATAAATCGGCTGGCCTTGCTCAAGCAGTTCGATGGCGCGGTTGATTCGCTTCGGTTTTGGCGCGCTCTGGCTCTGCGCAAGGGCAGGCATCATAGCAACGACGATTGCAGTTGCGATTAATGACGATCGGATCATTCTTCTTTTATCTCCTAGCGTTAGTGAATGGTGGACGCCCGTTTGACTAAAACAGGTACTTTAAGGCTAACTGCATCTCTCGCATCGTGCGGGCCGTGGTTACAACGCCAAACGTATTAACGTTACGCGCGTCGGTGGCCGGTGCGTTCCAGTTGGGATGATTCGTAGCGTTGAACGACTCCCAGCGGAATTGAAGGGAGTGACCCTCTCGAATCCGAATGTTCCGGGACAGCGAAAAGTCGGCGTTGCGCGTGCCCGGACGCAGGAGGACGTTTCTGCCCGAATTGCCCGGCAAATAGCTCAGGTTTGGGTTCGTGGTATCGAACGCGGCGGCATTCCAGAAACTATTGGACGTACGGTTATCCGGTATCGGACTAATGCCGGTGGCGTGCGGTATATTGCCCAAACCACCCACCGCAAATGTATCGCCGATGGCGGCCACGTTGACTGGCGCACCGTCGGAGAAAGTCGTAATGGCACCAACCTGCCATCCGCCCGCGATCTTTCCGAGAACGCCGGGGCCGCTCAGTAGAGCTTTACCCGGGCCGAAAGGCAGTTCGTACAGCGCGGACATCACCAGGCGGCGCCCGACGTGAAACTGAGAAAGACCCCGCTCGGCGGCCAGATCGTAGCTGTTCGTGGGCCAGAGGCGATCGCCGCTGTTGGTGCGGATCGCACTTCCGCTGTCGATCGCCTTCGACCAGGTAAATCCGGCCAGATAAGTCAGACCACCACTGAAGCGTTTCTGAAGCTTAGTCGAGAAGGCATGGTAGTTAGAGTTGACGCTGCCGTCGACCTGTTGGATGCGGTCGAATGCCGGCCAAGGGCGACGCTGTTGCACGCTGCGCGCGTCGTTCGGACCGGTTTTGAGGATCGCCTGATTGTAGGTTCGAAAGCGCTCCAGCTTATGACCCGCGTTGCCTTGATAGCCGAGTTCCAGCACCATATTCTGAGTCAATTCGCGCTGGACGTTGAACAGCCACTGGTGGACGTACGGGCTGCGGCGTCCCGCGACGTTGCCGAGCACCTGGAACGGCCCGAGGCAAGTGCCCGACCAGCCCGTGCAGGTAAACTGCTCTCGCTGATTCCTCCAGGGGTCGCTCAGGTTGGCGTTCGGCCGTTCGATGTTGGCGCTGATGAAGCCCCGGCCGGCCTGATTGCGGGCCATGTCGAAAACCGGGTTCGCCGTGTCCTTGGTATAAAACACACCTACGCCGGTGCGAATAGTCCAACGGTCGCTCGGGCTCCATGAGATGCCCAAGCGGGGGGCGAAGTCATTGTTATCCGGGTTGACTAACGGGCGCCCCATGAACTGGTCGCCGGCCTGCGTCGGAATGCCGTCATGAAAACGGAAGTTGAGATCCTGATAGAAGTCGCCGGAGCCCGGCCGCGTCAAGATCGGTACTTGCGAGCCCGCCAGCAATCCGTCGGGCCCCACACCGGGATCGAACATCTGAACGTTCATGATGCCCCGGTATTTGTCGTACCATGGGCGATTATTCTCGTAGCGCAAACCGATATTGAGAGTCAGCCGCGGAGTGATCTTCCAGTCGTCCTGAATGTAGGCGTAGAAGGCAGTGCCCCGGAGCAACGCATTAGCGGAAGCGAGCGCGCGGGCGGACTGGTTCGTCTCTCCCAATAGAAAGTCGGCGAATCCGAAGCCTGTGGCGTTGCGATTGGCCGGATCGAACGTGGCCTGCCCGGTGAAAATAAACTCGCCGGTGGCCTTTTGGTTGCCGAAGTTATTGTAGCGGTCGCGGCGGATCTCGCCGCCGAACTTGATGGAGTGCCGTCCGCGTACCATCGAGACGTTGTCGACGAATTGGAACGTGTGATTGAGAGCGACCCAGGGATCGCCTCCACCCCAACCGGCGACGCCCTGGCCCACCGCGATCGCCGGAACGCCGTAGGAGGCCGGATTGGCCGCAAACAGCCCAGTGACGCCGAGCTCGCTCGCGACATCGCGCTTGAAAGCGAGATTGTTCACACGGGCATTCTCAAAGTTATTCCAGCCAAAGCGTGCGTCGTTCACAATCGATGTGGAAAAGAGGTAAGTATTGGATAGCAGCGCCTGGCGGACGGTCGTATCCGTCACTGTACCGAGTTGCGGGAACACGGCCGGATCTTCCACCAGTTCGTCGCCCCAACTGTAGCGGGCGAACCAGTTCGACTTGGCGCTCTGGTTCCAGTCCGCGCGGAAGTTCAGTTGATCGCTATCCTGCTTCCTTGCCACGTTAGTTATGTAGTTACGGGGCAGGAAGTCACCAGGCACATTCTGGGCAGGGAAGAACTCCAGCAGTCTCACCGCAACGGGATTGAAACGGTCCATCGGGATGCGGTTGCCGGCGAACGGCATCGCGGAAACAGCCCGCTCCACGCCCGCCGCGTCCGTTGTGAAGCTACGGGAGAGCGGATCGAAGATGAGACGGTTCACGCCGGCGCCGGAGAAATCGCCCGCCCGCATCCTGTCGGTGGCGACCGAAGCCACGGATTGATTCGTCTTGCGGTCGAGGGTGCGCTCGAAGTTGGCAAGGAAGAAGATTCTGTTCCGCACGACAGGGCCGCCAACGGTGGCGCCGAACTGGTTCCTGCGGAAGGGATTTTGTTGGGCTTCATGCTGCTGCCATTGGCGCGCGTCCATGGCGGAGTTCCGCAGAAACTCGAACAGCGCGCCGTGAAACTGATTCGAGCCGGACTTCGTGGTAGCACTTACTTGAGAAGTGGCGCGCCCAAATTCGGCGGAGTAGACACCACTTTGGACCTTGAACTCCTGGAGCGCGTCAACTGAGGGATTGATGATGTAGGAGTTAAAGTTGGGATCTGTATTCTCCATTCCATCGAGCGTGTAGCGGTTGAACTCGAGCCGCTGGCCCGCGATGGAGTAGGAAGCTTGCGCCCGAGCGCCGCCCTGCAAACCGCCGCCGCCACCCGCTCCGCCTTCCACTGTGACGTTCGTGCTCAGCGCGATCAATTGGAGAGGGTTGCGGCCGTTCAATGGCAGTTCGACAATCCGCTTGTTCTCCACGACCGTTCCGAGAGCAGTGTTCTCAGTGACCAGCAGGGGTGCTCCGGATGTGACCTCGATCTGCTGGGTCACTTCGCCGACCTCCATGGTGAAGTTAATGCGGGCTGTTGCGCCGACCTGGAGGATGATGCCGCTGCGGGTGGCTGCCCGGAAGCCGGAACTCTCGACGCGCAAGTCGTAAGGACCGGGGACCAGAAATGGCACTGAATAGTTGCCTGTCTCGTTCGTGACGGCGGTTCTGGTCTGGTTAGTTGAGCTGTTGACAGTGGTGACAACTGCGCCGGAAATAATTGCGCCGGTCGAGTCGGTGACCGTGCCTGTGATTTCTCCAAAGTTCTGCGCAAACAGCGGGAGTCCCGCCGACGCCAGGATTAGCGACATCCATGAACCCAGCTTCATAAGCTCCACACCTCTCATCATTCCGAATGCAATTCTGAAATCGTGCGACACCCTCACTTGCGCGCGCCGGGTCAAATCAGCGAGAGCAGCCCGCCCCGCTAAACCCGAATTGTGGCCGATGCTATCAGCTTTGTGCCGCACGTGTCAAAGCGAACCGTCGTGTTCCTGGCCTCGAAGCCGCGCCGAGTCCGGATGTGCCGCGGAACGGTGGTTCAGGCATCACGGGACCGCGACTGGAGTTTGGTGCATTGGCCGTCTTGTAGACACGACCGCGTCACCGGCCTCCGCTTGAGCCAACTTTGGCCGCCGCGAAGGCGGCCGCAAACGCGGACCCACCTCACCCTCGCGGGCGATCCACCTGGAAAGGCCGCAGCAGTCTCAAGCCGGCCTGGGCCGGCCGCGCGTCCAGTTCCAGGTACTCAGCGCCGTGGAGTGGGATCGTCACCGCCTTCCTGAAGGAGGTCTTCACATCGAACATCGCACTGATTGAGAAGCGAGGACGGAACATTCGTCACCGTATCGGCGAATTCTTCTACTTGGACTTCACTATGGTCTATGTCTAAGGACAGGATCTGAGAACGGCGGGTGCAATCGCGGGCGCAGGAGCAAACGGGATTCCGATCGTGATGTGAGGGGAAGTGGTGGGATCGAGAAGACTCGAACTGAAAACTACAAGCGAGGTGTAACCCCCGTTCGTGAGTACACCATATGAGGACGCGAGGAAATCGGCTCAGAGGAAGCCTGAGAGGCCGCCGCAGGCCGGGGGCCAGCCTGGGGCCAGCCCCACTTTGCTTTCCGGTTGCCTCAGGTTGCCGAGATCTTGGGGGTCGCGGCGAGTTGGGTTGGCCGACATCGGCACGTCGCGCATGCATTACGGCGCCGCCCCATAAGGCGCCGCAAAAAGCAAACGCCCGCGTGCTTGGGTAAGCACGCGGGCTGAATATTCCGGGAGATGTTCCTAA
>CAYPUQ010000072.1:0-9380 GCA_964413655.1 uncultured Solibacteraceae bacterium | reverse complement strand
TCGGGCGAGCCCACGCTGTTGAGGTACTCGTCGATCGGGAAGATCCCGTAGGGTTTGGTCTCGCGGAACGCGCGGCCGAGTTTTTGTTGAATGCGGTAAACGTTATGGAAGAAGATGCCGCGGTCGATTCCCAACTGGCGGCAGCAGAGCCGCCAGTCGGCGCCAAGCAGGTAGTGAAACCTGAAGATTCGGAATTCCTCGTCATCGAGGGACCGCTTACTGATGAGATAAAAATCCGCAATATACTCTTCGTGCTTGCGGCACCAAGAGAGACGGCGATCCTTGCTGGAGGTGAGGCTGAGCGTGGGCTTGCTCAAGGTTTTTTCTTGTCCCGCATAGCGGCGGAAGCGCTTGTAACAAGCGCGGAAAATCGCCCGCAAAACGCAATTGCAGGGCGCGGAGTCGGTCTGACGGCTCGTGTACAAGCCCCCGCCATGGCAGCGGTTGCAGGAAGACATCGAAAGAGCCAGGGTATCGGTTCGGGTCCAATTCATGTCGGTTCTATCCTCCCGCCAGATTCTTGAAATCGGTCTGGCGTTCACAGTTCCAATCCTAGACCCGAGGAAAAATCCGTCAAACAAAAGATGTGGCGGCCGACGGTGGGCAGACTTCCCGCCTATCGAACCAGATCGGCAAGTCCCTGTGGTAAGTGTAGTTACGGTAGCATTTTTCTCCGCTTAAAATTGTTTAATTATTTGCTGGAGCCTTTGCACCCGTCGCTCATTACCCTGTATATTTCTGAGAGGAATCGCCTCGGAGTTATCACCTGATGCTTTTTCAGGATCTCCTCCAGGCCCTGCGGGACCACCTGCGGACGCGTATCCGCAATGGAGAACTCACGGAACGAGGACTTGCCCGCATGACTGGAATTTCCCAACCCCATCTGCATCACATGTTGAAAGGAGCCAGACTACTGACCACCGAGAAAGCCGACGCCATCATGGCCCGTCTTCGGATCACGATCTACGATCTCCTCCCGCCCGCCCGCGGGTCCGCGCGTGTTGAAGTGGCGGCGCCGCGGAAAGGACCCGGCCGGTCGCTCGACTCCGCCGTGGCTCAACCCCGGCCGGCGAAGCCGGATCGCATGGCCTCCTGATAAGCCGCCAGCACCTGTGCCGCTGTCCGGTCCCAACTGAAGCCGCGGACGTGCGCGTAGCCCTTGGCTCTGAGGTCGCGCCGAAGATCTTCGTTCAACAGAAGTTCCTGAAGCCCGTGGGCGATCTCGAACACCTTCTCCGGACTGATCAGCAGCGCCGCCTCGCCCACTACTTCCGGGAGCGAACTGACGTTGGACGTGAGCACGGGGACGCCGCACGCCATCGCCTCCAGCGGGGGTAAACCGAAGCCTTCGTGCAGCGATGGAAATGCGAACACGGCCGCCGACTGATAAAACGCGCGAAGCGTCTCAAACGGCACGAAGCCGAGGAAACGGACAGCGTGGGCGATCCGGCTCTGATTGGCCGCCAACCGGACGCGCGGATACTGCGAGATCTCGTCGCCGATCACGATCAGCCGCAGATCTTTATACCTGGGATGGGATGACAATTCGCCTCGCAGGACCGCAAAAGCCTCGATTAACCGCGGAATATTCTTCTGGGGCTTGATGGCGCCGGCGTAAAGCACGAACGGATAACTCACCTGATAGCGCTCGAGCAACCGCCGGCGCTCCAAGTCCTGCGCGGGGGTCAACTCCGCCGCCATCTGCAGAAATCGTGGGTCCGGCGCGTTGTGGATCATCAGGATGTGCTGCGGCGGGATGCCGAGCAGCGTCTCGGCGTCACGCCGTGTAGCATGACTGACGGCGAACACCTTTTTCGCCTCCATCAGTCCGCGGCGCGCCCGGTAGAGACTCAGTTGCTTACGCAGGCCGGTCGTGGCCAGAAACAATTGGCGGCTCATGTCGTGGATGGTCACCACGTAGGGCCGCAGCATCCACAGGGGAACGCGGCTCAAGGGAATATGGTGCAGGTCGGCGCGCAACTGCCGCAAGAACATCGGGAAGGCGATGTGCTCCATCCGCTCCGCATCACTGTGCGGGTAGAGGACGGTTTGGAAGTTCGGACCGAGCCCGGCAAACTCACCCTCCATGCCCGGCTCGCAGACCAGCAGGTAGCGGTTGTCAGCATCGATGCGCGCCAGCGCCCGGACCAGATTACGGATGTAGGTGCCGATGCCGAAGTCGCGTATGTGGCGTGCATCGAGTACGATGCGCCGCGCCATTAGCGAACCGCGACGGGGGTCGCCTTCCACGCGTAGAGCGGGAAGCGTTCCGTCAGCGCGCCGGCGCGGCGGCGCACGCTTTCGACGGCTTGCGGCGCCTGGTCCGGCGCCGCCGCCAGTACGCCCAGCAATTCGGCGATTAACGCCGCCACCTCGCGCATCTCCGCCTCCCGGAAGCCGCGCGTGGTGACCGCCGGACTCCCCAGCCGGATGCCGCTCGGGTTCAGCGGCGGATTCGTGTCGAAGGGAATCGCATTCTTGTTCACGGTGATGTAGGCTTCGTCCAGCGTGCGCTCGGCCTCCTTGCCGCGAATCCCCTTGCTGAACACATCCACCAGCGCCAGGTGCGTATCGGTACCGCCGGAAACGACACGGAACCCGGCGTCCTTCAAGCCCTCGGCCATGGCGATCGCATTGGCCTGTACCTGCTTCTGGTAGATCGCGAACTCCGGCGTCATCGCCTCCTTGAAGCACACCGCCTTGGCCGCGACCACGTGCATCAGCGGACCGCCCTGCGCGCCGGGAAACACCGCCCTGTCGATGGCCGCGCCGTACTGCGCCCGCGCCAGGATGACGCCGGCACGCGGTCCGCGCAAGGTTTTGTGCGTCGTCGAGGTGACGATATCGGCGTAGTCGCACGGGTTCGGATACAGGCCCGCGGCCACCAGCCCGGAAAAGTGCGCCATATCCACCAACAGCAGCGCGCCCACCGCGTCGGCTGCCTCGCGGAACCGCGCGAAGTCGATGATTCGCGGATAGGCGCTGCCCCCCGCGATGATCATTTTGGGCCTGTGCTCCTCGGCCAGCCGCCGCAGTTCGTCGTAGTCGATGATTTCGTCCTCGCGCCGGACGCCGTACGGGACGATCTTGTAGGTCTTGCCCGAGAAGTTGAGGTGGTGCCCATGCGTCAGGTGGCCGCCATGGGCGAGGTTCATGCCGAGGATCGTATCGCCCGGCTGCAGTACCGCCGCGTAGGCCGCTTCGTTGGCCTGCGAACCCGAATGCGGCTGCACGTTGACGTGCTCGGCCTTGAAGATTTGCTTCGCACGTTCGCGCGCAAGGTTCTCCACGACATCAGCGAACTCGCAGCCCCCGTAGTACCGCTTTCCCGGATAGCCTTCGGCATACTTGTTCGTGAACACGCTGCCGGTGGCCTCCAGAATCGCCTCGGACGTGAAGTTCTCGCTGGCGATGAGTTCCAAGCGCGAGTGCTGGCGCTCCCACTCGCCCCGGATCGCTTCGTAGACCTCGGGGTCGGCCTCGGCGAGCGGCAGGGCCATTCTTTCCTGATCGGTCATTTCACCTCGCTCCCGGCAGGCTCTGGGCGAGCCTGCGAACGCTCAATCTCAGTCACTTTCGCCAGGCGGCTGGCGTGGCGTCCTCCGTCGAAGCCGGTTGTCAGAAAGATATCGACGAGTTCGGAGGCCCTCGACGGTTCGATGAACTTCGCCCCTAGCGTCAGCACGTTGATGTCGTTGTGCGCGCGCGTCAGGCGGACCTCTTCGGGATCCACGCCGAGCGCGGCACGAGCGCCGTGTACCTTATTGGCCGCAATCGACATACCGACGCCGCTCAGGCAGACCAGAACGCCGCGTTCGGCCCGGCCGGAGACCACTTCCTCGGCCACCTTTCGCGCATAGTCGGGATAGTCCGTCGACTCGGTGCTGTGTGTCCCAAGGTCCACCACCTCGTGGCCGCTGGCGGCCAACTTCTGGCGTAGCGCTTCCTTGAGGGAGAAGCCGGCGTGGTCGGAGCCGATGGCGACTTTCATGTTGGGGACGCCTCAATTTTACCATGGTAAAATTGAGCCTTATCTTCGTTCCCCACCCGAGAATTCCGAATGCTTTGGAGTAAGCTTTTCGTACCCACGCTGCGCGAAAACCCCGCCGATGCCGAGGTCCCCAGCCACCAGTTGATGCTCCGCGCCGGTTATATCCGCCAACTCTCGGCTGGCATCTACAGCTACCTTTTCTTGGCGCAGCGGTCGCTGCTGAAGATCGCTCACATCATCCGCCGTGAAATGGACGCGATTGGCGCCCAGGAGATGCTTCTGCCCGCCCTGAACCCGGCCGAACTCTGGCAGGAATCGGGCCGGTGGGATGTGATGGGCGACAACATGTTCCGCCTCAAGGACCGCTTCGCGCGCGACCTCTGCCTGGGCATGACCCATGAGGAAGTGATGACCGCCATCGCCCGCGGCGAGGTCCGCAGTTACAAGCAGCTACCCCAGATCTGGTACCAGATACAGACCAAGTTTCGCGACGAGCCGCGTCCGAAGTCGGGCCTGCTTCGTGTGCGGCAGTTCCTGATGAAGGACTCCTACTCGTTCGATCTGGACCCCGCCGGGCTGGATGTTTCCTACCAGAAGCACTACGACGCCTACTGCCGGATCTTCGACCGGTGCGGCTTGCGGTATTTCGCCGTCGAAGCGCATTCGGGCGCGATGGGAGGCAGCCAGTCGCACGAGTTCATGGTGGTAACCAATGCCGGCGAGGACCTGGTGGTTCACGAACCGCAATCCGGTTACGCCGCGAACCTCGAGAAGGCTGTTTCCCGGCCGGCGCCCCCAGCGGCGCCGGACCCGGCGGGCGACCTCGAACCCGAGGAGGTCCACACGCCCGGCAAGAAGACCATCGCCGAGGTCGCCGAGTTCCTGGGCCTCCCGGAATCCTCGCTGATCAAGAGCATAGTCGTGGTAGCGGGCGACGCGGTGACCTTGGTGCTGCTGCGCGGCGACCACGCGGTGAGCGAAACCAAACTCGCAGCCCTGCTCGGCGTCGCCGAATACCGGCCCGCCCATCCTGAGGAGATCCGCTTCCGGTTCGGCGCCGACCCCGGGTCGCTGGGGCCGGTTGGCGTGACCGGTCTGCGCATTATGGCCGACGAAGCGCTTCGCGGCCGCCGCAACATGGTGGCCGGCGCGAATCGCGACGACTACCATCTACGGAATGTCACGCCCGGTGAGGACTTCCAAGCGGAGTTCCACGACCTTCGCCAAGTGGCTCCCGGCGATACCCACGTCGAGACGGGCGCACCCCTCGAGATCCACAAGGCGGTCGAGATCGGGCACATCTTCAAGCTCGGCTACCGTTACTCGGAATCGATGGGACTGCGCGTCCTCAACGAGGAGGGCAAGGAGATCACCCCGATCATGGGGTCGTACGGTATCGGCGTCGAGCGCATTCTCTGTGCCGCCGTCGAACTGTATCACGACAAGGACGGCATGGTGCTGCCGCCGCCGATTGCGCCTTTCGAAGTGGTGATTACGCCGGTCAAGTGGGCCGACGAAAAGCTCCGCGAGGCCGCCGGGCGCCTTTATGCGGAGTGCCGGGCACTCGGCCTAGATGTGGTGCTCGACGACCGCGAGGAAAGCCCTGGCGTGAAGTTCAAGGATGCCGATCTTGTGGGCATTCCGTGGCGGATCACCGTCGGCAAGAAACTCGCGGCCGGCAACGTCGAGATCGCCGAGCGCAAGACGCGTGAGATCGCGGAGGTTCCGGTGGGTGAAGCGGCATCGTTTGTGGCCGGGCGGATTCGGGGACCGGTAGACTGAGATTTGACTCGGCGGTGCGGTCTCGTTCTGTCTCTCGGCCTCGTCCTCTTCGCGCCGCCGCTTGACGCTCAGATCCGGTTCGAGGAAATCGCCGCTAAGACGGGGCTCGGCTTCACCCTGCGTAATGCCGCCGCGGGGCGGTTTCGACAGGTTGAACTGATGACCGGCGGTGTCGCCGCGCTCGACTTCGATAACGACGGGTGCATCGACCTGTTCTTCGTCAACGGGGCTGCCCTTCCTTCGCTGCGCAAGATCGGACCCGAGTTCCATAACCGTCTTTACCGGAACAACTGCGACCTTACCTTCACGGATGTTACGGAGAAAGCCGGCATCGCGGGCGAGGGCTACTCGATGGGCGTGGCCACCGCCGACTACGACAACGACGGCTTCCCCGACATCTACGTCGCGGGCGTCAACCGTAACTTCCTGTACCGCAACCGCGGCGACGGGACGTTCGAGGACGTGACCGAGAAGGCCCGGCTCACCGCGATCCACCCCAAGCTCGGCAAGATCTGGAGCATGTCGCCGTTGTGGCTCGACTACGACAACGACGGCCATCTCGATCTCTTTGCCGCCAACTACCTTACGTGGGATCCCCGCTCAGAACCCCGCTGCGGGACGCCGGAGCACGGCCTCTATTGCCATCCCGACAACTATCGCGGCCTCCCGAATCAGCTTTTCCGCAATAACGGCGACGGAACCTTCACCGATGTCACCGAAGCATCGGGCATCGGCGAGCACATCGGCAAGGGCATGGGCGCCGCGATGGCCGACTTTGACGGCGACGGCTTCCCCGATATCTACGTCGCCAACGACTCGATGCGCGCCTTTCTCTTCCGCAACACCGGCAAGGGCCGTTTCGAAGAGATCGGCATCGAGGCGGCGGTCGCCTTCCGCGACGACGGCGCGTCCATCGCGGGCATGGGTGTCGACTTCCGGGATATCGACAACGACGGCCACCCGGACCTGATCGTCACCGGCATGCTCAACGACACTTACCTCTATTTCCGCAATACCGGCAAGAACCTCTTCTTCGAGGATCGCGGCATCGCCTCCGGCCTCGCCGCCGCCACCCGGCAACTAACGGGCTGGGGCGCCGGCATCTACGACTTCGATAACGACGGCTGGAAGGACCTGTTCTTCGCTAATGCCCATTTCCCGCAGCTCGGCCGGTATGTCGGCACGGACGCCGAGTTGCCCAACAAGCTGTTTCGCAACACGGGCGACGGACGTTTCGCGGACGTTTCGGCCGGCGCCGGGCAGGGCTTCGAGGTGAAGAGCCACTTTCGCGGCGCCGCCTTCGCGGATTTCGACAACGACGGCCGCGTCGATGTCGTTGTCACCGCCCTCAACGCTCCTACCCGCCTCTTCCACAACGTCACGCCCGGCGTCGCGGGTTGGCTCGCCGTGTGCCTCGAGGGAACGAAATCGAACCGCGACGGCATCGGCGCGGCCTTGCGGCTTACGCTCTCCGGCGGCCGCACGCTCGCCAACCATGTCACCACGACGGTCGGCTATGCCTCCTCGTCCGAGCCGGCGGTGCGCTTCGGGCTGGGCGCCGCGAAGCCAGTTAAACTGGAGATCCGTTGGCCGAGCGGAACACGCCAAACCATCGACGCCCCGGCGGCCAACCAACTGCATCGCGTGAAAGAGCCCTAACAATGGGGGCGCGCGGCTGTGACATAATGACGCCTTTGTATGAGATACCGTAGCCGCGTCCTCATATTCCTGCTCTTTCTGTCGATCATCACGTACATCGACCGCGTCTGTATCTCCGTCGCCGGCGTCACCATGCAGGAGGCGCTGAACATTGCGCCCGACCGCTGGGGCTGGGTTCTCGGCGCGTTCGCGATCTCGTACGCAGTTTTCGAGATTCCCACCGGCGCGCTGGGGGACCGCATCGGTCCGCGCAAGGTCCTTACGCGGATCGTGGTGTGGTGGTCGGCCTTTACGACCCTCACCGGGCTCGTCACGGGGTTCTGGCAATTGGTCATCACGCGCTTCATGTTCGGCGCAGGCGAAGCGGGCGCTTATCCGAACAGCTCGGCCGCCATTTCGCGGTGGTTCCCCGCCGCCGAACGCGCCCGCGCCCACGGGCTGGTGTGGATGGCGAGCCGCGTCGGCGGCGCACTATCGCCCGTCCTCGTTGTCCCCATCATGACCGCGTTCGGTTGGCGTGCCGCGTTCATCTTCTTCGGCGCCATCGGCATCGTCTGGGCCGCGATCTGGTACTGGTGGTTCCGCGACCACCCGTCGTTGAAGCCCGGCGTCACCGAAAAGGAGATGGAGGAGATCGGCACCGGCCGCGTGGCGCCCGCCCATCACAAGATGCCGTGGGGCATCGTCTTCCGGAATCCCAACCTGTGGTGGATCATGCTGATGTACCACACTTACTGCTGGGGCGCGTTCTTCTACCTGTCCTGGTTACACACGTTCCTGGAAGCGGGCCGCGGCTATACTAAGGCCGACTTGATGGCCTATTCTTGGCTGCCGTTCGTTTTTGGCGGCATCGCCAATATGCTCGGCGGCTTCACCAGCGATCACCTAGTGAAGCGGATCGGCCTGAAGTGGGGCCGCCGCCTCGTCGGTATTATCGGCTTGGCTGCCTCCGCGACCTTCATCACGGCCACGATCTTTACCGAGAGCAAGGTGCTATCGGTGCTCTTCCTTGCGTTGGGGTACGCCGGTTCCGACTTCATGCTGCCGGTCGCCTGGGCCGTCTGTCTGGACGTCGGCCGGAAGTACGCCGGCGTGGTCACGGGCGCCATGAACACGGCGGGCCAGGTCGGCTCGTTCCTGACTTCGGTCACCTTTGGCTATATCGTCAAAGCTTTCGGCACCTACAACGCACCGCTGGTCCCGATGGCGGTGATGACCGCGATCAGCGCGCTGCTATGGTTCAAGATCGACCCCACCAGGCAACTCGCCGGGGAGGAGCAGATCGAGGTCATGCCCGAGCGCAAAGCGGCCTAGCCGCGGCGGCAGTGTTTCCCCGTGAACATGGTGCTTGGGCGATGCTCCTGGTGCCCTACGTGTGCGGCCTCGTCCTGGCAGGGCAGTGGCATTGGTCCGTGGTGGCCGCCACCCTCGCCCTGCTTGGGGTGTTCCTGATTCGGCAGCCGCTGCTCGTGCTCGGACGCCAGCGGTGGGTCTGGACCCAGCCCCATCCGGAAACCGCAGCGGCGAAGCGCTGGCTGGCCGGGTTGCTGACGGTCCTCGCCGCCACCTCGATGGTTCTCGCCGGGCGCTGGGGCGTTCCGCTCCTCTTGCTCTTCGGCGCCGGCGCCGCCGGCCTTACCGGACTCGCCGTCTGGATGACGCTGCACAACCGGCAGCGTTCGGTCTTGTTGCAAGCGATCAGCGCGGCGGGGCTGTCGGCATCGGCCCTGGCCGCTTCTCTTTCCACCGCCGGCGAACTCCGGACATGGGCGTGGTGGCTTTGGGGCGTAAGCGCCGCGCATTCTGTCGCGGCCGTGCTGGTAGTTCATCACCGGCTGGAAGTCCGGATCGCGTCCCGGTCCGGAGCGCCCGAACCCGCGCGCTTCCGCCGGCCGGCTTTCGCGATGCAGTTGGCGTTGCTAGCCGGGGCGGCCGCCGTCGCGCTCGC
>CAYPUQ010000071.1:8082-18419 GCA_964413655.1 uncultured Solibacteraceae bacterium | reverse complement strand
TGGTCGGGGACGCGTGAAAGGTAGTCACGCGATTCGATCAGTCTGCGCAGGTGGCCCATCTGCGCCGCGCCGGGGCGGTGGATGGCTTCGTACCAGTAGAACAACGGACCATTGATGGGCCGGCGGCCGGGAGCATACATCTGCCAGACGGAGTGGTTGCCATAGGTATGGCCGCAAGAGCCGGAGAAGACCGCCCAGTAAGCCCGCTGGCGGATATGCGCGTCAAACGAGTAGCCGAACTCCTTGGCGCGGAAAGCCAGGGGGTGGTCTTCGTAGAGCGGCTCGCCGTCGAGCACGGGTTTGAACGGCGTACGCTCGTAGTCCTTGGCGATGCGCGCCCAACTCATGACCTTTTCAGCCAAGCCGTGGCCGGTCTGGTGCATGTTGAAGTCGAGCCAGGCGTCGTCGTGAAACCAGGTAGAGGATGTTTCGCCGCCCCGCGGGTGGTAGGTCATCAGCACGGCGCCGTAGTCTTCCTTGCCTGACACGCCGATGGCGATGCCACGGGCGAGGGCGCGCCAAGTCTCCTCGAAACCGGTGGCAGTGCGGTCGCCGCCGATCACCCAGATGATGGACTTGCGCCCGAAACGCTTGCCAAGAAACTCGCCGTAAGCCTGGGCGTTTTGGGGCGTAAGCAGGCTTTCGTCCTGCCGGCCGGTGTTGTTCACCCAGCGGCCCCATGTTGGCAGGAAGGCAATGTACAGGCCACGCCTGTTGGCTTGTTCGACTAAGTATTCGACGTGGTCCCAGTAGTCGTAGGCTACCGGGTTGTTGGGATCGGAACCGGGCGTGACGGCGGGACGGGTGGGGTCCTTGTCGACGAGTGGAAGGTCGCCGTAATGGTTCGGGTCGTAAACGCCGTCGAGTTCGGCCAGGGCGACCGCCTGAATGGCGGTGTAGCCCTGCTTGGCGCGGAGATCGAGGTATTCGACGGCCTGTTCACGATTCAGTCGGTGGAACAACTCCCAGGCGGTATCGGCCAGATAGAAGAAGGGCTTGCCTTCGGCGGTGACGAGAAAGCGCTTGTTGTCGCTGACCTTGAGCGGGGGCAGGGGTTGGGCGCGAGCGACGGCCAGAGCCAGACAAAGTAGGACGACGGTTTTCAAGGATGACGGGATGCGCATGGTTGGAGCAGTCATCATATCAGTTGGGACAGGTCGAAGTGTGAATTTGATCGGCGACCCCAAAAAAGACTTGACAACCGCATGCCTCGCGAAGTATGCTCAACCTACTGGTATGATGAGTAGATCATATTGATGCTTGTTCACAGCTGGGGATGCGAGTTGTTCGGTCACCCGGGGTGCCCACGCGATGGGCGCCGCACATTTTAGTCTAAGTGGGGTTAAAGAAGATGTTCCTTTCCATGCGAAAACTTCTGATGTCAGTAGTCTGCCTGGGACTGACGGCCATACCGCTGTTCGCCCAGGTATCGGGGCGCATCACAGGCGCCGTAGTCGATCCGTCCGAGAACGTCATCTCCGGCGCCGAGGTCACGCTGGTAAATGAGCGAACCAGCGAAACACTCAACATCACATCCAATCCGAATGGGGTGTTTGTGTTCCCGAACGTCCCGCCGGGCATGTATACAATCGCTGTGCGGTTTCAGGGATTCAGCACATACGAGAAGACCAACCTGATTCTCAATGCCAACCAGAGCCTGGCCCTCGGCAACATCCCGCTGGCCGTCGGAACGTTGACGGAGAAAATCACAGTGGTGGCCGAGGGCGCGCAGGTCCAGACCGATACGTCGAACCAGACCGCGCTGCTTTCTTCCAAGCAGCTTGACGGACTGATGTCGCGCGGCCGGGATATCGTGTCGCTGATGACAGTGCTGCCGGGCGTGACGCAGAACGCCTCGAGCGACTCGCTGGGCGGCAACTGGGGCACGGGGACGCCGAACATGCAGGGCATGCGCAGCCACTGGAACACGTTTCTGCTCGATGGGCAGCCGGGCTCCGATATCGACGTGCTGAACTTCTTCACGATCTCGGTGAGCATGGACGCCATCGACGAAGTGAGCGTGAAGTCGACATCGTATTTGGCCGAGGACGGCCGGCAGCCGGGCGCGCACGTCAACATCGTGTCGAAGTCGGGCACTCGGGACTTCCACGGCAGCCTCTACTACTTCAAGCGTCACGAGCAGTTTAACGCCAACAACTTCTTCAACAATCGCCTTGGGATCGCCAAGCCGCTAACCCGATACAACACGTATGGCGCGACGTTCGGCGGTCCGATCTTCATCCCCGGGAAGTTCAACTCCAACCGCGACAAGTTGTTCTTTTTCGTGTCCCGCGAAGACTGGCGGATCACGCTGCCGGGGCCGATTTGGAATTCGACGCTGCCGACCGAACTGGAGCGGCGCGGCGACTATTCGCAGTCGTTCGATCAAAACGGGGCGCTGATTCGCGTCAGCGATCCGCTGACTGGCCAGCCGTTCCCGGGCAACATCGTGCCGGCCAACCGGATCAATGTGTTCGGCCAGCGGATGCTCGGCTTTTTCCCGCTACCGAACATTCTCGACCCGAACATCACGCGGGGCGCGTTCAATTACCGCTTCCAGGAGACGCGCCAGCAGCCGAAGGAGCAGACGCAGATCAAGATCGACTACAACCCGACGTCGAGGGACCGCATTTCGTTCCGGCCGCGGTGGTGGAGTTCCGACATTCAGGGGCAGACGCAGAGCACCGCGTTCAGCGGGAACTATTTCGGGCAGGCGCACCACTACAACTACATCAACAACGCCTATAACGGCTCCTACACGCGGACTTTCTCGCCGACGGTAGTGAACGAGTTCAACATCGGCTTCGGTCAGGCCCGCGAGGACGGTCGGCTCAACGACCAATTCGGGCTGGAGAACGTGCGGCGCGAGAAGTACGGATTAGAGGGACTGGGGCAGTTGTATCCGTCGGTGAATCCGCTGAACCTGATTCCGCGGATGTTCTTCAGCGGGCTGCCGAACGCGCCGTCGGTGGATTTCGACCCGCGCACGCCTATCGCGGCGGCCGATGAACGGTTGTGGTTTTCGAACAATTTGTCGTGGGTGAAAAACAATCACAACTTCAAGTTTGGCGTGTTCTACGAACTCAACCTCGCCAGCGAGGGGCCGCGCGCCAGCGCCGTCGGGCGGCACATGGGCAGCTTCGACTTCCGGCGCGACGCGAACAATCCGCTGGATTCGAACCATCCGTTCGCCAATGCTCTGCTCGGGAACTTCTTCAGTTACTCGGAGTCGAGCAACCGGACGGACGGACGGGCAAAGATCTATACCTTTGAGTGGTTCGCTCAGGACTCCTGGAAGGTGAGCCGCAAATTCAACCTCGACTACGGCATCCGCTTCTACTCGTTCATCCCGTGGCGGCTGCGCGAAGACGAAGGCGCGGCGTTGTCGCTCCAGAGGTTTGACAACTCCCGGATTCCGGCACTGTACTATCCGGGCATCGACCCGGCCGGGCGCCGCGTGGCGCAGGACCCGATCTCCCGCCAGTTCGCTCCAGCGCCCTACATCGGCGCGTTCGTGCCAGGCTCGGGCGACCGCTTGAACGGCCTGGTTATCGGCGGCGACAACACCTACCCGGACGGCTTCCGAGAGAAGCCGCCGATTCAGGTAGCGCCGCGGGTGGGCTTCGCTTATGACGTGTTCGGCAACGGCAAGACGGCTCTGCGCGGCGGCTTCGCCGTTACGAAACAAACCATTTTCTCGTCGCAGAATTCGATGTGGACCACCACCACCTCGCCGCCGCTCATCGAGAGCCCGAACATCTTCTACGGCACCATCGACAGCTTCCTGAATGCCGGCCAGGTTTTGTTCCCGACCGACGCCGCGTCGTTCGATGTGAAGTTCGACAATGCACCGACCGTATACCAGTGGTCATTCGGCATCCAGCAGAACATCGGCGCAGGCACGGTCCTCGACGCCACTTACACGGGCAATACCGGCCGCCACCTGCGGCAAAACCGGGGCATTAACACGCTGCCGCGCGGCGCCCGGTTCCAGCCGCAGGCCATCGACAGCACTACTGGCCGGCCGCTGCCGGACACGTTCCTGCGCCCGTACTTCGGGTATCAAGGGGTTAGTTATATCGAGGACTCAGGCTACTCGAACTACAACGCCCTTCAGGTGGCTGTCAACCGGCGGTATACGTCAGGCCTTCAGTTCGGCATCGCCTACACGTACTCGAAGGCGATGGGCATCACCGATAACGACGGCGGGGGCTTGCCTCTTTACACCGATTACCGCAGCTACCTGTACGGGAAGCTCGGCTACGATCAGACGCACGTCCTGGTGTTCAACTACCTATACTCGCTGCCCAAGGCAGCCGCGCTGGGGCGGAACGCCATCAGTCGCGCGATCTTCCATAACTGGGACATTGCCGGGATCACGACGTTCGCCAGTGGATTCCCGGTGGGAATCGGGCACTCGCGGATAGACGGTGTCGACCGCCAGGGCGGCGGTGACGCGCCACGCGTCTTCATGGTCCAGAACCCGCTATTGTCGCGCGGCGAACGTAGTTTCCAGCGCTGGTTTAACACCAATGCCTTTGCCGCCCCGGAACGCGGAGAATTCGGCAATGCGCCGCGAGACGTCTTCCGTGGTCCGGGGATGAACAACTGGGACTTCACCGTGTTTAAGAACTTTCCGATCAAGGAACAGGTCCGATTCCAGTTCCGCTGGGAACTCTACAACCTCTTCAACCACACTCAGTGGAACGGCGTGGACAACAACGCGCGCTTCGACGCGCAGGGCCTGCAGGTAAATGGACAGTTCGGCCAAGTGACGTCGGCCCGGCTCGAGCGCCAAATGCAGTTCTCGCTCCGGCTAGAATTTTAGGGTGGTATTTGCGGTCGCCCTACTGCTGGCTGGCGCGGCGTTCGGTCAGGATGCGCGGACGCTCTTCCACCAGGGAGTCCAGCTTCAGCAGAAGGGCGATCTGGCCGGCGCGCGTGGCGCCTACGAACAGTGCTTGAAACTGGAACCGGGCAGGGTCGACGCCTTGTCGAATCTCGGCTTGGTTCTGCTTCAGCAGAACGAGCCTGCGTTAGCGGCGGCGCGTCTCGGCAAAGCCGCGGCGCTGAGTCCGAAACACACGCCGATTCGCTTTTATCATGGTTTGGCGCTGTTCCGGTCGGGGTGCTTCGCGGAAGCGCTCGGGGAGTTGGACTTCGTTGTGGGTGAGCAGCCGGGCCATGCGCAGGCGCTACATCTGCGCGGACTGACACTGCTGAAGCTCGAACGGATCGACGAGGGCATCTCCGCGTTGGAATCGGCGGTTTCTGTTAACCCTAACAACGCGGATGCTTTATATACGCTGGCGACGGCGTACATCGGACGTGGGCGCGTTCCCAAAGCCGAGGCCCTGCTGGCTGGTCCGTTGAAGTCACGCGACACACCAGAGGTTCATCTACTGCGTGGGATGATCCTAAACACGAAGAGCGAATGGCAGGCGGCGGTGCGCGAGTTCGAAACGGCGCGTGGCGTCCGGCCGGAACTGCCGACGCTCCACACTCACCTTGGCCATTCGTATCTGCTGCTCGGCGAAAACCAACTTGCCGAGCGCGCGCTGCGGACAGAACTTGCGCATAGTCCGGAGGATTTTCACGGCAACGTTTATCTCGGCTGGTTGTACTTAAGGGAGAAGCAGTATGCGGAGGCTTCTCCGCATCTCGCCGCAGCGTTGCGGCGGAAGCCGGAACATAGCGGCCTGCTCTACCTGCTGGCACAGGTGCGGCACGCGGAGGGCGATCACGCTGGAGCGGCCGCGCTGTTGGAAAAGTCGGTGGCGGGGAGTCCCGAGTTCACACCGGCGCACGTGCTGCTCGCGCGGGTTTACGCCAAGCTCAACCGCAAGGAAGACTTCGCGCGGCAGCGGCGGATTATCGCCAAGCTGAACGCCGCCGAGCAGGAGCGGAATCTTGGGTCGCGGGAGAGTTACGGCGGCGGCGAATCGCGGAGTTTGAGCGAACTGGCGGTTCAGCCATGAGGCGGTTCGTCGCGGCTTTGGTGCTTGCCGGCAGCGTGGCCGCGCAGGTGGCGTTCGTCGAAGTGCCGCCGTCGCGGTCCGGCATCGCATGGGTCCACGACAACATGGCGACGCCCGACAAACATTTGCCCGAGACCGTGGGCGCGGGCTGCGCGTTCTTCGATTTCGATAACGACGGGTGGATGGATATCTACCTGATAAACAGCGGCGCATCCGGGCTGTTGAAGCCGAGAAAGGTGTTGCGCAACGCGCTGTACCGGAACAATGGCGACGGGACGTTCACCGACGTAACGGAAAGGGCGGGCGTCGCGTCGGGGCGGTTCGGCATGGGGGTGGCCGCGGCCGACTACGACAGCGATGGCTGGGTGGATCTCTTCGTCACCATGTTCGGACGGACGCAACTGTTCCGCAACAACGGCGACGGCACGTTCGCTGACATCGCCGAAAGGGCCGGTGTCTTGATTGACGGCTGGACGACCCACGCCGTCTGGTTCGATTACAACAACGACCAGAAGCTGGACCTGTTCGTATCGTCGTTCGTCGCCTACAATCCCGAGGAGAATCGGTTCTGCGGCAATCCCAGTCTGAACCGGCAGCACTACTGCATTCCGCGGGTCTTCAAGCCGACGCCGAGTTACCTGTTCCGCAACAACGGCGATGGAACCTTCACGAATGTCAGCCGGGAGTCGGGGATCGCTGCGGCGCTGGGGAAATCGTTCGGCGCGGTCGCGACGGACATTAACAACGACGGCTGGATGGATCTGTTCGTGGCCAACGACACGGTGGCAAACTTCCTGTTCGTGAACCAGGGCGACGGCACGTTTGAGGAGAACGGACTGCTGATGGGCGTGGCATACAGCGAAGCGGGCGAACCGCGGTCGGGCATGGGCGTGGACGCCGTGGACTTCGACGGCGACGGCTGGCAGGACCTGTTCGTCGCCAACATCGACCAGGAGATGTTCAGCCTGTACCGGAACCAGAAGGGCGAAGAATTTAGCGACCATTCCGCCGAGGTCCGGCAGGCGACACGCTTGCTGAGCGGCTGGGGGCTGCGGTTCTTCGATTACGACAACGACGGCGATCCGGACCTGTTCCTCGCCAACGGGCATCCGGACGACATGATCGAGATCTTCAAGCCCACCGTCACCCATCGTGAGCCGCTGGTGTTGATGGAGAACGTCGGCGGCGTGTTCCGCGACGTGAGCGCGAGTTTGGGCGACGTGTTCGCGAAGCGGTTTTCGGCGCGCGGCCTGGCGACCGGCGACTTCGACAACGACGGCGACCTGGATGTGCTGGTTTCAAACAATGGCGAACCACCGCTGCTGATGCGCAACGGGGGCGGCAACCGGAACGCGTGGATCGGGCTCGACCTCAAAGCGACGAAGAGCAACCCGGCGGCGGTGGGCGCGGTGATTAGGTGGCGCGCGGGCGGGAAGACATACCGGCGTTTCCGGAATGGCGGCGGGAGCTACCTCTCGTCGCACGATCCGCGCGAAGTGCTGGGGCTGGGCGCGGCCGATCGGGTCGACTGGATCGAGATTCGCTGGCCGGGCGGGGTGACGGACCGGCTGGAGGGATTGGCGGTGCGGCGGTATTACACGGTGGTGGAGGGAAGCGGAGTGGGGGCAGTTTTTCGAAGAGCGCCAAAAAGAGCGAATCAGCCCGCGCTCAACGCCGTGCCCGCCGCCTCGGCCTCGCTAACGCGGTAGAGCGGGCTGGAGCGTTTCAGGTGCGCGGTCATGGCTTGCGCGGCGCGTTCCTCGTCGCGGGCGGCGATGGCGTCGAAGATCTGCTGGTGCTCGTCGAGGGTGAGGTGCTCGGCGCCGGCGACGCGCAGCAGTTCGGTGTGGAATTCGAACAGCCACTGCAGCATCGCTTCACTGATGGCTGAGTAAATCGGGTTGCCGCTGATGGACGCGATCGTCGTATGGAAGGCCATGTCGCATTGCACGAAACGCGCCTTGTCCTGGTCCTGCAAGCTTTCGAGGTGACGATCCAGCGCCTCGCGCAGGCGTTGGATGTCCTCGGCGCTGGCGCGGCGCGCCGCAAACCGGACCATCCCCAACTCGAACATCAACCGTGCTTCCTTGAGGTGTTCGAGCATCTCCGGCGACTTCTGGAGCATGTGCAGGGCCGGCCGGCTGAGCTGGTCGATCAGGCTGTGCGGATCGAGCGCCGTCACGCGCGCCCGCTCGCCGTGGCTGATCTCGATCAGCCCCATGCCCTGCAAGGACTGCAACGCTTCGCGCACGGCGGGCCGGCCCACTTTGAAGCGGTTCATCAACTCCCGCTCCGATGGCAACTGGTCGCCGGCCTGCATTTGCCCGTCTTCAATTAGGGACAGTAACCGGTCCTTAACTTCGTCCGACAGCTTGCGGCGTGTTATCGCCTGATCTTCGAGCATTGTCTTCATATATGGTAGCGTCCCTACAATCCCTATTTCTCCATCGCCAGTACCCAGTCGCGGACTTCCGGATGGCTGGGCGGCTGCCACTGCCCGCCCTCCGGCCGGACCCGCCCCAAAGCGTGCCGCTCGCCAGTGGCCGGGTTCAGCAAAACCGCTTGCCACTCGCCCGCTTCCAAGCCAACCAGCGTGGGCGGGTTGAACGACGAGGGCAAGTACAGCACCCGAATCCGGCCCGGTATCCCGGCCGCATATGGCTGCTCGTAGTTCTTCTCCGAGGCGTGCGGCGTCACCCATTCCGGGTGCGGCTCGAACCGCCACCACTCATACCGGCTCAGAATCGTCGCACCCACGCCGACGTGCACCGAGCCAGGCAGTTGCGCGGCTTCCTTCCACGGCGTATTGCCCCACGTGTTGCCGTGCGGCGACGGTCCGTACGGCTTATCCGGCAGATTCACCTGCCAGATTCCATTCGCGCCGTACGTGTGGCCGCAGGCGCCGCTGAGCACGCACGCCCAGAACATCAGCCGCTGCACTTCGTCCTTGGAGTGCGCCAGGATTCCTTCGTAGCAGACCTCGCCGTTGATCACCGGCATCCGCGGCGTGGCTTCGTAGGAGGCCCGCACCGACTTCACCGTGTTCGGCAGGCTCTTGCGGTCGCCGTGACCCGTCTGGAGCATGTCGAAGTCGATGACCCGCGGATCGTCCACCGATTCGCGCGCTCTCCGCGACGGATGGACAGTGACGATGCGTTTGTGGGGGTCGATGCCCCGGACGTAGCGCGCGACTTCGGTCCACTGCTTCACGAGTTGAGCGCGGTCCTGGTCCTTCGTCTCCGACAGGTACCACGGCATGCTGCCTTCGCCCGCCATCGCCCACACCACCGGATACGCGCCCCAGCGGGCGACGATGTACCGCCAGTGCTTCTTCATCTTCTCCATGCCGATCTTGAGCAGGTAGTAGCCCCAGCAGCCAAGCACGCACGGCACGAGGCCGGTCTCGACGAGGTGCTGGACGCGCAAGTCGGCCATGTCCCACCACGCCGGGTTGATGGTGCCGTAGTTTTCGGTCCACGGGAACCCTGCTTCGTTCATCCCGCGCGGGTCGAAGGAGTCCATGTCGGGATACAAACCGGCGACGAACTGAATCACGTTGAAGCCCTTGCGCTTACGGTCTGCGGCCAGCCACTGGAAGTCTTCCGGCCAGCGCAAGCGGCTGGTCAGAGCCATCCACCAGGTGTCGCCGAGCCAGAAGAATGGCGTGCCGTCGGCGTGTTCGAGGTATCGCTTATCGGACGACACGCGCAAAGCGCCGCGTGCGTACAGGGGATTCGCTCCGTCGTACGGCGTGACTTCGAGCGGCGTGGCCACGCCGTGCAAATCGCGGTTCGCCGTGTCGCTGCATTCGGTGGTGCAGGTGTAGCGGCCGGGCGCGGCCGGCGCATAGCGAACGCGCCATTGGTTCTCGCCCGCCCAGTAAGCCGGAACGCGATGCTGGATTCCTTGCGGTCCGCGAAAAACGACGTCGAGGCTGACCTCGTGAAACGGGTCGCGATAGGCCTTACCCGAACCGAGCGACCACTCGATCACTCGATTCTGAATGGCATGGCGCTGTTGTCCAAAGCCGGCGCACGCGGCGCCGAGTCCGGTGGCGGCGAGAAAGCCGCGGCGAGTGAGGTTCATTTCTTCAGTAACTCCCGTAAGTTCCGATCCGCTCGCAGGGCATCCTCCGTGCGGCCCAGTTTCCGGTATAGCCGCAGAAGCTGATAATGCGCGGCCCGATCCTTCGGATCGATTTGCACCGCCCTTGCCAGCGGTTCTATGGCCGCCTCGTCGCGCCCCGCGCCCGCCAGCGCCTGCCCGAGCAACCGCAACGCTTCCCCGTTTTGTGGGTCGCCGAACGCGGCAGCATCGAGTTCCGGCGCAGCCTCCTCGAATCGCTGGAGCCCAACCAGG
>CAYPUQ010000071.1:0-7982 GCA_964413655.1 uncultured Solibacteraceae bacterium | reverse complement strand
CGCGGCAGCATCGAGTTCCGGCGCAGCCTCCTCGAATCGCTGGAGCCCAACCAGGTACCGGCCCAGGTAGAGATGCGGCATCGCGGCGCCCGCGCCAAGCTCGCCGGCGGCCTTGATTGCCAGGCGGTAGGTGCGCAGCGCCTCCTCCGGCTTACCCTGCCGTTCGAGCGCCAGTCCTAACACGCACCAGGCATCGAGATGAGCCGGATTGAGCCGGAGCGAATGCCGCAACTCCGATTCCGCAGGTTCCGCTTGGTTTTGCGTGAGCAGCGCCATGCCGAGGTAGTAGCGCGCCATGAAGTCATCGGGCGCCAGTTCCACCGCTCGGGCGAAGTAAGGCTCGGACTGGACTTCGTGCCCAAGCGAGACCAGGTTCAACCCGGCGAGTTTCCAGGCATCGCCCGATTCGGGCGCGAGGCGCAGGCTGCGCTCCAGCACACCGTTGGACTCCTGGAATCGTCCTTCGCGGCGCAGAATCATCGCCTCCAGGAACAAGGTCCGGCCGGATTCTCCATCGCGCCGCACCTCCGCCGCCAGTACTTCTCGTGCCTCGCCCAAACGTTGCGCATCGATTAACTTTTCTACGCCTTCGGCGCCAACTGGCGTGCACACTACGGTCAGCGTCATAATAACTGACACAATCCCGTACACTTGACGCATTTGGTATGATCAGTGTACCATGAGAAGATATTCAATGCCAGCAAGAAAGCTGTGTCTCGTTTTTGTCGTCATCATTCTTCCCGCCACACTGGCCGGCAACCCGACAGCCATCAGGGCCGTATCTATTCTCAATCAGCACTGCGGCCAATGTCACGGCGAAAAGGTGGGTATGGCCGGCCTTCGCATGCACACTCGCGAAGCCTTACTGAAGGGCGGCGAGAACGGACAGGTAATTAGTGCGGGGAGCGCCAAGGATAGTAAGCTGATCGCCGCCATTAACCACCGAAGTAAGACGCCGATGCCTCCCACGGGCAAATTGGCCGACGAGGAGATCGCAGCCCTTACCAACTGGATTGACGAAGGCGCGGTCTGGCCCGATGGCGCCGTCAAGACTTCGGCACCCGCGCCCGCCTGGTGGTCCTTCCAGCCGCCCAAGCGATTCGAAGCGCCTAAGGTGGCCGATCACCCCGTCGACGCGTTCATTCGCGCGAAGCTCGAACGGGAAAAGCTGCGGCCCGCACCGGTCGCGGATCGCCGCACTTTGATCCGCCGCGCCTACCTCGACCTGCACGGCCTGCCGCCCACGCCGGACGATATGCGCAGACATCTCGCCAACCCGGCCGGCGACTGGTGGCAGTGCCTCGTGGAGGAACTGCTCGCGTCGCCGCGCTACGGCGAGAAGTGGGGCCGTTACTGGCTGGATCTCGCCCGTTACGGCGACACCTCCGGCTTCGAGCAGGACCCTTACATCCTCGAAGGCTGGCGCTACCGCGACTACGTGATTCAGTCGTTCAACGCCGACAAGCCGTACGACAAGTTCGCCAAGGAACAGATCGCGGGCGACGAACTGTGGCCGGACGATTCCGAGGCCCGAACGGGCACCGGCTTCTACCGCGTCGGGCCGAATCGCGACATGCTGTTCAAGGTGGAGGAACTGAACCGCGTCGAGCGCCTCGCCGACGCCGTCGACACCACCACCTCCGTTTTCCTCGGCCTCACCGTCGCCTGCGCCCGCTGCCACGATCATAAGTTCGATCCGATTCCGCAACGCGACTACTACCGTATGCAGGCGATCTTCGCGCCGGCGGTGAACGACCGCGTCTTTCTCGAGTACAACTCGGCGCGGTTTTACGACATCGCCGAGAACGGCCGCCAGTTCCGCCTGCGCCAGATCGGCGATCAGCTTGCCGCGCTGTTCAAGCCGCATCGCGACGCCATCCGCAACGAGTTGCTCGCGGCGTTCCCCGAAGAGGTCCGCGAAGCGCTAAATACGCCGCAAGACAAGCGCACGCCGCGCCAGGAGGCGCTATTCACCGAATACAACGGCAAGGTGCGTATTTCGGACGACGCCGTCCGCACGCGCCTTTCGCAGGAGGACGCCGAGCGGCTGCAAGCCATCGAGCGCCGGCTGGTCTCAACCTTCACCGGTTACGGCCCGCCACCAATGGCGCCCGGCATCATCGACGTAGGTCGCGAATCGCCGCGAACCTACATCGCGCTGCGCGGCAATCCCGAAAACCCCGGCGAGGAAGTCAGCCCCGGCTTTCTTTCCTGCCTCGGCGGCGGCGATATTCCCGATCCACCGCTGCACGCCAACACCACCTATCGCCGCAAGGCGCTCGCGGAATGGATCGCGTCCAAGGACAACCCACTCTTCGCGCGCGTGATGGTGAACCGAATCTGGCAGGGCCACTTCGGCCAGGGCTTGGTGGAAACTTCCAGCGACTATGGAACGCGCGGCGCCGAGCCATCGCATCCGGAGTTGCTCGACTGGCTGGCCACCGAGTTTCCGGCCCGCGGCTGGTCGCTCAAGGTGATGCACCGGCTTCTCATGACGTCGGAAGCCTACCGGCGTTCTTCGACGCCTTCAGACGACGCTCGCCGCATCGATCCAACGAACCGCCTGCTCTCGCACTTCAACCGCAGGCGCCTGGAAGCCGAGGACATCCGCGACGCCGTGCTGCAAGCCGCCGGCACGCTGAACTTAAAGATGGGCGGCGCACCGGTGGTTCCGCCGCTCGATAAGGAAGAGTTGTTCGGCATTATCGGCCGGCCCGATTCGTCGTGGTCCGTCACGCCGCTGCCCGAGGAGCATACGCGCCGCAGCGTCTATCTGCTGTCGCGCCGCACGTTCCGCAACCCGATGTTCGAGGTGTTCGACAAGCCCGACGCTACCATTTCGTGCTCGCGGCGCAACTCGTCCACCACGCCCACGCAGTCGCTCACGCTGCTGAACAGCGGCTTCATGGTGGAACAGGCGCGTGCGCTCGGCGCGGGTGCCAAATCGATCGAGCAGGCGTGGCAGCGCGCCTTGCAGCGCGATCCGCGACCCGAAGAGCGGGCCGCCGCCGAAGAGTTCCTCGCCGCGCAAACCCAATCGCTCGGCTCGCGCGAGGCCGCCTGGACCGAACTGGCCCGCGCGCTGCTCAACCTGAACGAGTTTCTGTACCTGGAGTAAACGAAGATGACACGAAGAGATCTGCTTCTCCGTTCCGGCCGCGGCTTCGGCGCCGTCGCCCTCGCCAGCCTATTGCGCGCCGCCGATGCCGATCCGCTTGCGCCCAAAGCCCCGCACCAGAATGCCCGCGCAAAACGCGTCATCTACCTCTTCATGCACGGCGGCGTCAGCCATGTCGACACGTTCGATCCGAAACCCGAACTCACCAAGCGCTCTGGCCAGCCGCTGTCGGTGGAACTCGCCAAGACCATCAAAACGAGTTTCATCCACGACCCCACCAAGGCCGTCCTGCGCGGCAGCCCGTGGGAGTTCAAACCAGGCGGCAAGTCCGGCCTCCCCGTTTCCGACCTGTTCCCCAACGTGCGCGAATGCGCCGACGACCTGGCCGTGATCCGCTCCTGCCACGGCGACGTGTTCGACCACGCTCCTGCCATCTATCAACTGAACTCCGGTTCGCAGGTTCCTGGCAAGCCATGCCTCGGTTCGTGGGTCACCTACGGCCTCGGCACGGAGAACCAGAACCTGCCGGCATTCGTTGTGATGACGGACGGCTCCACCAAGTCCGGACCGCCGGCGTGGGGCAACGGCTTCCTGCCGAGCGTCTACCAGGGCACAGTCTTTCGAAGCGGCGAGAACCCCATCCTGCACTTGCGTACGCCATCGGGCATTACGCCGGAGGCACAGCGGCAAACGCTTGACCTTATCGACAAACTCGACCGCAAACACCTCGCCGCGCGCGGCGAGGACAACGTACTGGAAGCCCGCATTAAATCGTACGAACTCGCTTACCGGATGCAGAGTTCCGCGCCGGAGGCCGTCGATTTCACCAAAGAATCCGAAGCCACGAAGCGGCTCTACGGAGTCGACGATCCTCACACCGAGGACTTCGGCCGCAAGTGTCTGCTCGCTCGCCGTCTGGCCGAACGCGGCGTTCGCTTCATCCAGCTTTATTCCGGCACGAACGTCGGCGACGATTGGGACGACGCACATAACGACCTGATCGGCTCGCACAACAAGATGGCCCGCAAGGTGGACAAGCCTATCGCGGGTCTGCTGCGCGATCTGAAGGCGCTTGGACTGCTCGACGAAACGCTGGTCGTTTGGGGCGGTGAGTTCGGCCGCACGCCGCTCGCGCAGGGTGCCAACGGACGCGACCATCATCCATACGGCTTCACCATGTGGATGGCCGGCGCCGGGATCAAGGGCGGCCAGGCGCTCGGCGCCACCGACGAGTTCGGCGTGCGTGCGGTCGAGAAGACAGTGAACGCTCACGACATCAACGCCACTATTTTGCGCCTGCTCGGCGAGGACCACGAGAAGCTGACCTACTTCTTCCAGGGCCGCGAGCATCGCCTCACTGACGTCCACGGCGAGAACGAGTTCACCGGAAAGCTCCTAACGTGAACGGCCTCGTCTTCGGCGCTTTGCCGCCCGAACCGCAACGGATTTACGCGCGCTACTGGATCGAATCCGCGTTTCCGTTGCTGGCCGCCGCCGAAGTGCTCGCGGGCGAACAGTCGAGCGGCACGTTTGTGAAGGTGCCGGGCGAGACGGAGGAGTTGAAAGCGCGGCACGCGGCGCGGATCGAGAAACTCGTTGAGCTGGAGCCCGTGCTGGAGCCGTCGCTGCCCGGCGCTCGCGTACCGAAGGGCACGGCCGATCCAGTTTGGCGGCGCGCCGAGATTATCCTCTCTTGGCCATTGTCGAATCTCGGACCTTCGCTGCCGAACCTGATGGCCACGGTGGCGGGCAACCTGTTCGAACTCGCGCAGTTTTCCGGGCTTCGGCTGCTCGATCTCCACCTTCCGCCCGAATTCCTCGATGTCTACCAGGGTCCGCAGTTCGGCGTCGGCGGCACGCGCACCCTGTCCGGCGTTCACGGATTGCCGCTCATCGGAACCATCATCAAGCCGAGCGTCGGCCTCTCCCCCGAGGCCACGGCCGAAACTGTCCGGCTGCTCGCCGAGGGCGGCATCGACTTCGTCAAGGACGACGAACTGCAAGCCGACGGTCCGCACTGCCCCTTTAACGAGCGCGTCGCCGCCGTGATGCGGGTGATCGACGATCATGCGCAGCGGACGGGCAAGAAGGTGATGTTCGCCTTTAACGTCACCGGCGAGATCGACGAGATGCTGGCGCGGCACGATCACGTCCTGGCCGCGGGTGGGACCTGCATCATGGTGAGCTTGCACAGCATCGGTCTGCCCGCGCTGGTCCGGCTCCGGCGGCACGCGCAGCTGCCCATCCACGCGCATCGCAACGGCTGGGGGTTGTATCAGCGCAGCCCGTACATCGGAGTGAGCTACATCGCGTGGCAGAAGTTCTGGCGGCTGGCCGGCGCCGACCACATGCACGTCAACGGGCTGCGCAACAAGTTCTGCGAATCCGACGAATCGGTGCTGGCGTCGGCCCGCGAATGTCTCACGCCGATGTTCGACGTGCACGGCCACGGCTGCGAGGCGATGCCCGTGTTCTCCTCCGGCCAGACAGTGCGGCAGGCGCCGGATACATACCGCGGGCTCGGCACGGCCGACCTGATCTTCGCCGCCGGCGGTGGTTTGATGGCGCACCCGGCGGGCATCGCGGCCGGCGTGCAGAGTCTACGCCAGTCCTGGCAAGCCGCCGTCGAGGGCCGCCCGCTCGACGAATACGCGCAATACCATCCCGAACTCCGCCAAGCGCTGGAGAAGTTCGCCGAATGAGCTTGCCCGCCGAAGGTCCTCTGCTCACGTGGTACGGTGACGACTTCACCGGCTCCACCGACGTGATGGAAGCCCTATCGGTCAACGGCGTCCCGACCGTGCTGTTTTTCCAACCGCCCACGCCGGAACAACTCGGCCGCTTTGCGGATTTCCGCGCGGTAGGGGTGGCCGGCGTCAGCCGCAGCCAGAGCCCTGCCTGGATGGACGAGAACCTCCCCTCCTTTTTCGAAAGTCTGAAGGCGCTCGGCGCGCCGCTGTGCCATTACAAGACCTGTTCCACGTTCGACAGTTCGCCGCACACCGGCAGTATCGGACGCGCGATTGAGATCGGCCGCCGCGTGTTCGGAGGCGGTCCCGTGCCACTGGTCGTCGGCGCGCCGGTGCTAGGGCGCTACCAGTTCTTCGGCAATCTGTTCGCGACAGTCGATGGCGTCGGCTACCGGCTGGATCGCCATCCCACAATGTCGCGCCATCCGGTCACCCCGATGGACGAAGCCGACCTCCGGCTTCACCTTGTGCGCCAGGCGCCGTTGAAGACCGGCCTCGTCGATATCCTCGCGCTCCACTCCGGCGGTGCGGACCGGCAGTACGACCACGCGCTCGACGAAGGCAGCGACGTTGTCTTGTTCGACGTGCTCGACGAAGCCTCGATGCGCGAGATTGGCCGCCTGTTGTGGTCGCGCCGCGCGATGCCGCGGGCGTTTCTCGCCGGTTCGTCCGGCGTCGAGTACGCGCTAGTTGCTCACTGGCGCGCGGAGGGACTGCTGCCGGAGCAGCCGGCGCTGGCGGACCCTGGTCCGGTGGACCGGCTCGTTGTCGTTTCAGGAAGCTGTTCGCCGGTGACGGAGGGCCAGATCCGCTGGGCGCTCGCGAACGGCTTCGCCGGCATCTCGCTCGATCCGGCCGCGCTGGTGAACGGGGGCAACTCCGTGGAGGGCGCGGTTTCCGCCGGCCTCGAAGCCCTCGGCCAGGGCCGCAGCGTGGTGCTGTTCAGCGCGCTCGGACCCGGCGGGAAGATCGATGCCGACCCGCACGGGATCGGTGAACGGCTCGGCGTCATCGCCCGCGACCTGGTGCTGCGATCCGGCGTTCGGCGCGCGGTGATCGCCGGCGGAGACACTTCCGGCCATGCGGGCCAACAACTCGGAATCTACGCGCTCACCATGCTGCGGCCCATGGCGCCCGGCTCGCCGTTGTGCCGGGCTTGGTCGGCGCACGCGGAAACTGACGGACTCGAAATCGTGCTGAAGGGCGGACAGGTCGGCGACGCGCGCCTGTTCGGTTCCGTTCGGCAGGGAAAACTTATTCAGGAGAACTAACGTGAAGACAATCGCACTACTCGGCGCGGGCGGAAAGATGGGCCTCCGCCTCTCGACCAACTTGAAGAACTCGCCGTACTCGGTGCGGCACGTCGAGATCGGCGAGCACGGTCGCGCCGCCCTCGCCGAGCGCGGCTTTCAGGCCGTGCCGCTCGACCAGGCGTTGGACGCCGCCGACGTGGTGATCATGGGCGTGCCCGACAACCGCATCGGCCAGGTGGCTCACGAGATTGCGCCGGAGCTGAAGTCCGGCACGATGCTCATCATTCTCGATGCCGCCGCTCCCTACGCCGGCGACCTCCCGGCGCGCGAGGATCTCGTCTACTTCGTCACGCACCCGTGCCATCCGCCGGTCTTCAACGACGAGACCGAACTCGAAGCCAAGCGCGACTTCTTCGGCGGCATCAAGGCCAAGCAGAATATCGTCTGTGCGTTGCAGCAGGGGCCGGACGAGGCCTACGCGCTCGGCGAGGACATCGCACGGACCATCTACGCACCGGTGATGACAGCCCACCGCGTCACGGTGGAGCAGATGGCGATGCTCGAACCGGTGCTCTCGGAGACCGTCGGCGCCACGCTGTGCATGGTGATGCGCGAAGCGGTGGACGAAGCCGTCCGCCGCGGCGTCCCCTACGAAGCCGCCCGCGATTTCATGTTCGGCCATATCAACATCGAACTCGCCATCGCTTTCGAGCAACTCCCCGGCGGCAAATTCTCCGACGGCGCGCTGAAGGCCATCGAAGCCGGCAAGAAGCGGCTGTTCCGGCCGGACTGGAAGGGCGTGTTCGACAAGGAGGAGATGGACGCCAGCATCCGGGCGATCACGCGGACGGAGACGGCGGT
>CAYPUQ010000070.1:0-18473 GCA_964413655.1 uncultured Solibacteraceae bacterium | reverse complement strand
GCTAGTGATCGGCGTCTCCTCCTACCCGAACGTTCCGCCCAACCTCCAACTTCGCTACGCCCACCGCGATGCCGCTGAGTTCGCGCGTTTCCTGCAAAGCCAACAAGGCGGCAACCTCTCCGCGTCCCACATCAGGCTCCTAACGCAAGAACAGGCGACCCTCGGCGCCATCCGCGCCGCAGTCCACGACTGGCTCGTCCCATCGGCGAAGCCGGAGGACATCGTCTACCTCTTCTTCGCCGGGCACGGCGTGCTCGACGCCCACAACAACGGCTACTTCGCCGCCCACGACTCCGATCCGCAGAACCTGCACGCTACAGCTCTTTCGTTTGCCGAACTGAACGGCGTCCTCCGCACAAGCCTGCAAGCTTCAATCGTCGTTCTGTTCGCCGACGCCTGCCACGCCGGCGGTATCGGCTGGGCGGACGATCCCGCCGAACCCAGCCGCGCCAACGAAGCGCTGGCATCTCTCGGTTCGGACCGGTCGATTCTAAAGATCCTCGCGTCGCGGCCATCCGAACAATCCTTTGAAGATGTGCGCTGGGGCGGCGGGCACGGCGTTTTCACCTATGCGCTCCTCAATGGTCTGCGCGGAAAGGCCGAGCGCGACCGCGACGGCGTTGTCCGCGTCTCCGAGTTAATCCAATACGTTTCCAGCCTGGTGCCGGGCGAGACGGCGGCCCGCCAAAATCCGCGCGTCGCGGGCAACTTCGAAGCGCGCATTCCCTTGGCGCTCGTGCGGCCGAAGCAAACCCTCCCCGCTCCGGTCGACCTCACCGCCAGCGTATCGCTAAGAAAGCTCCATTCGCTCTCGCAGAACAACCAAGTGGTCGATCCCGGCGGAGCCTGGGACCACTACCGAGCCGCCGAATTTCCGCCCGAAGAAACGGCGCTCGCCCGCGAACTGATTGCGGCCGCCCTCGAAAACACCGGCCAGTTATGCGTCAACGACTACGTCCAATCTACCGCCTCCGGTCTCAGGAGCCTGCTGCTCGACCAATCCGTCCTCGCCTATGAGCGCCTGCGGATCTTGCGTCCGAACGACAGTCAACTAGAAGCAAAGCAGACTTTCTGCCGCGGCCGCGCCCAAATCGCCCGCGGCGAGTTCCAGGACGCCGTCCGGAGCCTGCAGGAATCGTTGCGCATCGACAGTGAGTTCGCCTGCGCCCACAATGCGCTTGGCGTCGCCTATCTGCGCCTGCGCCGGCTGGACGACGCGCGCCAGGCGTTTGAAAAGGCGGCCGAACTGACGCCACAGTGGGGACTCCCCTTCCTCCAATTGGCGCAACTTCACATGGCCGGCGGCCGGATCAAGGATGCCATCCCACACCTGGAGAAAGCGGTCCGCTACAACCCGAAGTCCATCGCCAGCCACTGGCTGCTCGCCCGCGCCTGCCGGCTCGGCAAAATGTCGAACGAGTTCGAACGGGCAATTCGTTCCCTATTGGCGCTCGACCCCAACTACGCGCCCGCCTACCTGGAACTGGCTGCCTACCTCGAAGGACAGCGGGACTTCTCCCGCGCCGCCCAAGCTTACGAGGCCTACCTGACCCTCGCGCCAAACTTCGAGTCGAGCGCGGCAATTCACGAGCGAGCCGAACGCGCAAGAAAACTCGCCTCCCGCCCAACTCCGTCGCTGCGGCGATAGAGGTGCGACATTGTTCTCCTGTGCGCCGTCGCCCCGGTCCGCCAGATGCCACCGGTCGATAATGATCATACGCTCCGGAGAACTGGCTAGCGCGGCGATCCGGATTGCATCGCGCCGAAGCACGCCGGCTGCAATTCGGTTGGAAAATCGCTCGAACGGAGAATGACGACTCTGCCGTCAGGGATGCGACTCAATAGACGTTCGAAATCGCCGTCTAACCAGGATGAAATTGCCCGCTGAGGCGTGTTCGAGGATCCTGGAATCACCCGCACCGGCAAGCCCGTTTCGAAGCGCGCTCTTCGACCCGCGGCAAAGATCGCCCACCAGCAGTTCAACCAGTTTCGGCGATAGGCTCTCGTCGAACAGCAGCCGCCAACTCGGCGGCATGCGCGTATACAGCCAGGAAGTCCTCGGGTTCCAGTTGGGGGTAATCAGCCAGGATTTGCTCCTGGGAGGCACCACATGAGAGCCACTCCAGAATATCCTGAACTGTTATGTGGTGGCTGCGAATGCACGGTTTTCCGAACCGCACTTCGCGATCAATCGTGATCCGCTCAAGCAGCGAACTATGGACTGCCGCCATTTGTGTGCCTTACGCCATATTCTGTCAGGACAAGATCGGCATAAGCTGGCCAGGACCCAGACTCTGAACGCCAAACAACGTGGGGCGTACCCTGGACGAGACCCTGCGTCGGGAGAACGATTCGGGGGTCATCGGCGCCCAACGCTTTCCCCGCGTGTGCCAGGTTCGGTCGCCGGGACTGCAGGGGGAGCGACTCGGGTCCGGCGCGTGTTTGGCGAACTTCCGCGGGAAGAGATGGCTGCTATTGTTTCCCGCCCTCGGGAAGCGATAGCCGGCGCCATCTGGTATCGCTGATCCTCCGGCTGGGACGTCTTGCCTTGAGCCGGTGCCCTTGCGGGCGCGAATCGAATCGGCCAGCGGGTGGCTCGGCAAAGGAACTATATTGAGGGAGCGAGGCAACTATGACCAGATTAGCTCTCTTACTTACGATTGGTTTCGCTCCGCTCGCGTTCGCCGAACTGCCGGATTTCTACCGGACCGTCGACCGCATGTCGTGGGTCGTTGCCGACGCTGAAGCCGCCGCCAGGGCTTGGAGTAAACTCGGCGTCACCGGTTTCGACGACCACGGCGTGGTCCCCCTGGACGGTCTGAAATATCGAGGCGGACCCGCTCCGAGTCGCGTCCGCATCATCTCGACTCGGTTCGGCAGCACCGGGATCGACTGGATCCAGCCGGTTGCCGGCCACAATGCCTTCAGCGAGTACCTAGCGGAGTCGAAGGGCGGGGTGCTGGCTCTGATGCACCGTGTCCCAAGCGTGGCCGCCCTGGAAGCGGAAGTGGATCGCATGAAGAGTTTGGGTGTCACCGTATTGCAGCGCGGCTTGGTGCCCGACCCCGGTGCTCAGTTTGTCTATTTCGATACCCGGGCCGAGGGCAAGTATTCCCTGGCGATCTACTACGACCCGAACGGGAGCGCGGCCGGCGAGGCGAACCCGTCTCTGAAGATCACCCAGTTCGCCTTCGTGGTGCACGAGACTGGCCCTGTGTCGGCTTATTGGGAGAAGCTCGGCTTTCCCAAAATGACCGTGACGCATTCGTTGCCGTCGAACCGCGTCTATCGCGGCGCCCCTGGCCACTTTGAACAGAACCTCGGCTGGCAGCGCCACGGAAAGGTCCCCTACGAGTGGTGCCAGGCGCTGAAGGGGCCCACGGCCTACGAAGACCACATCCAGGCCCACGGCGAGGGCTTTCATCACATCGGCGTCAATGTCGGGGACATGGACGCCGCCATCCGTAAATGGACTGAACTCGGTGTTCCGGTTATCCAGTCCGGTGCCTGGGGCGAGGAAGGCAAGCCCGGTTCCGGCCGCTTCGCCTATCTCGATACGGACCCCTTCGGCGGCATCTCGGTGGAGTTGCTCTGGAGCTACCGTTGATCTGCCTCCGGCTCTCTACATTTGCCGCCCTGCTAGCCTGAGGCCCAGGAATGTCAGTAAGGCGGGCCTGCGGGCGGCCTCTCAGGCCGCCCTGCGCGCTCACCCTGATGCCGTGCTGTCCTACGACTACTGGCTGGTCCCGCCGCGTCGGCCGCGATCCGAAGGCCGTCGGACGCATACTCAGCATTGGTAACGATGCTTACGAGATCGTGGGCGTCGCGGAGCAGGGCTTCACCGGCACCGAAACCGGCAGGCTGACGGGCATCTTCATCCCGGCAATGATGAATGCAGAAGACATCGACAACGCCAACTTCAGTTGGTTCCGCACGTGGGTGCACCTGCGGCCGGGAGCCAGTAGGGACCAGGAGCGGCAGAAGCTGCAAGCGATCGTCGGCAGGAGCGTGTGTAGATGTGGACCGCGGGCGCTGCATCTCACGAGCGCACCGAGCAGTTCCAGAACGCCCCTGCTTTCCTCGATCCGGCCGCCGCCGGCGTGTCGGGCATGCAGAGGACTTACCGGGCGATCGATGGTAATTCTCGCGGTGCTCGTGGCGCTGGTGCTTCTCATCGCTTGTGCGAATCTCGCGAACCTGCTTACCGCCCAGGCAGCGCAGGAGAGAGAAATGTCATCGGTGCGGGCCGGCGAGGCTCATCCCGGTGCCGCCATCGTCAACGAAGCGTTCGCACCGTTCGAAGTGATGCAGGGCCTCGACCGGCGGGTGACGGCTACGATTGTCGGCTAGAGGTCCGTGACGTGCGCTACGGGAACATGCGCGGGCCAATCCGCCCTACTCGGTTGTCCAGCGGCGGCGCGAGATCGGTATTCGCCTCGCGCTCGGCGCGCGGGCCGAACAGATCGTGCGCCGCGTGACCGCAGAGGTCTCTTCGATTCTGTTCGTCTGAGCCGTCGTGGACCTGTCGGTGGGAATCGCCTCGGAGCGGTATGTAGAGACGCTGCTGTACCAGGTGAACGCCACCGACCTCCGGATGCTGGCGCTGCCTGCAGTCACGATCCTGGCTGCGGCCCTGCTTGCCGCGCTCCCCCGGTCATCCGCGCTGTGCGGATCGACCCGGCGGCGATGCTCCGCGCTGAGTAGCGGGATTTAGTTTAGCACTGGGACAGCCCTCGGCGGCCTCGTAGGCCACCACTCAGATTCCGAACTCCTCCGAGGTTCAGATCCTCGCGGTCTCCCGGATGGCGCTGTTTCGCTGACCCGTCGATTGTCGGTACTAACGACGGATCGAGTGCCAGTGGCGTGATTGTGCTTATTAAGGACGGCGCCCAGGCGCTGGCGAAATCACCCGCTCGTCAACCGGTCCAGCAGCGGCGCCAGGTATCGGTGCGCGGCGGTTAGCCGCTCGTCTACCACCTCGGGCGTCAACCGTTTCCGCTCCGTGCCGTCCAGACGTTCGATCGCCATCGGGCCGTTGAACCCGGCCGCGAACAGCGTCTTGAACATCTCCTCGTGATCCACCTGCCCTTGGCCCGGAACCGGAAAGTTGGCCTCCGCGCGCAAACCGAGGTGGTCCTTGATGCAAACCGCGCGCACGTGCGGCGCGAGGTCGGGCAAGTCGGGGTCCGGGTAGACGCCTTCGTAGAAGGAAACGTTGCCGGCGTCCCACGCGATCTTCAGGTATGGCGACTCGATGCGCTTCACCACTTCCAGGCAGTCCCTGGCGCGGGCGGTAATGCCTGTGTGCGGCTTCAGCCCGATCGTCACCCGGATCGACTCGGCATGGCGCACGGCCTTCTCCAGCCCCGCATAAAAACGCGTCACCTCCTCCGCCCAGTCGCGCTCCCGCTTCGGCACGTTCGGAAACTTCGTGTAGTACCACGGCCCGGCACCGACCATAACAGAGATCTCGTAGTCGGCGCACAGGTCGAGTTGCTCGATCCACGCCTTCAACCCGCTCTCGGTCTGCGGGTCGCCGCGAAACCCGCCGAGACTCAGAAACGGCTGCACACCCAGATCCCGGATGCGGCGAAGCATCGCCGCGCGGTCCGCTTTCGACATCTCCGGCGCGAACACCGGAGCGTCGCCATGACGGGCCGACATGCTGATGTACCGGTAGCCGGCCTTTCGAATACGCGACATCGCCTCGTTGAGCGGCAGGCTGGCGTACAGCGTGGCCATCACGCCAAGCCGGTATCGTTCCGGGCCGGGCGCGCCGGCGGCCGCCGCGGCCAATGCCGGTACGGCGCCGATCTGCCGGAGAGCCGCGCGGCGCGACAACGGCTTTTCTTGCAGGTTTTCCATCACAGCTCCCAGAGGTAGAATAAGGTGCATTATACTGCTCCAGTGATGCGTAAGTTTGCCGCCGCCGTCCTCAACCTCACGATTCTCGCTGCCGTCGCGGCAGCCGCCGGGATGTCCGGCCTGTGGCGCGCGTCGCAGACCATGCCGGACGGCTCCCGCCACGAAAGCACGATCGAACTCCGCGAAGACGCCGGAAAGCTGGTCGGCACGATATCGAGCAAACGTGGAAAAGTCGAGATCTCGGAAGGATCGGCGAGCGGCGGCCGAATCGCGTTCACCGTCGTCCGGCGCGGCAACGGCGACGAGCTTCACGTCGAGTTTGCCGGAACAGTCGAGGGCGATACCATGAAGCTCAAGATGCAGTATCGTGATCACGGTCCGGTCGAGTTGACCGCCCGCCGTGTGCCACAGTAATGAAGACAACGTGGGGCAGGCCCCCGGTCTGCGGCGGCCTCTCAGGCCGCCCCGCCTGCCGCCCGAAAGGAAGGTTAGCGTATGAACACCAGGCAATTCCCGCGAAGAACATTCTTCGGCGCGCTCGGCGCCGGCGCTTCGCTGCTTGCGCTGAACCGGCGCGCCCACGCTGCGCCCGGGCCAAACGACCAGGTCGTGGTGGGCCTCATCGGCGTTGGCAACCAAGGGACAGGCCGCCTCCGCGAGTTCCTCAAACTCCCAGATGTCCGCATCGGCGCCATCTGTGACGTCGATCAGAGCCACGCAGCCCGCGCGGTGGATATTGTCGAGAAGGAGGCGGGGTACCGGCCGCCGGTTTTCGGCGACTTCCGCCGTGTCCTCGACCTGAGCGAGGTCGACGCCGTGGCGATTGTCACGCCCGACCACTGGCACGCCATCCCCACCGTCAATGCCTTCGAGGCCGGCAAGGACGTGTTTGTCGAGAAGCCGCTCAGCCACAACGTGGCCGAAGGCCGCGCCATGGCCGATGCCTCGCTGAACTACCGCCGCGTGACCCAAATGGGGAACCACATTCACAACGACGAATCCAATTACCGCCGCGTCGTAGAGATGGTCAAGTCTGGCAAACTCGGCCGCATCACGCGCGTTCATGCCTGGAAAACCTCGCCCACTCAGAACATGCGCGTCCGCGCGCCGGAGACGCTGGCCGAAGGATTCGACTACGATTTCTGGCTTGGGCCGGCGCCTAAACGCCCCTACGAGCCGCTCCGCTCGCATGGCAGCTACCGCCACTTCTGGGACTACTCCGGCGGAACGTTCATCGACTTCTGGTGCCACATCACCGACGTCGCTTTCTGGGCCATGGACTTCCAGGCGCCGAAAGCCATCTCCGCCGCCGGCGGCCGGTTCTTCCTCGACGACCGCACCGAGACGCCCGACACTCTCGAATCCGTGCTGGAATTCGACCGCGTGCTCTATATCTTCAGCTTCCGGCCCACGCCACTGCCGGGCTTCGAGCACATGGGCCACATCGGCTGCCTCTTCGAGGGAACCGAAGCTTCACTGGTCACGAACTACGAGACCCATGAGATCTGGGCGCGTGGAAAAAAGGTGGAGGACTTCCCGCGGCCGGAACAATCCATTCCCGACTCGCCCGGCCACCTGCGTGAATTCATCGACGCCGTGAAGAAACGCGAGATGGAAACCACCTGCAACGTCCGCTACGGCCACCAGTTGACCAAGTTCGGGCTGCTGGCCAACATCTCCTACCGCACCGGCGAACGAATCGTATGGGATGACGAGCGCGAGCGCACCGTCGGCGATAATCAAGCCAGCCAGTACCTCACCCGGCATTACCGGAAGCCGTGGAACCTCAAGAAACAGCGCCGCCCCAGTGTGAGCTAACGGACAGACCATCATGCGCACTTCGATCGCGAGCCTCGCCGTTTTTGTTGCCGCCGCGGCACTGGCCGCCGACGGCGTCACCGTCCGTTACGTGGGGAAGGCTAAGTACCTGAACAACGCGCGCGCCGTCGTCGCCCACAGCATCGACGACTCGACTAAGTTGGTCACTAATTGCCTTGACGCCATGGATAAGTACGGCATCAAGACGACGGTCTTCGTCAGTACCGAGGAAGACCCGCCGGTCGAGGAGCGATTCTTTACCCAGCTACAAGTCAAGCCGCTTTGGCCGCGGCTGAGACAGGCGATTGACAACGGCCATGAAATCGGCGCGCACGCTCGCACTCATCCGTGCAATCGCCCGGCCAACGAAGCCTGGTGCGCCGCCGCTTACAACGAGGCCGAGGTCGCCGGTTCGCGCGACGATATCCTGAAACGCACCCACCAGCCTCATGTTTGGACTTGGTGCTATCCTTGCGGTAATTGCGCCGATTTCGACTTCATCCAGAAGCGGATCGCGGCCGCCGGCTATATCGTAGCCCGCAACTACCCGAACGAGGCTCAGGACGGTCATATCGTCCCCGACCTTCAGACCTGGGATGCGAATCCGTTTAATGCCGCCTACACCCAAGTCGTGCAGAAGCGCGGCGGCGCCGCCAAGTCCGAGATCCTCGATCTCGGACGGCTGAACGGCAAGTTCGACGAGGTCTACGAGCGCGGCGGCATCTACAACTTCATGTCGCACCCGCAGTGGCTCGACTACGGGCCCGACGCCTTCTACGAACGCCATCTCGCCCACATCGGCCGCCGCTCCGATGTCTGGTACGTGCCGATGGGACCCTTATACGCCTATCGCACGATTCACGAACGCACCCAGGTTCGCCCCGCCGGCCCCGCCCAGTTCGACGTGACCCACGATCTGAATCGCACCATCTACAACGGCAGCATCACCTTGGAGTTTGAAGCGCCCCCAGGCGCGATGGTCCAGGCGAACGGCAAATCGCTCCCCGAGCGCACCAACGAGATCGCCGACCGCTGGAACCAGGAATACTTCCGCCGCGAAGGCAACCGCCTCCTCGTCACCGTCCAGCCCAACACCCGGCTGGAGTTCAAGGCCGCCGCGCCGTAGGCTGGCTCAGTTCCCCGTTACCGCGAAGCAGTAGAACAACCCCGCGCCCCCCGTCGCCACGAGGTTCTCCTGGCTGCACCCTCGGGAGGGGTGCGTCGAGTTCCACGAGATGCCCCCGCCGTTGCGGTCATGGTGCCCCACCTGTGCCGAGCCGTCGCCGTTGCTCGTCCAGTTGCTGCAGGTGTGGTCGGCACCATCCGTATACGCCCGGCCGGCCGGCTGCGTCCCGGTCAGGATGTCGTGCATGTTCGGCTTGTCGCCCACTCCGTTCACCAGTTCGCCTTTCTCGGTCACCGCGTTGTTCTTGGTGATCACGTTCCCGGTGCGTGCCAGATCCAACGTGTCGCCGTGCAGATGCGCCAGATCGCGAGCCACCATCGTCCCGCGGAAGTTGTGCCACGGACCAGTGCCGATGCGATCCCTCGCGTTCACCGCCCGCTTCCCGCCGCTGGCGGAGGTGCTCAAGTACGCTCTCCACGTCCGGTCGCCCGCTCCCGCCGCGGCCGCCAGTTTTTGGCAGTGAGCGTCGGCGCCCGCCAGTCCCCCGAGATTGGCGCCGTTGCCGCCGCCAACACTGGTGATGAAGAACGTCATCGGCGCTCGTTCCTGTTTCTGCTGCGCTTGCTGCCCGAAGATCGTCAGTGCGCCAAGTGTGAACAAAAGAATTTTCATAGCCTCTCCAAGGGATCGCGTCATCGACAACAAGGACCCCTCGGTAGAGCCTACTACTTTTCTGATGTCTGGGGGGAATCGTTACGTCTGCGGCTGCTCCACCGCCGCCGGGTCCTCTACCTCGAACTTCGGACCCTTCTCGTCCCAATCCTCGGCGCGAAACATCCGGCCGGCTCCCTTGGCCCCGTCGATCTCCTTAACGGTGAGTTGGACCTTGCCGCCCTTCACGCGCCCCCAGACGTGGTGATAGAACCGTCCCTCGCGGAAGCCGTGACCCTGGGCCAGCGCCCGTTCCATCGTGCCGCCCGAACTGCCCACTTCCATGTAGGCGATGCCGTCCCGCACGATGCGCACAAACTGGTGGCCGTGGCCGCTGATCACGTGTTCCACGCCATACTTCTTGCACACCTGGTGCAGCCGGAACTCCGTGTTGCCGAGCATCAGCAGCGGGATCCAGAATGGCCGGTGGAAAAACACGAACTTCGGCCGCCGGTCCTTGTTGGCTTCGAGGTCGCGCTCCAGAAAGTCGAGTTGCTCCTGGCTCAGATCAGGGGTGCGGCTGTTGTCGAGCACGACGAAGTGCGCGTCCTGGTAGTTGAAACTGTACTGGCTCGCCCGCCCGCTCTCGCGCTCGTAGATCTGCCGCGACACCTCCGACCACACGTCGTGATTGCCCGGCGTGAAATAGTGCGGATAGTGGCTGTAGCGCGCCCACAATGGCCGCAACTCGTTCCACTCGCTGGGGGCCTTCTCGTCGTTGCCGCCCTGAATGGTGTCACCGACATTGACAACGAAGTCCGGGTGCAGCAGATCGATCTCGCGCCATACACGGCCATAGATCTCGGCCGTCGCGCCGCCTGTCCGATCGCCGAGGATCGAGAAGCGGAAGTCGTTCTTCGGCTCGGTGACCGCCCGCGTGACCACCACGCCGCCGAGCAGCGCCATCGCCAGCACGGCGGCCAACATTCTCTTCCGTTCCGGTCGCATACGGCGATTCTGCCACACTTCGCGGGCGAGAATCTCCCGCGCAACCCACTATTCACAGTGTGGAGATCTCTCTCGCGGAGGCCGTAGCACGTCTTGACGCCGCCCTCGCCGCCGCCCTGCTGCCGCTCGGCGCCTGGATTCTCCTCAGCGGCCTGGACGATCTCTTCCTGTTCGCCGCTTGGATCGCTTCCCGTTTGCGCCGCCCCGCAGTTCCACCGCCCGGCGCCGCCGCCTTACTCGCTCTGCCGGAAAAGCCCATCGCCATCTTCGTTCCGCTGTGGCTCGAAGCCGCCGTCATCGCCGAGATGCTGGAGCACAACATGGCGGCAATCCGCTACCGGAACTATCACTTCTTCATCGGCGTATACCCGAACGACGAGGCCACCGCCGATACCGTTCGCCGCGTCCAGAGCCGTTTCTCCCAGGTCACCCTCTGCGAGACTCCGCACGACGGCCCCTCCTCCAAAGCCGACTGCCTGAACTGGATCTTCCAGCACATGCTGCTGTACGAGCAGGAACACGGCGTCCGCTTCGACATAGTTCTCACCCACGACGCCGAGGACCTGATCCATCCCGAGGAACTCCACTGGCTGAACTACTATTGCGAACACTACGGCATGGTCCAGACTCCGGTGCTGCCGCTGCCTACTCCGCTTCGCGAGTTGACGCACGGCTTCTACTGCGACGACTTCGCCGAGTTCCACGGCAAGGACCTGCCGGCCCGCCACTTCCTGCACGGCTTCATTCCGTCCTCGGGTGTCGGGACTGCTTACCGGCGCGATGCGCTCGAGGCCCTCGCCGCCACTGAGTCCGGCCGCATCTTCCAGCCGCAGAGCCTCACCGAGGACTACGAGAACGGCCTCCGCCTCCACCATCTCGGCATCCCGCAGATCTTCGTTCCCATCGTGTTCCGCGACCGCCAACCCGTGGCCACTCGCGAGTTCTTCCCGCGCCACTTTCGCGCCGCCCGCCGCCAGCGCACCCGCTGGATCACGGGCATTTCATTCCAGGGTTGGCAACACCACGGCTGGGGACGCACCTGGCGCACCGCCTACTGGCTCTGGCGCGACCGCAAGGGCCTCGTCGGCAATCCGCTCAGCCTCGCCGCCAGCGCCATTTTCATTTACGGCCTGACCGGCTGGCTGCACGCCACCCTCAACGGCGTGCACTGGGCGCTCGGCGAACAGATCGCCCGAACCGTACCGTCCTGGCTGCTGCCTGCCACCGCCGTCCTCGCCGCCCAGCAGGCGGCCGCCCGCGTATACTTCTCGGCGCGTGTCTTCGGACTACCCTTTGCCGTGTTCGCGCCTCTCCGCGCGATGCTTGGCCACACGCTCAACTCGGCTGCCAACGCGGCCGCCTTCTATCAATACGCTCACGCCCGCCTGTTGGGACGGCCGCTCGTCTGGTTCAAGACCGAACACGCGTACCCCAACCTCGCCGCCCTCCGGCAGCACAAACGGCCGCTCGGCGAGATCCTTGTCGCCTCCGGGCACCTTTCAGCCGAACGTCTCGACTCGGCGCTAGCGTCCAAACCGGCCCATCTACGCCTCGGCGAACATCTCGTGGAACTGGGCTGGCTCACCGAAATGGAACTCTACCAGGCGCTCAGCCGGCAGCAGAGCCTCCCAGCCATCGATATCGAGCCGGTGGAGATCGACCGTTCGGTCGCCCGGCTCCTGCCCGCCCGCGTGGTTCACGGACTCCAAGTGATCCCGATCGGCGTCAAGGCCGGTTGCCTTTACCTGGCCACGCCGCAAGTGCCGAGTGAAGAACTGCACGCCGAAATCGCCCGGTTCACCCGGCTCGCACTGCGGTTTTCGTTGGTGACGCCGGCTAACTTCCGCCAGTTGTGCGCCGAACTGCTTTAGATTCGCTTCCTCGGTTCAGAACTGCAGACGGAAGATGATCTGGTGATAGGTGCGGCCGCCGAGGCCGGAGAAGCTGCCCTGGTTGCCAGTGACTTTTCCGAAATTCTGCGGGTTCCGGAAATCGACGGTGCTGTTGGGCGGCGAGAAGAAGTAGTACTTGAACGGGTTGTTCACGTCCCAGCGCAGCATGCCGCGAAAGCGCTCGCCGATCGGAAAGCTCTTGGCGATGCTGACTTGGTGCCAGAGGTTGCCGGGTCCGCTGAGGATATTGCGGCCGACGCCGCCCGCGGTGAACGAATCCGGGTAAGCGAACGCGTTGATGTCGGCCCAGGGTAGTGCGCAAGCGATCTGGTGGCGGCAGGGCCCCTTGCGGTCCCAATCGACGCGGATGTCGTCGTAGGTTTTGCCGGGCGCCATATTCGGGCGCAGGCCGCCGGGCAGATAGACATTCGGGGAGCCCGCGAAGCCAAAGTTCAGTGGTGCGCCGCTCTCCAATGTCTGAATCATGTTCAGTTCCCAGTTGCCGAGAACGCCGTTGACGAACCAATTCGCATTGTTCATCCAGCGTTTGCCGCGGCCGACAGGAAGTTCCCAGAGCGCATAAGTGACCCAGCGGTGAGTGACGTCGTGATCGGAGCGTCCTTTCTCAAGGCGGCGATTGTAGTACGTGATACCACCGGCGCCGCCATCGTGGGAGGCCTCGTCGATGGACTTGCTAAAAGTGTAGAAGCTCGTCAGGCTGAGGCCGCGGACATAGCGGCGCTCGAACTTGACGGTGCCGGAGTGGTAACTGGAGTGACCGAAGTTTGAATACAGGAGGACGTTCCCGAAATGTGGAAAGGGGCGGTAATCCTGCGAGGCCCGCCGGATCTGTTCGAGAACGATGGGATCGTTCGATATATTGAGCGGAATCTGATTCACGTCCCAGCGATTGAGCAGGCCAACGCCGGCCGAACCCTGATAGGAGAAATCGAGGAGGAGATTGCGGCCGGCCTCCCACTGCAAGCTGCCGTTCCAGTTCATGATGTACGGCATGCGCATGTTCGGATCGAACCAGGAAGCCTGGCGGCTGCCGAAATTCGCGCCGGTAAACGGCGCCGTGCCATCGGGCTGAATCGGGAAGTTGAAGGTAGGCGGGCCGTTGCGGAGGTAGAACGCGATGTCGGGGTTTCCGGGCGCCTGCGCGGCGACGGCGGTGGCGAAGTACTCCTCAAAGTTCTCATTGAGGCCGTTGGTCCAGAGGTCGAGCGTGTTGATGCCGAAGCCTCCGCGGAAGACCCAGCGGGGGTGAAAGGTATAAGCCAGGCCGACGCGCGGCTGGAAGTTGTTGAGGTCGCGCTGGGCGAGGAAACCGCCGGGGTGGGCCAGTGCGCCCTGGCGACCGGTGAGGGGGTCGGTGGCGTTCGGATCGAACTGGCTCTGTTGGCCCCACTTGGTGCTGTACGGCGACTCGTACTGCCAGCGCAGGCCGAGGTTGAGGGTGAGTTTGGGGGTGACACGCCAGTCGTCCTGGAAGTATAAGGAGTGGGTGTTCCAGCGGGGAAGCCACGTCGCCAAGTCGCGCGTCGCCTCGGCGGCGACCACCGAGCCGAGCATGAAGGCGGCGAACGGATTACCGGTGTTGGGACGGAACGGGAACTCGGTGCCGCCCATGCGGTAGACGCCGGAGGGCGCCGAGGCAACCAATACGTTGTGGCGGGTATTCAGATACTCATAGCCCATCTTGAAGGTGTGGCGGCCACGGACCAGCGTAAAGTTCTCCTGGAAACTGTAGCTCTCAGCGATCTCCTGGGATCGTCCGCCGGGGAAGTCGAACATCAGCGTCCGCATCCCCGCGACACCGGCGGCGGATGTGGCGCCTCCCTGCGCGCCCGGACAGTGCGCGGTGAAGTTGGTGCCGCAGACGAAAATCGGCATCGTATCCGCGGGAACATTGGGCATTCCGAGTTGGGTACCCCAATCCTGTCCGAGGCTGCCGGGCCGGCGCTGGAAGTTGCGCCGGTTAGCGCCAATGCGGATCTCGTTGACCATTGTGGGGCTGAGGGTAATCGAGTCCGAAACGACGAATTGGTGGTGATTGATGGGAATGGGGACGGAGTTGAAGTCGAAGTCGCGGTTGTTCGCGCCGATTTGCCATCGGCCGTTGAAGGACCGGTGGCGGAACAGCGAATAGCGGCCGAAGACCTTGTGGCGGTCCGAGAAGGAGTGATCGATCTTGTTGTCAAAGCTGGTGCGGTAGGAGCGGTACACCGTGTCGGCGCTCAGCGCGTTGCGGTCACCCGTAGCGTTGGTGAACATCTGGTTGTTGCGGTTGTTGGGGGCGGTGTACGGGTCAAGGCTGAGGAAGCGCTGGAAGACCGGGTCGACGCGGCTCATCGGGATCTGATTGCCGGGAAACTGCGTGCGCGAGTAGTCGCCGTTGGGCAATTGGACGAGGGTGGCGGGGTCGTAGATGGGAAAACCGACGCCGCCGAAGTTGAAGTCGCCGGCGAGCATGCGTGGGGTGGGCACGTCGCGGTCGTTGTTTTCGGAGGCCTTTTCGTGGTGGCGCTGGAAGGCCCACATGAAGAAGGTCCGGTTGCGGCCGCTGTAGAGCTTGGGGATGGAGATGGGGCCGGAGATGCTGGCCGACATCAGGTGGAAACCGAAGTTGTTGGTGGGGAGGTTGGCGTCCTGCCAATTGCGGTGGATGAAGTGGCGCGCCATGTAACGCTCTTCGGCGAGGCCGTGGAGTTGGTTCGCACCGCTTTTGTAAGTGATGTTCATCAGGCCGCCGCCGGAGTGGCCGTACTCGGCGGGCAGGACGGTGGTGAGAACTTTCACCTCCTCCATGGCGTGCTGGGAGGTGGACATGTTGCGGCCGGTGCCAAGGGTGCCGGTACCGGGAGTCAAGCCTGAGACGCCGTCATTGGACATATTGAAGGCGCGGGAGCGGCCGCCGACGGCGTGTCCCTGGCCGCGCTGGCCGACGACGCCCGGGACGTACCAGAGCATGCTTTCGATCTTCATCTGCGGAGTGGGCAGTGCCGTGAGAGTCTGGCCGGTCACCAAGTGGCCCGTAGACGAAGTTTCCGTTTCGAGCACCAGTCCCGCGGCGGAGACCTCAACCTGCTCGACGAGGCTACCGACTTCGAGGGCAACATCGAGGCGAGCGGTTTCGGTGGAGCGAACCTGAATGCCGGTGCGGACGGAGCGCTTGAAGCCGTCGGCTTCGAGCGTCACGTCGTAGACGCCGGGCGTGATGTAGGGCACGCGGTAAAGACCCTCGTTGTTGGTGAGGGCCGAGTACACGAAGCCGGTTGCGTTGTTGACGATGCGGACGCTGACACCGGGGATGAGCGCGCCGGTGGGGTCGGTGACAAGGCCAGTCATGGTGCCTTGGCCGGTTTGCGCAGCCAGTGCGGCGGGCAGGAGAAGCAAAAGGCCGCAACGGCGAATAGACGAAAGACGAAACACACCCATTTCAACCTCCCAGACCTATGCGCCAGCGAGATCCCAAGTGGCGCAGTTCGATTTACGGACTGGGGGTTATTGTATTCCGAGAACGGGCTGAATTCAAGAGTTTTCTTTAAGTCATTTAGGTTCTGTGGATTCTGTCATCCGGCAAGACGCCAGTGGGCGAGGCGGAGGTGGGCTTTCCGGGTGTCGGCCGGGCGCTCGTACCAGAGGGTGAGGAGTGTAGCGTCGTGCCGTTCGACGGTGGAGGGGTAGCCGAGGTCGCCATCGGCGCCGTCCGCGGAGAGGGTGATAGGTGCGGACCACGTAGCGCCGTGATCGGTGCTCAGGCGGGCTTGATTGCCGTACGGCGGGCGGCGGTGGCCGTAGGTCATCAGCAGACGGCCGTCTTTGAGACGGAGCAGGTGAGAAGGCAAGCCCCAAACGCCGATGGGATGAGGAACGGTCCAGGTGCGGCCGCCGTCGGTGGATTCCGTCTGGAGAGTCTCGCGTTCGTTGACCTTGTTGTGGTTACGGATGTGAACGACGATGCGGCCGTTGGAGGCTTCGACGCCGTGCAGTTCGTGGTAGCTCTGCGTGGGGTCGTCGCCGGGGCGGGTGGGAATTTCGGCGAGCCACTGCCAGTTGCGCCCGTCATCGCTTGAAGCGGCAACACCAATTCGCCTACCGGGCGTCCAGAGCTGCTTGCCGGGGTAGAGGAGCCGGCCATCCTTGAGAGCGATGGGACCGTGGGGGCTATTCACCGGAACGCGGTACGGAGCCGACCATGTGAGGCCACTGTCTTCGCTCCGGAGCATCCAAGTGCCGAGGAGGGATTGGCGCTGAGCCTCGGTGATATTGGCATTAATGGAGCGCCAGCGGGCAAGCCGTTCGGCGGACCAGTTGCCTTCGCGCCCCGCGGCATCGAGTACGCTTTGGTAGGCGAGAGAGGTGAAGGTCGTGATGAGGAGCGCACCCTTCGGTGTTTCAAGGACACCGGCATCGCGGTCGTCGATTGGGGTATCCATGACGACCTGTGGCCAACTCCAGGTCTGGCCGCCATCGGTCGAACGCATGAATTCCACCCAGCCAAAAGGGCAGACATGCTGTTCGCGACCACCGGAGCAGACGACTAGCAACTCGCCGTTCGTGCGCTGGGCGAGCGTGGGCCAGCCGTGATACAGATCAGAACGCGGCGAGACGACGCGAGTAGACAGGATCTGTGAGCCGGGGGCGGCGGCGCGGCTTCGCGTCGCGAAGGCGGCGGTGCCCGCGGCGGTGAGGAAACGGCGGCGGGTCGGGAAAGCCATGGGCATAGGGCTACATTGTATTCGATGCAGTGGAGAGCTTGGCGGATCTCCATTCCGGCGCGGGTGGCTTCCTCATGTTTCCGTCAGCGGCCGGCTGGGGTCAATCCGCGTCGCCAGAATCGCGGCCATGATGCACATAAAACTCGCCGCCAGGAAGGGCCAGTTCCATCCCAAGTGAGTTGCCATGTATGCGATCACCACGGAGGAAAGCGCTCCGCCGAGATTGCCGAGTGTATTCATGACCCCCGACACCGATCCGCTGAAGTCACCGCCGATGTCGAGACAAATCGCCCACGAAACGGCAACGGTCAGCTCGAGCCCGGCCAGCGCCAGCGTCAGACAAACAAGGCTCGTGACCATGCTCTGAGCGAGTACTCCAGGTACTAACGAGAGACCCGCAATCGAGAAGCCCAACATCGAAACGAACAGCCGTCCGCGGCGCAGATCGCCCAGCCGGTGGGCCAGTCTGTCCGAAAGCCAGCCACCGAATGTGTTGGTAACCGTGGCGGCCAGCAGCGGCGCGCTCGCGGCCAGCCCCATCCGGACCGAAGTGAGTCCGCGTGCTTCCTCTAAGTACGTCGGTAGCCATTGCAAGTAAATCCACAGCACCCATCCGTAACAGAAATACATAATGCTGAGGAACCACACGTTCCGGTTCCGCAGGATGCGCCGCCACGGCACCGTGATCGCCACCTTGGGCTTTGAGCGAAACCCGCTTTGGGCTAGGATCTCCAGTTCCGCCTGGTTCACTCCGCCATGTTCCTGCGGGTAGTTGCGGTAGTACGCATACCAGACCAGCGCCCATATCATTCCAACGGCTCCAAAGATATAGAAGACCCAATGCCAACTGAGATAGAGAATCAGGAGTAACACGATCGGCGGCGTCACGGCCGCGCCGAATCGTGCGCCGGCGTGCTGAAAACCCTGGCCGAAGGCCCGCTGACTGGTCGGTAGCCAGCGCAAGAGCGCTCGCGAAGCGGCGGGAAAGGCCGCCGCCTCACCGACCCCGAAGAAGAACCGCGCCAGTGCCAGCGAGACGGCGTCGAAGGCTAGTCCCGTCGCGACCGTGAAGGCCGACCACCACAATATCGCGAACGTCAGGACGATCCGGGCGCCGTACCGGTCTGCCATCCAGCCGCCGGGAACCTGGAACGCTGCATACGCAAAATTGAACGCCGCCACGCTCCATCCCATGGTGATCTTGTCGATGCCGAACTCTTCCCGGATCGTCGGTGTCGCCGCCCCCATGCACGAGCGGTCGATGTACATGATGAACGCCGTGACAAACGTCAGAAATAAGACCGTGTAACGGACGCGAGTAGCTTTTGTGGGTTGGATGACTGCGGTTGAGACTGTGGTTGGGTTCGGCGGGGACATGGTGCTTATTAT
>CAYPUQ010000069.1:0-18892 GCA_964413655.1 uncultured Solibacteraceae bacterium | reverse complement strand
CTAGCTAACTGCCCGACGCGAGAAACTCGAACATCTGGGCCAACGCCCGCCCCCGGTGGCTGACGCCAAGCTTCTCATCCGGCGAGGCTTCCGCCAACGTTTTTCCGAACGGTGGATAGAGGAAGATCGGATCATACCCGAAGCCCCCGGTCCCGCGAGGAGCTTCCAGCAGTAGGCCTTCCACCTCGCCGCGAAAGGTCCGAACAAGTTCCCCTTGCCGCGCCATCGCGACGACGCACACAAATCGCGCCGCGCGTTCGGCCACGCCAGTCATCCGTTCCAGCAGCAGCCGGTTGTTGTCGGCGTCGGTCGCGTGCTCGCCGGCGTACCGCGCCGACCGGACTCCAGGCGCACCGCCCAGCGCATCGACCGCAAGCCCGGAATCGTCCGCAAAAACGGGATCGTCAACGAAACGCGAGTAGTACAGGGCCTTTTGAATTGCGTTCGCTTCGAAGGTGTCGCCAGTCTCTTCGCACGGCGCGATCTCCGCCAAGCCTGGGATCGCTTCCACCGTGATGTCCGCTCCATAACACTCGGCCGCCAGCCGGAATTCCCACAGCTTACCGGGATTGGTGGTCGCGCAGTACAGTCTCACGCTGCCGCGAGCGACCGCTTCTGAATCTCGATCAGTTCGCTGATCCCGTTTCGCGCCAGGGCGATCATCTCCGCGAGTTGCGCATCGCTGAACGAGGTCTTCTCGCCGGTAGCCTGAATCTCGACGAATTCGCCACGGCCGGTCATCACCAGGTTCATGTCGACGCTCGCTTGGGAGTCTTCTTCATAACAGAGATCCAGCACTGGCGCGCCGTTGACGATACCGGCGCTGGTGGCCGCGACATGGTCGAGAATCGGGTTCTTCCCAACCGTTTTGTATTGGAGCAGACTGTTAACCGCCAAAGCCAGCGCGACGAACGCCCCCGTGATGGATGCCGTTCGCGTGCCGCCGTCGGCTTGCAGGACGTCGCAGTCGACGATGATACTTCGTTCGCCGAGTGCGTCGAGATCCATCACCGCGCGCAACGACCGTCCGATCAGCCGCTGGATCTCCATGGTGCGGCCGGACAGCTTCCCCCGGCTCGATTCCCGCGCCGTGCGCGTGGTGGTGGCGCGCGGCAGCATCGCATACTCCGCCGTCACCCAGCCGCGGCCGCTACCCCGCAGAAACTGCGGAACTGTGTCTTCCACGCTTGCCGCGCACAGCACCCGTGTGTTGCCCACTTCGATCAGCACCGAGCCCTCGGCGGTTAGCAGGTAGCCCGTCTGCATGCGCACTTCGCGCATCGCTTCCGGTTGGCGTTGATCGGGTCTCATGAACTGTAGCTCTTCAGCATCGCATAGAACAAGAGATTGACCAGCACGATGGCGCTGATAACCAAAATTAGGCAGGGAATCAGCCCGCGAGTCTTCTTTTCCTTAGCCTTGGCTTTCCCGCGAGTCGCTTTGAACTTGGCCATAGGGTTATAGCGCCCGCCTTCCGAGGTTCGTTGCCACTTGCTGGAAGAAGTGGTCCAACCGGGCGAGCGTGTTCGGCTCCAGATCCTTCAACAGGATCGCCACAACTGGGCGGCCGCGGCGGGCCAGCGCGGCCTGGGTCGCCAGGAACTGAGCGACATGGTAGTCGGCGCGGTATCCCGCTTCCGGCATCTGTTCCTGCTTCTCCGATAGCAGCACCGTCGAGAAGCAGTGGCCGTGTCCAATCACCATCTCGTGGTAGGAGTGGTTCATCGCCGGCCCTTCGTACACGTCCACCGGCATCTTCAGCCGCGACCGAAAGACGCGTTCGGCCGCGCGATCGAGCGACTTGCGCGCGGCGCGGCCCTTCCGGCTGTATCGAGTGTCGCCAAAGAAGGTCAGCTCGCCGTAACGAACGCCGTTGGCGGCCAGCTTCTTCAGCAGACTGGCGTAGATGGCCGGCGCCTCCGCTCGAGGGTCCTCCACGCCACCCGCGACGTGTGGGAAACACAGCGTCAACACGCCGCCGAAGCGCACCATCGCTCCCGGCGCCTTCATCGCCTTCCAGGCCGCCGACTTCTCGATCGCACCCGCCTTTGCCGCGTCCGATACAATCTCAGCCGTGATCGTCTTGTACAGCTCCACGCCAGGCTGCGTCACAAAGTTCATGTTGCGCAACACGCCTAGGCCGCACACCGTGTAGTGGATGAACTGCATGTAGGCCGACAGCGGGCTGCCTTTCGGCAAGGTCACGACGGCAACCGGATAGCCAGCCCGGCGAATCATTCCGGCCTTCTGGGCGTCCGGACCGTCCATTCCCTTCACCTGGACCACTACGAAGCAGCGGCGCTGGCGGTTGTCCTTCGGCGACAGGAAGTTGGCCAGTTTCGGCTTTTCATCGAAAAAAATCTTGATCCCTGCCTCTTCGCTCTTGCCCAGGCTTTCCTCGAAATCCTGCTTGGTCCAGAGCCCGGCGCCGGTCCACTTCGACGGCAGCAGCAGCGTCACATGATCCCTGCCCGCATCCCCTTCTGCCTCGAGAAAGGATGCCAGCCGCCACGCCCCGTGAATGTCCTCCTCGGTCAAACACGCCCCGTGAATCCACTGCCGGAGATCCACCCCCGCCAAGCCAAGCGGATAGAGACTGCCCCGCGTCAACGGCCCGGTGTGGCGGCCTGCCACTGAGTTGGCGCCATCGAGCTGCAGCTCCACCCGGCGATATCCGCGCGGTCCAGCGAACCGGTCCAGCAGCGATCCGGGCAGCGTCATGTAGAGGAAGTTCGGCCGGCTGTCGACGCCGTGCCTTTCAAAGAGACAATAGAGTTTCTCCAGGTTGACTACCGGCTCATAGGAAGTCATGCCCATCGCCATTCCGACCACCAGCGTCGACCGCAGCGCGTCTTCGAGCGGCAACCGCGAGCGCCGCTGCATGTCTTCGAGAATGGCCTTGAGCTTCGCCGGATCGGTGGAATCCAGCACGTAGCAGCGTGGTCCGCGCGACAGCAGGCCGCAGGCGTTGTACATCGACTTGTCCTCGGCCGAGCCACCCATCCCCGCCCAGATCAGAAATCGTAGACCGCGGCCATGAGTCTCCTTGATCCGCCGGCGGATTTCGCCGAGTTCGGCGGCCACGCGGTCTGGCCACTGCGGCTGTTTCGCGGCGCGCCAACTCAGATTCAATACTCCATAACTGTTCTTCGTGACTTGACGGTTCTCGCCGTGCTCGGTGCCTATGCTGACGAGGGGGTTCAGGGCGGGATCGAGGGCATCGAGGCCCTTGCGGGTGGCGAGCGAGTCGATCGCCTGGAGACGGGCCAGGATGTTCTGCTTGTGGAAGGTTTGCTCAAGCTGCTCGGCGGCTGGAGCAGCGTGGAAGAGTGAGACTTGCACCCTCTTCTTTTAGCATAGAAGTCTATGCACAGCTTTTCATGGCAGGCTCTGCCTTTCCTCGCCGCGGCTCTGTTGTCTGGGTGTCCCACGGGCGTGCAGTGGGAACCTGAAATGCCGGCACTGCTCGATGCCGGTTGGAATCTCGAAACGGTAGACCGCGCGGCCCCGGATCACGCGCCGTCACTCCTGAGGGAGTTGCGTGTCGCCGATGGAATGCGGGCCGTCTATGGCGGTCCGGGCCAGTTGGCCGTTACCGTCTATCGCATGCCAACGGCGTCGTCGGCCTTCGGAGCCGTCCAGAAGTGGCGACCAGCGCCGGGATCGGTCGTCTTCCACATCGGCGGCGTGTTCTGTATCGTGTCGTCGAACGATTTGGATAACGCCGGGTTGAACGGCGTGGCCCGTCAACTGGAAGACAAGTGGACCACCAGCGGCAGCTGACGCCTGTTTCAACTTCGATCAGCCTCGAAGCTTTCCACCTTGCCGACATACACGCAGCGGTGCGCCAGAAGCTGCCGCTGCCGCACGTTTTGAAGCCGCGCCGCGCTATAGCCGCGAGAACAGGTATAGCAGCAATCGAACCGTCACGTAGGCGATCAGCAGAATGAGCAGCGTCCGGTTGCGGCGCCAGAAGCGGCCAAAGCGCTCGGCCCAGGATTCGGCATGCGCCGAAACCGCCGAGTCGTCGAGAAAGCGGCCGGCGTCGGCAGCGAGGTCGAGCGCGGATTCGTAGCGCTTTTCCGGATCGGTGGCCATCGCCTGCCGCGCGATCGATTCGAGCGGCCGTGATCGATACTCGCCCAGCAGCACCCGAAGAATGGCGCCTAGCGCGTAGATGTCGGCCGCCGGCGACGCGGGCTCTCCGCTGGCCTGCTCCGGCGCCATGAAGCGTGGCGTGCCGGCAACGAGGCCCGGCCGCTCGGGCTCCTCCGGAGTCCGGGCGATGCCCCAATCGAGAATCAAGACCTCGCCAAACGGGCCGATCATGATGTTCCGGGGGTTCAGGTCGCGATGAACGATATCGTGGCTGTGCGCGTAGGCGACCGCCTCGCAGAGCTTGCGGAAAACCGCCAGGCGTGCCGACAGCGACCGCTCCTCCCGGGCGTAGTGATCTAGCCGCCGGCCGCTCACGAGTCGCATCGCGTAGAAGAAGCGTCCATCCGGGAGAAGCCCGGCATCGTAGACCGGTACAATGCCCGGATGTTCGAGCCTTGCGATCAGCCGTGCCTCGCCGATGAGGCGCCGCGACGCTTCTTCGCTTTCGAGAGGCAGCGCGAGCACCTTGAGCGCAACCAGACGGTCAAGTTGGTGGTCGCGCGCTGCGTAAACAATTCCCATCCCGCCGCGACCCAACTCCTGCACCAGGGTGTAACGGCAACCGCCGAGGTCCGGTTGGCTAACGGCCGATTGGAGTCGTTCCACTTTTTCGTCCGACAACCACACTATCCGCAGTATAAGGCGGGCGCCACGGCGCGCGGGGATGAGTTTACAACTCGAAAATCTCGCCGCAACTCTCGCATCTGAGAGAACGAAGCCAATATGCTATAGTTTAAGATCAATTTCGAGCTAAAGGAGACACAGAATGAAGAGACTTGCGGTCGCGGCCGCCGGCGTCCTCTTGGGCGTATCGGCCGTTTCGGCTCAGAACACGTACGGCTTTGCCGCGTTCAATGCCCCACTGAGTACGGTTTCGGAAAACCCGCCGATTGTCGAGCATCGCGGCAGCGGCCAAGGAACGATTCGGATTCACACGGTGTACAACTCCAGCGGAGCATTGGTCCGCGCCGTAGTCGATTTTTCCGCGGACATCGAACTTACTGGAGACGAGACGATTACGCAGTTCCACATCCACCGCGGCGCGCGAGGAGTGAACGGTCCGGTGGTCGTCAACCCGATGTTCGCTCCTCCGGTCGCGCTGGGCGAGGGCCGGCACACGCTGTTTCGTCAGGCGGACGTGACGAGCGAGGCGGGCCTGGCGACGATTCAGGACATCCTGGACGATCACACGGCGTTTTATTTCAACCTGCACTCCCAAAGCTACCCCGGCGGTCTGTTGCGCGGGCAACTGGAACCGGCCACGCTGGACGCCGTGATGCAGAACGCCATGCGTATCCAGGACCTGAACTCCGAAAACGAGAGCCTGAGAGCCGAGGTGCTCGCGATCCGCCAACTCCTGCAGCAGATCGCGTTCCGGATGGGCTTGGTCGGCAGCCCGACTCCCTGAGCTCAGCGGCGCCAACCCAGCAGGACAGCGGCTTCGTCTCGAAACTCGCGCTCGCCACCAGTGATCGAGCGGAGCCGCTCCAATAACAGGCGCCGGAACTCCCGGCGCGCCCAAGCCAGGTGGTTCGTGACGTCGGTGACCTTCAGGTCGTAACGCTCGGCGAGGGCATCGTAGCCGGACTCATCCTTGCCCTCATTGAGGTCGTAGTCGGCGAACAGGCGAAAGCGAGTTTGGCGGCCGGTCGCGGCGGCATGGGCTTGCAGATCCGCGACGGCCAGTGTGAACAGGCGGCGCAGCCACTCGCGGTGGAAGTAATCCTCCATCGCTTCCCCATGTGTGGCGGGCGAGTGGGCGATCTCTGCCTCGGCGGATTCGAAGTCGAGCGGAACCGTTTGCCAACCGCCGCCACGTTTCAGGCGGGATCGGGTTTGCGCGTCCTTCGATACGTAGGCATCGACGCAGGTGCGTAGGAACGTGCGAAAAGCGCCCTTCGTGGGATCGTACCCAGCCATGTAGTTCTTTTCAAGCGCAACGGCGAAGAATCCTTGGGTCAGATCTTTCGCGTCCTCGTTCGATTTCCGCCACTGGATGCGAACGTATTTGTAAACCGGCTTCCAGTAGACGTCGATGATCGATTCAAGGGCGGCGGAGCGTGCCGCGCCGTCGCCGCCGCGAACGGCGTCCAGCACCGTTAGCCGCGTGTTGGGAAACCGGCCTTGACCGCCCCCGATGGCGGTGTCTTCTTCGTAGCCCACCGGCTTTTGATTTTCGCACGCTTCAGCCGGATAAGGCGGAGTCGAGATCGGCGATAAGGTCGTCCGCGTTCTCGATTCCGGCAGAGATGCGAAGCAGATTCCGCGGCGTGCGCGATTGCGGGCCCTCGATTGAAGCGCGGTGCTCGATTAGCGAGTGGACACCGCCGAGGCTGGTGGCGCGCGTGAACAACCTCGTCCGGGCCGCGACCGCGATCGCCTCGTCGGATCCACCGCGAATCTGAAACGACAGCATCGCCCCAAAGCCGGACATCTGCTCGGCGGCGAGGGCATGGCCAGGGTGATCGTGCAGCCCGGGATAATGCACCGTCTCGACGAGCGAGTGCCCGCCCAGGAATCCGGCGATGCGTCGAGCGTTCGCCGTCTGCGCGCGCACCCGTAACGGCAGCGTCGAAACGCCGCGCAGCGTCAGCCAGCAATCGAACGGCGAGGGTACACTGCCGCCGAGCCGCTGCGACTTGCGAGCGCGCTCGAACAGGTAATTGTCGTACTTCGTGATCAGCGCACCGCCGACAACGTCGCTGTGGCCGCCGATGAACTTCGTCGTGGAGTGCATCACCATGTCGATGTTGTGCTCGAGCGGGCGTTGGAGGATGGGCGTGGAGAAAGTACCGTCGCAGACGGTGACTATATTGGCCTTCCGCGCCATCTCCGAGATCGCGGACAAATCCGTGATCTTCAAGAGCGGGTTGGAGGGCGTCTCGATCCAGATCAGCCGGGTATTGGACCGGACGGCGGCGCGGACCGTCTCGATGCTCGTCATGTCGAGGAAATCGGCCTCGATCGGCCATTTCGCGAAAACCTCGCGGATCACGCGCTTCACTCCGTAATAGAGGTCGTCCGGCGCCAGGATATGGTCGCCGGGTTCCAGGCTCTGCACCACCGCGTTGACGACAGCCAGTCCCGACGCGAAGCACAACGCCTCCTTGCCGCCCTCCAGCGCGGCGAGGCACTGCTCCAGGGCATGGCGGTTCGGATTGTCTTCACGCGAGTAGGAGAAGCCGCGCGAGTACTCGCCACCGGGGTCGCGCTCGAAAGTTGAGGACAGGTGAATGGGCGGCGTAACGGCGCCAGTCGCGGGGTCGACGTGCCGTCCCGAGTGGACGGCGATGGTCTCGAGGCGCATTTCTTCAGTGTAGTGGTGGCGCCCCGGATCAGGACGTCCGAACTACGGGTGGAGTTGGAGGACGGCCACGTTACGGTCCTCAACCGTGAGTTCGACGGTGCGGCCCTTTGCCTGCGGCGAGCCGTCCTTTTGCCACAGATCTTCCGCGCGCGAGAAGGGTCCGAAACGGTCCTCCAGGTTCACCGTGACAGTCCGGAGCTGCCGTGTGGGATTGACCACCCAGAGGTAAGTTCCACCCTCACCGGAGTGAATACGAGCTTTCACGGCCGTGTCGCTGACACGCGCCATCTGACGAACTCCGGCCCATTCGAGCAGACCGGCAAAAAAGGCCTTGGTCTCCGGGCCGGAGTGTAGGAAGTAGCCCGCGCCGGGGAAGGTTCCGATCAGCAGGACTCGCCCCTTCCCGAGTTGGTGCTCGATGGCCGCGGGCTTGCCGTTTGCGTATCGGCCAACGACACGGCCGCCCTCTGCCACGTATTCTTGTAGGAAGAACCGGCCGGATATCTTCTTGGCCATCACCTCCAGCGTGAGATCGTCGAGCAGGTCGGGCGTGAACTCGACGTAGCTTTCGCGGGCGCCGAACAGGCGATCAAGGCCGAGGTTTGGCTGCTTGACGCCCACTTTGCCCCGTTCGCCGAAATAGGCGGGCAAACCTTCGCTGACAAGGTGGCCGCCTCGCTCGACGAATGCGATCAGCTTCTTCGCCGTGGCTTCCTTCAAATGAATCGGGTAGGGCAGGTAGACGAGCGGATACTCCTGGATGTGGTCGATGTGGACGAAGTCGGCCTGAATGTTGGAGTCGAAGAAAGCCTGGTAAGCTCCACGGGCCGACTGGGCGTAATGTTGCGTGCTGCCTTGTTGGACATAATTGAAGATCTGCGATTCGGGGACGACGACGACGCCGGCGTCCCCCTTGACCGGGCGGGAGCGCCAGAGCTGTTGTTGCGAGTTGGCCCAGCGCGCTACTTGCCCAGCCATGTCGGCGCGCGGGGTGACGCTACCGTCCATGCCGAAACCGCCAAAAGCGCCGAAGAGGGGACCGTCGAGCAGCGGCCGCCAGCGCGGGTAGAGGATCCCGGTCGCACCGCCGGTCATCGAGATCAGGTTCCAGAGGCGCACGTCCTTGGCTTCGGTGATGCGGCCATCGTCTCGGGAGCGTCCAATGACCTGCGGCTGCATCCATAGTGGACCCGCTTGCGCCTCGGCGTGCCAGAAGGGTTTGCCGCGCGATCCGGCGCGAACGAGATCGACGGCGTGGAACTGCTTCCAGGGCTCGCTGCCCTTACGGGAGGCCACCCAGGTGAAGCCCCAAACTTCGACCTCCGCCGCCGAACGCCACTCATTGTTGGTTGAGTTCGGCATCGCTTCCAGCGTTGAAGCGACACCGTGAGCAGTCACCTTGTTTCGCTTGTCGAGGGAGCGAGCCAATTCGGCGCGCCACTTCAGCAGACGGAACTGGTTGTCGCTGCGGAACTCCAGCCAGTCGAGACTTTCCGGATAGCCTGTGAAACTTCGCGGCGGGTGAATGTTGTCCCACGACGCGTAGCTGTAGCGGTACCAAGCCTTGCCGAGCGCCTCCAGACTGCCGTATTTCGCTCGGAGCCATTCGCGAAACTTCTTCTGCGTTGCCTCGCAATAGCAGAGCATTCGTTGTGGCTGCCCACCGGGGTAGGAATGCTCGTTCCACAGATCCCAGGCCCACATGGCTTTGTGGCCCTTGTAGCGTTCAATGAGAGCCGTCAGGAATTTCTGGGCTTCGGCGCGGACGTCTTCGTTATCGAGGCAGAGTCCCGGAAAGCCCCCGGTGGCGCTGGAGCCGGATATCTGCGAGTTAATGACCGTTCCATCGGAGGCCAGGTAGCGAGCGTGGGCGTGCGAGTCGAACATCCACTCCGGAGCGGCGGTGATCATTTCGGCGATCGTCACTTTGATGTTGTTCTCGGCGGCGAGATCCATCATCCGGTCGTAGTCGCGCCAATCGTACTTGTCGGGAGCGACCTCGATGGCGGACCACATGAACCAGTGCCGGAAGTTGTTCATGCCAATCTTTGCCGCCGTCTGGTGGTCGCGCGACCAGTCCTCCTCTGGCGGATTCGATTTCCGGAAGTAGACGGCTCCATACGGAAAAACCGGATCCTGAGCCAATGCATCGAAGCTGAACGAAAGTAATAGAATCAGGGCGGCGAGGCGCATAGCATCTCCTATCGGGGCTGAGGGCGTGGCACGGGCGGGGGCTCGCGCCCCCACCTGGTGGGATCAGAATATGAACTTTAGCGCGAACTGAATCTGACGGCCCGTGGAGGACGAACCGGAGAGTTGTCCGAACTGGGGATTATTGTCGTTGCAGGCGGTTCCGGGAGCCCGCCCGATGCAGGTCATCGCCGGGCTGTTGGAGCTCGGCAGCAAAAAGGTGGGCGTGTTCGTCAGGTTGAACGCTTCGGCACGGAACTGCAAGGAATGGCGCTCCGTCACGTAGAACTGTTTGAAAAGCGAGAAATCCAGGTTGACTGAGCCGGGGCCGCGCGCTACACGCCGCGCCGAGTCGCCAAACATTTGAATCGGAGCACCGGTTTGGCTGGGCGTCGTGCCGGGAACACGGAAAGCATCGGGATTGAAGAAACTGTCCGGCCCACGCCTACTCTTTTCAACTTGGATCGATTGCCCGGGTACACGGTCGGGCACATTGAAGGTGTTGAAGATAGGCGGCAGGCGATTCGTTCGAACGTCAGTGGGGAAGCCGCCGCGGAGAGTGGTAATTCCGTTGAATTGCCAGCCGCCCAATACGTTCGAGACTACCTTGTTCGAACTGAGCCACCGTTTGCCGCGTCCGAACGGAAGATCGTATCCATAGCTGATGTTGAGGATTTGGGGCACGTCGATGGGCGCGGGCCCCCGCTCGCGTGAAAGGTTATAGGCATCAAGGGCAATGGACGTGCCGCCGTTCTGGGTGAAAGCGCTAGGACCGGAACCGCCGGCTTCGAGGTTTTTCTGTACGGTATAGTTGAACAACAAACTCAGCCCGTGAGTGTAGCGCTTCTCTACGCGGAGGTTGAAGGCGTTGTAATTCGAGGTGGCGAGAGAGTAAGTCGGAATGACAACGCCGTTCACCATCGGGTAGGGCCGCTGGCTCTGCACGTTGCGGCCGTCGAGGGCGTACTCGAACGGCACTTGGTTCCGGTTGATAAAGAGAGTCGCCAAGTCGCTGCCCCGCGCGCCCTGATACGAGGTCTCGAAGAGCAACGACTCGGCGGGCTGGAACTGGATCGAAAAGTTGAATTGCTGTAGTTTCGGAAACCGGGCGTCGTTGAACGCTTGGGTCCGGATGGTCCTGGCTATTGGCTGTTGGGCGCTGAAACCCTCAAGCGTCGCATCGGAAGGGCCGGCCTGAATACTTGTGTTGATCGTGTACGGTGGCGCAACCGTGGAGTTCGCACTGACGGTGGGAACGACCAGCGCCGGCGTGTTCGGGTTGTTGCCGGCGATCTGGGTAACTTCCTGGTTCTGGTCGCGGAGACCGTAGAAGATTCCGTAACCACCGCGTAGGACCCAGCGGCGGCGCATCTGGTATGCGAAGCCGGCGCGGGGGCCGATGTTGTTGTGGTCGCCGTCCACGATGGCGCGCGAAAAGCCATCCTGACCGGGCAGGGCGAACCGGGCGCGCTCCAGGTCGAACAGGCCGCCGCGATCGCGTGCGTCGACCGGTTGCGTGTAGAGGTCGTAACGCACGCCGAGGTTCAAAGTGAGGCGAGGCGTAACCTTCCAATCGTCCTGAAAGAAGGCGCCGAAGTAGATTTCGCGCTGGCGCCCCCAATCGAGCATCTGCGTCCCTTGCACGAGGCTGGGGAACCCGGTGAGGAAGTCGGCGAACGGGGCACCGGAGCCGGGCGTGTCGGTGCTCGACGTCAGGATGGAGCCGAAAACGAACTGGCCGAAGAACGGATTGCCGCGCAGGTTGTCGAAGCGGGGACGCCGGATGTCGGCGCCTGTCTTAAATGTGTGCTGGCCGCGCGTAATGGAAATGGTGTTGGCGAACTGGAAGCGGTTTTCAAAGTTCAAGTCGCTGGCCCCGCCGCCAAAGCTATCGAATTGAGTCGAACCTGTGCCTTGGCCCGAAAAGAAGAAAGCGATAGCGGGAAAGCCCTTCACCGGAAACGGAAACAATCCCATGTTGTTTTGCAGCGCAAAGTCGACGCCCGCATCGACGTCGTCTACGATCCGGCTGCCGTTGTGTCGCGTAAACCCGGCACGAAATTCGTTCACCACCGTGGGCGAGAAGATGTGCGTGTCGCTCAAAACCATCTGGCGAATATTGCGGTAGAGGGTATTGCTGGCGCCTATGAATCCGTCGAAAACGCCCGGCTGGGGGTTGGTCTGGTTGCTGAGGGAGAAGCGGCCAAAAAAAGTGTTTTTCGACGAGAGCGAGTGATCGATGCGAACGTCGAACTGGTCCGCGTCGAAACCAGCAGGCACCTGCCGGAAGAAGTTACGGGCGAGAGCGTCCGGCGGACCGAAGTTCGGCGCCGGGAGGAGTCCGAGAATCGCGGTCGATGTGGGATTGATCTGTGACGCGGGGATGCGAGCGTTCGGAAATGGCGAGCTGATGACGTTTCCGCTGGGGCCGATGCGCCGGGCGGCGGGATCGAAGATCGGGGTGTTCAACAGCGAAAGGTCGCCATTACGGATCGCGGTAGGCGGCAAACTGCGGATGAGCGACGAGGCCGCTGTGCGCCGAATGGTTCCCTGATAGTCGCCGAAGAAGAAAGTCTTGTTGCGGATGATGGGACCGCCGATCGCGCCGCCGAACTGATTTTGAATGAACTTGGCGCGATCGAGTCCGGCCGCGTTCGTGAAGAAGTTGTTAGCGTCGAGTTTCTCATTGCGGAGGAATTCGAATACGGTGCCGTGGAACTGGTTGCTGCCGCTCTTGATGGTTGCGCTGACGACTGCGCCGGCGGCATGTCCGAATTCGGCGGAGAAGGAGTTGGTCTTCACCTTGAATTCCTGCACCGCGTCCACGCTGGGCTGGAGGGCCACGCCGGTGCGGCCGATGGCGCCGGCGGTGACCGTTGTATTGTTATCCGCGCCGTCCAGAAGAACTTCGTTGGACGAAAAGCGGCCGCCGCCGGCGATGAAGGGAAGATTGGTGCCCATGCCGAACATCGGCGTAGTGTTGCCGGCGAGCAGACCAAGCGCGAACGGGTTCCGGCCGTTCAACGGCAAGTCCACGATCTTCTTGTTCTCGATGACTTGGCCGAGCGACGAAGTGTCGGCTTCCAGCAGCGGCGTAGCCTCCCGAACCTCGACGGTTTCTACGACGTCACCGGGGCTGAGGGTCACGCGTACAATTGCGCTCTGGTCGACTTGAAGGACGAATTGTCCGATGACCGCGCGTTTGAACCCCTGGGATTCGACGCTGATCGAGTACTCTCCAGCGGGGAGAAACGTCACCAATAGGTCTCCGCGGCCACTGGTCTCTCCGCGGCGCGCCAGGCCCGTGCGCTGGTTCAGGACAACGACGGAAGCGTTGGGAATGACAGCGCCGGTGCTGTCTTCGACGATGACGGTGATAGTGCCGGTGGAAACTTGTCCAATGGCGATCCACGGGCAAAGACCACAGATGACGATGATGGCGAGAATACTTCGCATGATCCACTCTCCTTACTGTTTCGGCAGCGGCCGGAATCGCAGTGGGCGCTCCGGAGCACTCTCAACTCGCGCCGAAGTCTCCCACTTGCGGTCGAAAGTATGAATATCATACCATTCGAGTTTGGCGCAACCCAAAAGTGCAGCTTCTCGGGCCAGCGATAATAGTTCATTGAGAAGGAAGAGTTCGGGTGGTGTGACACTGGTGCCTCTGGCGCGGACCACGGTCACCGAGGCGGCGTTCGAGAAACTCATCGAGCACATCGTGAAGGGCGATTGGCCCGAGGGGGCGCGCATCCCGTCTGAACGCGAACTCGGGCAACTATTGGGCATCGGCCGCGCGTCGCTACGCGAGGCGCTGAAGGCGCTGGAGCTCATCGGGATGCTCGACAGCCGCGTCGGCGACGGGACCTTTGTCTGCGCCCGGTCCGAGTTCCTGTCGCGGCCGCTATTGTGGGCAATCACCGGGACCGACCGCACGGAACTGCGCGATCTGGTCGAGGCCCGCCGCCTCGTCGAAGAGGATATCGCCGCGCTGGCCGCCGAACGCGCGACGAAGGAAGAACTAACGCGAATCGGCGACGCCGTTGAGCAACTTCGCGGCTGTCTCCGCGACCCTCAGGCGTCGCTCGACGCCGACATCGCGTTTCATGTCGCCCTCGGCGAGGCGGCACACAACCAAATCCTTCTCAACGCAGTCCAGTTGTTCCGCAACCTGATGCGGCACTGGATTCACCTGAAATTGCAGGTTCCGGGCGTGCCGGGCAAGGTGCTCGAACAGCACGAGACGATCTACCAAGCCGTGCGGCATCGCGATCCGCAGTTGGCGCGGCAGTCGATGAATGAGCATCTGGGGTCGATGGGGCGGCTGCTCATCGACGTCGTCGGCCGGCGCTGAAAAGAATGTGGTGGTTGACAGATTGGTCTGACCTACATACATTTGAGTTCAGTGAAACCGATCTATACCTTTCTGTTGTGCGCGCCACTGCTAACGGCGCAAGATAACCGCGCGGCGCTTTTCGCGGACTCCTCGGTTCCGGCGGTCGCGTTCGCGGCCGGCGAGATCGGCATGAGTGCTCCCGCCCGGACCATGCCGGAATATCGTTTGGACCAGATCGGCGATATCGATTGCTCCCCATGCCTGGCGATCGCCGCGGGAACGGATCAGGTTGGCTCCGTGGCGCGAACGCTCGGCATCACGCCTCCGCGGCTCGCGTCGCCGCAATCGTACGCCATCCGGCGCGCGGTGCTGGCCGGCAAACCGGTGGTGGCCGTGCTTGGCGCCGATGCGAACGGAGCGATGTACGGCGGTCTCGATCTCGCCGAGGCGCTGCGTCTCGGAACGATCGGCCAAATCGCAGACTCCGACCGCGCGCCGCACATCGCGCAACGCGGAATCAAGTTCAACGCTCCCCTGGATGTGCGAACACCTAGCTATTCCGACAACTCTCATGCCGCGCAGTACAACATCCCCGAAATGTGGTCCTTTGACTTCTGGCGGGAGTTCATCGACAACATGGCCCGGCACCGTTACAACGTGCTGTCGCTGTGGAGCCTGCACCCGTTCCCGTCGATGGTGAAGGTTCCCGAATATCCGGACGTGGCACTGACCGACGTAAAGCGCACGCGGGTGCGAATGGACGAGACCTACTCGCACAGCGGCCGGGACATGGTGCGTCCTGAGTTGCTCGAGGACATGGAGACCGTGCGCACGATGACGATCGACGACAAGATCCGCTTCTGGCGCGACGTCATGCAGCACGCTCGGAACCGGGGCGTGGACGTGTACGTGTTCACGTGGAACATTTTCGTCTTCGGGGCTGAGGGCAAGCACGGCATCACCGTCGACCAGTCGAACCCCAATACGATCGGCTACTTCCGGGCTTCGGTGCGCGAGATGGTCCTGACGTATCCGCTGTTGAAAGGAATCGGTATTACGGCTGGTGAGCAGATGGCCGAGCGGAAGGACGAATTCTCGAAGGAGAAGTGGCTATGGAAGACCTACGGCGAAGGGATTCGCGACGCGCTCAAGCGGCAGCCGGACCGGGATTTCACCCTGATTCACCGCTTTCACCAGACCGGCCAGGATGAGATCTTCCGCGAGTTCCAGGAGTATCCGGGGCCGTTCGACCTGAGCTTCAAATACTCGATCGCGCACATGTACTCGATTCCGAACCCGCCCTATATCGAGGATCTGCTGCCAGCGCTGCCGCCCGGCAAACGGACGTGGCTGACGGTACGCAACGACGATGTCTACAGTTTCCGGTGGGGCGATCCCGCCTTCGCGCGCGCCTACATCAAGAACATGCCCGGGCCGGATAAGGTCGCCGGCTTCTACATGGGGCCGGACGGCTACACGTGGGGCCGCGAGTATTTGTCGAAGGAGCCCGATCATCCGCGCCAGACAGTGATCGCAAAGCAGTGGTACTCGTTTCTGTTATGGGGGCGGTTGAGCTACGATCCGGATTTGCCGGATGAGCATTTACTCCGGATCGTGAGCCACCGCTTCCCCGGCACGGATGGAAAGAGGCTGTTCCAGGCGTGGTCGGACGCCTCGCAAGTTTTTCCACTGATTACCCGGTTCTTCTGGGGTGACATCGACCTGCGATGGTTCCCGGAGGCGTGCCTGAGTCATCCGCGGCATAGGGGCTACTACACCGTGCGCGATTTTGTCGAAGGCTCGACTATGCCAGGCAGCAACGTGCTGCCCATCCTGGAATGGCGCCGCAAGAAACTGGCCGGCGAAGCGATGGGCGGGACGACACCGCTGGAAATCGCCGATTTGCTGGAGAAGAACGGACAGGGCGCGCTGGCCGCGTTGCCGCCATTGCGAGGCGAGAGAATCGGCAAGGAACTGCGCTTGACGCTGGGCGACATCGAGGCGATGGCGCACCTCAGCCGCTATTATGCGGCGAAGATCCGGTCGGCCGCCTCGCTCGGCCTGTACGACCGGACGGGCGCCGAGGCGGATCGGACCGAGGCCGTCCGGCAGGCGGAACAGGCGCTGGAAGCTTGGCAAGCATACAGCAGCGTCTATACCAGCCAGTACATGCAGCCGCGGCTGTACAATCGCGTCGGCATCGTCGACCTGCCGCAACTCATCTCGCGCGCGCGGGACGATATTGAGATTGCACGAAAGTGGACGCCTGGGACGTTTCCTGAGGACACGCCGCGGCGCAATGCCACCGACCGTCCGTTCCGGAAGTAGTAAACCATCGCTCACGGCTCTTCGTCTGAGGCCTATAATGCGCCTATGGCCGCTCTGCCGGGAGCGAAGGAACTCGCGCTAGTCGATTTGCGCCGCGTGCGCGGAGTTTCGCTTGACGCGCTCCTGGACGAGGAAACGCAAGAGTGGAAGCGCGACCTCGACTGGGACTATCGCCCCTCTGCCGACCTCGTCCGCCGCTTTGTCCGGATGCAGGCGCTGCTGGGCTACGCGCTGCTCGACGGCAGCCAGCCGGCCGGCTATTGCTACTACGTTTGCGAAGAGAGCAAGGGGCTCATCGGCGACCTCTATCTCCGGCCGGGATGGCGCGACGCCACCAATGCCATGCGGCTGTTGGGCGCGATGCTCCATTCCATCGCCGGCATGCCGTTCATTCGCCGAGTCGAATCGCAGTTGATGCTGCTGCCGGACATGGACCGCGGCCTCATGCCGCTAAGCCAATACCTCCGAGTTCACCGGCGCAACTTTATGCTGCTCGATCTCAACCGCGCCGCGCCGCTCGAACGGCTCCGTCCAGCGGAATGCATCGCCGTCGAGAACTGGTCCGAACGGCGCCAGGAGTCGGCTGGCCAGTTGATCGTTCGCGCCTACCGGAGCCACATCGATAGCGAAATCAACGACCAGTATCTGTCACCGGGCGGCGCACGGCGCTTTCTGTCGAATATCATTCAATACCCCGGCTGCGGAAGTTTCTTCCAACCGGGTTCCTTCATCGCGATCTCGCGCGAGACCGGTCAACTTGTCGGGATATCTCTCGCCAGCCTCGTAGCCTTCGATGTCGGCCACATTACTCAAATCTGCGTCGATCCGGAATCTCGCGGGCATGGCCTCGGGACCGAACTGCTGTGCCATTCGCTCGATGCGCTGCGCCGGGCGCGCTGCCGGCGCACCAGCCTCACCGTGACGGCCGCCAATGAAAAGGCCGTGGAGCTCTACCGGCGCCTCGGCTTCCGGCTTCACCACCAGTTCGACGCCTACGTTTGGGAGAAGCTCCGCTGATCCCGCGCCGCAAGCTCATCCACTCGCTTCCGCCCGAATAGGAAGTAGATCGCCAGACCGATCGCCAGCCAGCCCAGGAAGCGGAACCATGTCTCCAGTGGCAGGCTGAGCATGAGGATCAAGCAAAACAGGATGGACAGTCCGGGCAACAGCGGAACAAGCGGCACGCGAAAGCCGCGCGGGCGGTCCGGCTGAGTCCGCCGCAGCACGATCACTCCGGTGGCCACCACCACGAACGCGAACAACGTTCCGATATTCGAGAGATCGGCGAAGGTGCCGATGTCCCACACGCCCGCCGGAATGCCTACGAATAGTCCCGCCACCCAGGTCGAGACGTGTGGTGTGCGGTGCGTCGGGTGGACCCGCGAGAAGACCGCCGGCAGCAGCCGGTCGCGCGACATCGCGAACCAAATCCGCGCCTGCCCGTACTGGAAGATCATCAGCGAGGAGATCATGCCAACCACGGCGCCGACCCCGACGATCCGGCGAATCCCGTCGTAGCCGAGGTCGCGAAGCGCGCCGGCAACGGGCGCGGCGTTGTTCAGCGTGTCCCACTTGGCCACCCCGGTCAGCACCAGCGCCACCGCCACATACAACAACGTGCAGACAGCCAGCGTGGCGATGATACCGATCGGCAGGTCGCGTTGCGGGCGGCGGGTCTCCTCGGCCGCTGTGGAGACCGAGTCGAAGCCGATGTAGGTGAAAAACACGATTGCCGCGCCGGTCAGCACACCCTGAAAACCGTTCGGCGCGAAGGGGCTCCAGTTCAACGGGTCGACGGCGCGCGCGGCGCCGATGACGAACAACAGAATGGCGCCCACCTTGACGATCACCATGATGTTATTGGCGCGCGCACTTTCGCGGATGCCTTGAACCAGAATCCAGGTGAGCAGCATCAGGATCAAAAACGCTGGCAGGTTGAACCAGCTTCCTGTTAGCTGCCCGCCCACCACCATCGGCTCGCTCAGCGCCTGAGGCAATCGGATGCCGAAAATGCTATCCAGGATGTCGTTGAAGTAAGCCGAGAATCCAACCGCGACGGCCATGTTCGACACCGCGTATTCGAGGATGAGGTCCCAGCCAATGATCCACGCCACCAGTTCGCCGAGCGTCGCGTAGGAGTACGTGTAGGCGCTGCCGGCGATCGGGATCATGGACGCGAGTTCCGCGTAACAGAGCGCCGCGAAACTGCACGCCAGCGCCACCAGGATGAACGAGACCGCGATCGCCGGTCCGGCGCCTGGCCGTCCGATGGTGGAGATGGCGTTCGGTCCGTGGAAGATCAGGTCGAGCACCGGCGCGTGCAGCACCGAATGAAAGCTGAGCGTCTCACCGGCCGCGGCAGTCCCGGTGAGGACAAAAATTCCCGACCCGATAACCGCGCCGATTCCGAGCGCCGTCAGGCTCCACGGCCCGAGCGTCTTGTTGAGGCGCCGCTCCGGTTCCTGTGAGGAAGCGATCAACGCGTCGATGTTCTTCTTGCGGAGCAGCCCGGCCATGGATTGTCAGCGTAACATGTTGCGCGGCGCCTCCAAGCCGGACGATGGCTTTCGTGCTAC
>CAYPUQ010000068.1:0-18918 GCA_964413655.1 uncultured Solibacteraceae bacterium | reverse complement strand
CCGCGCGGCGGGCTGGGTCCCCGCCGGCGCGCGGTAATGCTGGGCATCCGCAAGCAGGCAGCACCAGACGAACAGGGCGGCGGCGCGCATTACGGCAACGCGTTCTGCCGTTGGATCAGGTGCAGATAGTTGCCGTCGGGATCGACGAAAAACACCGTCTTCACGCCCTTGGCGTCGGAGGGTTCGCCAATCACCGTAACGCCCGCGTCCCGCAGGCGGGTGTAGTCTGCCTCGAAATCGTCCACTACGAGCGCGACGTGCCGCAGGCCGGGCTGCTTCATCGTCTGCGCCGCGCGCTCGCCTTCCGAAGTGATGATCTCGATCAGCGATCCGTTCGGCGCTTTCACAAACACCGTCCGGCCGGAGTTGTAGTTGATGACGAAGCCGAGCGTGCTCACGTACCACTTGGCGAGCGCCTGTGGATCGGCCGAAGCGATGGCGACGTGTTCGATTCCTTGGATCATCGCTTCCGATTGTATCGCCGCCGGTTAGCGCGGGTCTTCGAGGACCGCCGGCTGATTGCCCAGATACACCTTGCCGCCGATGAACTTCAACTCGACGAGAATGGCGGTTCCGCCATTCGGGCGCAATTGTAGAAATGTCTGTGTACCGCGAGTGGCGACCCGCCACTGGCCGGCCCGCGGCGCCGCGTCGATCGCCTCCAGCGTCGGTTGGGCGATGTTGGACCAGGTCTCGTCCCGCCGGAGAATCACTCGCTGCTGCAATGGCCCGGTCGTTTCACCGGGTACGCTCAGAATGCGTCCGTAGAGCCGCGCCACCCAGAGTTTGGCCAACGGGCTGTCGTCGGGCTTGTCGTCCACGGGCGGTTCGGGCGCGGCGGGTTCGCGCTTCGGTTCCGGCTTCGGCTCGGGCTTCGGTGCCGGCGGAGGTGGCGGTTCGGGTTTCATCTCCGCTTTCGGAGGTTCCGACTTGGCTGGCGCCGGCTTAGGCGGGGGTGCCGGCTTGGGCGCGGCCGCCGCGACCGGTGGCGCATCAAGTGTAGTCGCTACCTGCTGCAACAGCTTGTCGCGGGCGTCCATCTTGCCTCGCTCGCCCTGCGCCAACAGCGTCACTACGTGTCCCTTCGTCTTCACCGCGTACAGCCGCATCCGGTACATGATGTTGTTGCGCGGGTTCCGGAATTCCCACGTATAGGTCACGCCCAACCCGCCGGGTACGATGAACGTGCCCTTCTCCTCCGCCTGCTCGAGACCGATTCCGTCCTCGAGGATTCCGGCGCGAATATCCACTACCAGCGACTCGTCTTCCGGGTTGACGACACCCGGATGGATTTCGACCAGGTAAATCTCGGGATTGTCTTCGCGGTCCGGGTCTACTTTGACACCGGGCGGCAGTAGCAGCGACTGCACCGGCCCGCTTTCGGCCGTCCAACCCGGCGGCAACCGCAGCGTGAAACCGGAGACCGGATGTTTGTACGCCCGTTGCCCAAACACGGGCGTCGCCAGCAACAGCAAGAGCAACAGCACGGCCCACCCAAGAACTACTGAGGCGCTTCCGGCGTGGCGCACGCACTCATGCGTACCGCGCCGAGACTCGTCCCGGCGCTTCGAAACAGTACCGGAACAGAGGTCGAGACGTGCGAGCCTCAAACGCGGCAAGCCTCTCCGGTGGGGCGGACCCCCCGGTCCGCGGCGGACGCCCGCGTCCGCCTCCGTCGGCGCACCCGCGAAATTGTCATGCTGTCTCATGATCAGCCGTGCCGGATCACGAGGACGTCGCCATCCTGCACGATATACTCCTTTCCTTCCAGCCGCAACAGCGGCGTGCCGCGCAGCCCCGCATAGCCATTGTGATCCACCAGGTGTTGCCAGTTCACAACCTCAGCCCGTATGAATTTCTTCTCGAAGTCGGTGTGGATGGCGCCGGCCGCCTTCACCGCGGTGGAGTGAACCGGAACCGTCCACGCCCGCACCTCTGTCTCGCCCGCCGTCAGGAACGACATCAACCCGAGCAACGAATAGGTCGATTGGATCAGCCGCTCCAACCCCGGCTCTTTCAGGCCGTATGAAGTCATGTACTCCTTCGCCTCGTCGCCCGACAGTTCCGCTAATTCCGCTTCGATCTTGCCGCACACCGCCGTCACGCCGGTTCGCGGACGCCCGGCCAGCGGCCCGTTGCGGTATTCTTCCTCAATTTCGTGCAGCCGCGGCGCGTCCGCCTCGCCCAGGTTGAGCACGAACAACATCGGCTTCTGCGACAGAAATTGAAACCCGCGGATGCGTTTCTCGTCGTCGGCGTTCAACTCCAGCGTGCGCAGCGCCCGGCTGTCTTCGAGCGCCGTCCTGCAGGTCTGCAGCAACTCGAATTCCTTGTCGAGTTCGGGGCTCTTCATCTTCTTGCGGTCTTTGTCGACACGCTCGATGCGCTTCTCCACGACAACCAGGTCGCTGAGAATCAACTCAGCCTCGACATCTTCCATATCCCGAATTGGATTCACCGTGCCCTTTTCGTGTGGCACCGTGTCGTCCTCGAAGACGCGCAGGACGTGTGCCAGCGCGTCCGCCACCCGCAGACTCGCCAGGTAGGAAGGGTTCTGGAGCGACTCCTTCGAGATGGCCGGAAAGTCGATGTATTCCACCGTGGCGTGCGTCACCTTCGGTGGCTCGAAGATCTTCGCGAGGGCGTCGAGGCGCGAATCGGGGACTTTGGCGACGCCGATTCGCGTCTCCAGCGATCCGGTGCGCGCCGATTCGGCGACGCCGGTCAGGATGGTGAACAAGCTGGTTTTGCCTGCCATGGGCAGGCCAATAATGGCAGTTTTCATGAGAATTACAGAGGCACTTCGACGAGTGTCAGGATGTCTTCGAGAATCCGCGCCGCCGCGTCCGTATTGCGTTGCGCCAGCGCGACGCGCGTGTTCACGACCACGCGATGAGCGAAGACGGGAATGGTCAGGCGCTTAATGTCGTCGGGCAGGACGTAGTCGCGGCCTTCCAGAAGCGCCAAAGCCTGCGAGGCGCGAAAGAGTGCCTGAGCACCGCGCGGGCTGACGCCCAGCGCCAGGGCATCGTGCGCACGGGTCTTCTCCACGATCGCCAGCATGAAGTCCACCAGCGACTCGTCCACGATCACGCGATGCACCTGGTCCTGGAACTGAATCACCTCGGCGGAAGTCAGCACGGGCTCGAATCGTTCGGCCACCGGGATCGCGTGATTCCGCAGAACGGCCCGCTCGCTGGCCGGGTCCGGGTAGCCGATCCGGAGCCGCAACAGGAACCGGTCCAGTTGCGACTCCGGCAGCGGGTACGTGCCGTGATGCTCCAACGGGTTCTGCGTCGCGATCACCATGAACGGCGGCTCCAGCGGATACGAGCGGCCGTCGATGGTCACCTGCAATTCGTTCATCGCCTCCAGCAGCGCCGACTGCGTCTTCGGCGTCGACCGGTTGATCTCGTCGGCCAGCAGAAAGTTCGTGAACACCGGCCCGCGCTTGAAGTCGAAAGTCTGCGCATGGGCGTTGTACACGGTGACGCCGAGAATGTCCGAGGGCAGCATGTCCGAGGTGAATTGCAGTCGCTGGAATTCGCCGCTGACGCTCCGCGCCAAGCCGTTGGCCAGCGTCGTCTTGCCGACGCCCGGCACGTCCTCGATCAGCAGGTGGCCGCGGGCAAGCAAACAGACCAGCGACAGGCGCACGACGTCCCGCTTTCCGCGCAAGACCTGCCCGAGCGTTTCCTCCAGCCGGACCAGTCTCTCGACGGACAGCGGAAGGGCGGCGACCGCGTCCCGTTCGAGCATCTCACTGATCATGATAGCCGAACGGTGCCGCCCGCCATCCCACGTCGATGCACAAGAAGTTGCATTTCCACCGGATTTGCGTCAAGATCATAAGTTTTCACCTCGCCCAACTCATGCGCGTTCGTGTTCTTTACCACGATCACTGTTTCGATGGCGCCGCGTCGGCGGCGTTCTTCACCCGCTTCACCCGCGAAGCGCTCTATCCGGGCGCCGAATACGCCTACACCGGAATGATGCACAAGGCGTCGCAGATTTTCGAGGACGAGTTGTTTGACGGCGACGAAAACGCCATCGTCGACTTCAAATATTCCGCGAATCCGAAACTCACCTGGTGGTTCGATCACCACCAGAGCGCATTCCTCTCGCCTGAGGACGGCGAGCACTACCATTCGCGCCCATGGGATCGTAAGTTCTACGATCCCGACTACAAGTCCTGCACCAAGTTCATTGCCGATATCGCCAGCGAGAAATTCGGTTACAACGCGCCGGACCTCGCCGAACTGGTGACCTGGGCCGACATCGTCGACGGCGCCCAGTATGCGAGCGCCCAGGACGCCGTCGAACTGAAATCGGCCGCCACCCAGCTTGTGCTGGTCATTGAAGGCGTCAAGGGTTCCGGCATCATCCATCGGATCATCCGCCTGATGACCGAACGGAAACTGGACGACATTGTTGCCGTCCCGGAAGTACAGGCTCTATACAGGCCGCTCTACGAACAACACATCGAGTCGATCGACATCATCCGTGCGGCCGCGAGTTGTCAGGACCGGGTCGTCTTCTTCGACCTCGTCGAAAAAGGTCTCGCCGGGTACAACAAATTCATTCCCTATTACTTGTTTCCCGAGTCTGTCTATACGGTATCGGTGATGGTGTCCAGTTTCCGGACCAAGATCTCCGTGGGCTCCAACCCTTGGGCGCGCGAGGAGCCACGCCACAACCTGGCCACGATCTGCGAACGCTACGGCGGCGGCGGCCACCCGCGCGTCGGCGCCATCAGTTTTGAGAAAGACCAGGTGGAACTGGCGCGTCGCGTCGCGCGCGAGATTGCCGGCGAGCTGAGTAGATCTCCTGGGCCTTCCGGAACAGGTTGACGACCTCCTGCTTCTTCGCCTCGTTCGCGAAACGGCCCCGCTCTTCGACGAGCGCAATCAGCTTCTCGATCCAATCCACCCAGAACTCCGCGTCGCGCGGTGAGGCGATGGGATCGCGGCCGAGCAATACGTACACCGGGCTGGTATGCGCGAACGCGTAGCTGTCGTTCAGTATCAAGCGATGCCAAGGGCCGGTGGCGCGTAACGCGATCCATGCGCTCCGGTCGAGTTCGATGGTTTCCTCGAACGGCCCGGGCCGTGCCAGCCGGACCTGACCGTTAACGACCAATTCCAACTTGTCCACCGGAACCTGCGTTTCGAGCGCCGCCCGTACGCGCACGCTCTGCGTTCCTTCGGGCAGCCGCAGTTCCTCGCCCGGCCCACGGCCATCGACGGTGAGAAACACCATTGGTCCATTCGTCGCCATTGTGCGATGCGCCTTGTAAGCCCGCACCCAGGAGCCGTGCCCCATGCGCGCCTCGACATGCGCGTAGACGCGTCCGCCGCCCGGCGTGTAATGGTCGGCCACATTGGTGAACGAATCGGTTCCGGCCGAGATACCGAGCCGCATCCCGCAGTTCAGCAGCCGGTACCACAACTCCATCGCCACTTCTTCGGGGTTATTCGACAGCACGTCCATCGCGTCCACCTCGCCGAGCGCAAGATCAACCGGCAACTCTCGGGCGCTGGCGCCTTCGATTGCCGGTGCGTAGCCGGGGTGCGCGTACGTCACCGCACCGCCTTGCGCGCGAGCGCGGCGGGCCATGTCGTAGTTGGCGGGATAGTCCTCCCATTGCGGCGTATCGCGGAACCCCGTGTACAACGGCTCGACGAGCTTCTCCAGGTTGAACAGGCACATGTGACCGTAGAGGCCGGCGTTGCGCATCTCCTCGTTCCAGTAGATGACGGTGTTGCCGCGGCTCAACCGGTGCGGCCGTCCCTCGAAGTATTCGCGGTCGTGCAGGAACGCGCCCGACGAGTTGGCGACCATCATGTTTGCGTAGTGCAGATCTTCGGCGTGCGTGTAGAGACTGACGTCTTCGGGCGTGACTACCTGGTGGTGCTCGGCCGTGTAGTTGGCGTGGATGTGCGCGTCGGAGGAGTGCCAGCCGCGCGCCGCCATGTCGGTCCAACGTTCGAGCCGCAGCCGCGCCGTCGCGGACCGGCCGGGCACAATCTCGATCTCCTGGCGGGTCAGCTTGTACTCGATGCCGCGCGTCGCCTCAATAACGGTCCGGCCCGCCGGCACTTCGATCTCGAACGCGCCGCTCGCGTGGAAATAGGGTTCGGCGGGCAGGGCAGCGTAACGGTTGATCGACCCCTTCGGCGCGTAGGCGAGTCCATCGGCTGCGGTCAGGTAAACGCGCGCGGCGGCGGGGCGATTTCGTTCGTCCCGCAGCTCCACGCCCAGCCGCGCGAGCGGCCGGACGTCGAACGTTACTTCCATCCCATCGATGCGGCGCTTGAATACCCCTACCTCCGGCTCGACGATCCGGTGCATATGTCCCTTGCCATCGCGGACCGCCGGCAGGTTGAAGATGCGACCTTGTGCAACGACGTAGCGTGCGCCATCGCGCAAGAGGTCCGGCGTGTCGATCTTCGAGAACTCGCGCTGGTTGAAAACGAATCGGTCGCGCAGCCGGCGCAGATGCGGCGCGTTCGCACGGCGGCGCATGAGCAGCCGGCCCATGTCGCCGAACCCCACCTCGCCCTCGACATCGATCTCGGCGAGGCCATTGTGGTTCACCCAGAACGTCAAGTTTTCGTGGCTCGGCAGCGAAAACGGTACGGCCGCCTGCCCCAGGACGGCCGGCGGGTAACGCCACAGCGCCAGCGTCAAGCCGCCCAGCGTCAGCAACGCGAGAGTGAAACGGGTCCCCATAAGTGCTAACTGCCCCTTCCGGCAGATCTTGGTCGCGCAGTGCGCCTTCCAGTTCATCGGCTTCTACCGCTCTCGATCCCAGAGCGCAATACCTTCTCCGCGCCGAAGCTCTTCTTCACACTGAGAACCAGAGGGGGTTTTGAATTCTTCAGTCGCCCCACGTTTTCCTTGATGTTGCGCTGGAACTCCGTGACCGAACGCACGTCTCTGTCGTCAATCATTGACGTGTTCTTCGCTGTCCTCCGCCCCACGTTACCGTTTCCGGATCTGGATCACAAACGTCTGCCGCGTTCCATCGCTCGCGTCAAGCGCCGGAAACGCGACCCGGTCGCTCGTCCGGTTCCAAGCCGGCGCGCCGTCGATGCGCAGTTCCCCCGACGTATACGGACCGCGCGCGAACGCCTGCGAGCGCACCCACGAGCCATCGGTGCGCCGCAGCACCGTGTAGTAGTTGTTGCCGCTGTCGCCGTGGCCGTTGACGAACCAATTGCCGTCGGGCGACAGCGCAATGTCGCCGCCCGGGCGCGGAAAGCTCTCGGGCGTGCCGATGGTTTCGACAATCTCCTTGCGGTCCACGTCATAGATCACTTGCCGGCCGTCCTTGTCGCCGATGATGCGCGGGCCGGATTCCCACTCCGGATGACCGCCGATGTGTTCGTGCAGTGCGAGGCCGCTGCCATCGGGCCGGATGGTGCACGGAATATCGATACGCGCCTCGCGGTTGTCGAACTCGCCGCGGACGTAGAAGTAGATGCGGTCGTCGGCGCGGTTCCAGAGCGAATGATTGATGAAAAGGGGCTTCGTATCGACATCCGGCCGCACCGGGCGAATCAGATCGGCGAGCTGCTTAAACGAGACGAGCACACGCTTCTCCCCCGTGTCCGTGTTCACGAGAAAGACACCGTCGTTGTCCGGATGCGCCGCGCCACCGGTGAAATCGTGCGCGCCGGGATACCCGGTGACAGGGCGCAACCGGGCCATGCGCCCGTAGTTCAGCCCGAGGAACCAACCGCCGTTCTGCGCCACGCCGCCATTGGCGACGGGCGTGTCCTCGAAACGGTACTCGCGGATCCGTTTCCGCCGCGCCACGTCGTAAAGAACGGTGAAGACTCTGTTGGAGGCGGGATCGCGGTCGTTAAAGAAGAATTGCGTATACGGTGATCTCGGGTTCCAGTAGAACATCGTGCCTTGTTGGAAGTTCCACGCCCGGCTCCGTTCGACGGGAATCACCTCGTTGGCATTCTCCGTGTCGATCAGCACCACGTCCGCGGCTTCGCCCGGTTCGGGCATGCGGTCCTGAAACCCGGAGCGAAGCGCGAGGAAATAGCGGTTATCCGCGTTCCACGGGATGTTGCGGACGTGGCCGATGTAGCCGAAGAAATGGTGCATCGGACCGCGTGTGAGCTGTGCGATCTCGACGTCCCAATCGCGCCCGCGCGGTCCGCACGCGGTGAGCGCCAGCGCGACGGCGGCAATGGCGAATCTCATTTACCGCTCATCGCTGCGTCCCACTCCCGGGCCGCGCGGCGCTCGATATCGATGAGGTCGGAATCCAGCAGGTAGCGCTGCTTGATCAGCGCCCAGGAAGCGGCGCGTACCTTCTCGAGATACGCGGGCTTGGAGGTGTAGCGCTCTTCGATCGACGGACGCGGGTCGCCGGTCTTCTGGCGCTCGGTCCGGTTGCGCGCGAACGGAAAGTGCGACCCGATCATGCTGTAGATTTCCTCCGGCGATCCGGCCTTCGGGCTACGCAGGTTCCAGCCCGCGTACGTTGCCAGCGGAACTGCCACGTACGGCATGCGAAGGCCGGCCGTTTCGTTCCCGTCGCTGTCCACTTGCGGCAGCAGCGTCGCAAAGGCCTTGCCCACCTTCGGCGGTTCGTTCGCGATGATCCCTTTGTCGCGGAACTCGGGACCGTAGTCGAGCCGCCACGTCAGCTTGGGCCGTTGCGCAACGGTCACGCCGGGAATCTTCGGAAACGCCAGCGCGCCGCGTGCCACAAGCTGATCCTTGGCGACCAGTGGAACCTGCGAAGCCGGCGGTTCCTTGCCGTCGGCCACCCAGTCGTTCAACGCTACTAACAGCGCTCGCATGAAAGGACGGAAGTCGTTCGGGTTGGATGGATTGACGTAGCTCTGGCTGCCCCGCTGCGGCGGGAACGAGCCCGCGCCGTGCTGCGCGCCCGCCAACAGGAACGAACGCGCGCTCGGGGCGAGCGGAACGTCCTTCGCGCCGTCGAGCGTCGTGTGAATGAGCGACGCGTTGCGTCCCCAGTATTCGTAAGAAGTGTTCGTGTAGAAAATCTTCGGCGTCACCTTGACTGCTTCCGCCTTGCTGAGGATGCCTTCGTTGAATCCGGTTTCGGGATCGGCCTGGGCGATGTCGGTGAAGGGATAGATGTCGGCGGGGTAAAGGCAGTTAGTGTGCGGGTGGCCGTCGCGCGACGGTTGCGCGAACAGATGATTGAAGCTGCCGCGTCCGCCGCCGGCGACGTGCGGCCAGACGCCGTCGAAGACAATGCGGCCCTGCTCGTCGGCATTGAGCCCCTGATACAGGAACGTACGCAGGAAGCGGCCGCATTGTGACGAGCCGAAACCGATGGCGCGTTTCAGGAAACGCCGTTGATCGCCAAGCACGAAGATGCCGGCGCGCGGACCTCCGTACTTGAGGTGCGAGATCAGGTCGCGAATGCCGGCGGCGCCGAGCCCCGCGATCACCGGATCCTTCGCCGGGTAAACCATCTCGTAAATCTTGCCGGGCTCCATGCCGCCGGGGATATGGAGCCGCGTTGGGTCGTCGAGCAAGCTGCCGTTCTCCATTCGCCCGAACTGGTACTGGTCGCGCGGGATGACGCGGCGCTCGGAGTTGCAGCGGTCGCGGACGGTGAACTGGATGCGCGAATCGTTCGGATCGGCGACGGCGTATCCGATCATGTTGCGGTCGCCGAGGTTCATTGCGGTGGTTCGCTCAAGCGGGATGAACTCCGACCGGACCAGACCCGCCGCGGCACCGGTGGCCACCGGCAAAAACGCGCGCAGGGCGTCGCCCTCGTCGGGCACGTCGAACTGCCAGCCGAGCCAGACCAGCGTGTAGCCGCGTTCCATCAGGAAGCGGTCGCCGAAATCGGCCTCCGTGCGCGGATCGCGGCTGGCGCGCGCGTTGTTGAACATGCCGAGCAGGCCCTTGTTGCCACGGTTCGAGACCTCGAACAGCAGCGTTCCGTTGCCCCGCGCCGGGTCGGTGGGCTTCAACACGTAGAGGTCGGCCGAGAACTCGACCAGGCCTTCTTCGTTGCGCGGCGCAAGATCGATCCCGGCGATGATACGGTTCGCGGGCAGTTTGGGGTCGATCGTGAACTCGACCTTCCCCGCGATGCGCTCGTAAGGACCGGCGTTGCCGAACGAGCGGCGGTTCATGACGTCGGAGCGTTCGGTGACGTAGATGCCGTGAACGGCCGCCGAAGCCGTGGTGACACACAGCGCAAGAGCGAACAAGTGGCGCATGGAATTTATTAGATTCGTTGACCGGGCGAGTGTCAAATCGGCTATGGCACCGCGCGTGTAACGAGAACGGTTCGCCCCACCGGATCGGGTTCCGGCCGGAGGACGGTCAAGCGGCCGTCGCGAAGAGTGTAGACTCCGTGGTTTGTGCCCATCCAGAGTGCGCCGTTGAGGCGGTTATAGCGGAGAAGGCCGCCGCTGTACGGCAAGCCTTCAGGTTGGCGCATCAAGCCAATCCAAAGGTCGTCGCCGTGAAGCAGAATCGCCGAGCCGGCCCACGGGGCGATTTCGGGAAGATAACGGATCCGGTACTGGCGGGAGGGGAGATGGAAGCTGCCGATCGCGCCAACGCCGGTGGCCCCCCCGCCGTCGTAGAACGAGGTCGCGAACCAGATGGTGTCGCCGTCGCGAACGGCGGGACCCGGCTTGGCGTCCATGTTATCCGGCTCGGGCCACGGCGTCTCGCAAGTGACGCGAATATCGCCGCGAAGACGGCGATGCAGTTCAGGTGCGGGAACCGGCAAGGGATTCGCGACGAGCAGATCTTCGGGGAACTGTGATGAACCGGGCGGCAGCAGGTACGGGAGTTCCTCGTCCAGCATGTGCAGTGAGGGCTGCCTTCCAGCGCTGATCGTTACAACGGCTCGCCGGGGTCTCAGCTCTTCCAGGGAAGGCGCGGACAAATCGAAACTTCCGGAGAACTCTAACCGGCTCTCAGTCTGGCGGCCCTCGACGAACATCCCGCGCGAGTACACAAATCTCTTGGCCGGCCGCCGTTCCGCGAGGCCGTAGGTATACAGAAACGAGCCCTGGTAGAAGCCATTGTCGGCAATGAAATCGAGACCTATCCTCTGAGGCGCCGCATCCACCTGGTTGGTCCGCCCGTAAACAACAAACAGCCCAACGTGGGAGTGGCGGTGCGGCTCTTCGCCGGAGCTTGGCTGCGCCAGGACCAGCAGTGCCGAGTAAATGCGATCAATGGGCAGCTTGTCGAGCAGCCATACGCGGCCCAGCGACGGATCCTTCTTGGCGAACCAATGAGCGGCGCTTTGCAGCGGCTCCTCACGACGCGCATGCGAGCAGCCCGAACCACATGCACCAACATCATACCCTCCGCGCGTCAGGCCAGTGTAAGATTCGCGCGCGCCGCCAGATCGAAACCGGCGAACTCGCCCCGCGCCAGCTTCGGAAAAGCCGCCGCGGCGATCATCGCCGCGTTGTCGGTGGAAAGCGCGGGTGTCGGAAAGAAAACGGGGCAGGGAAGCGCCGCGCGAGCGGCAGCCTCGCGCAGGCCCCGGTTACACGCGACTCCACCCGAAATGATCACCGCGCAGGCGCCGTGCTCCTCGGCCGCCGTTACCGCGCGCTTCAGCAGTTCGTCGATCACCGTACGCTGGAACGAAGCCAGCAAATCCAGCGTGCGCGGCGGCGTGACCGCAAGCCATTCGTCGACCGAGGGCCTCGACTTGCGCCGGAGCAGCGCGCGCCGCTCCTCGACCTCAGCGCCGAGTCCGTTCTGCTCGGTCCAGCGAAGCACGGCCGTCTTCAGGCCGGAGAAACTGAAGTCGAGCGGATTGCCCTTCATCTTCGCTAGGGTGAACCGGACACCGTCCCGATTGCCGTGCGGCGCCAGCAGGTCGATCACCGGCCCACCCGGATACGGGAATCCGAGCAGTTTGGCGACCTTGTCGAACGCCTCGCCTGCCGCGTCGTCGCGTGTCTTGCCGAGCAGCCGGTAATGGAATCCTCGCTCGACCGCGAACAAGTGCGTGTGGCCGCCCGATGCGATCAGCGCCAGCGCGGGAAACTCTACCGGGTTGCCCTGCTGCCGCGCTTCGAGTACGACGGCGTGGATGTGTCCTTCAATGTGGTTGACGGCGATCAGCGGAATTCGCTTCGCGAAACAGAGCGCTTTCGCGTAGGTGATACCGACGAGCAGGCTGCCGACCAAGCCCGGCCCTTGTGTCACGGCGACGGCTGCTAGATCGTCGAGCCCGGTACCCGCGCGCTCCAGCGCTTCGCGCACCACCGGCACAATGGCGCGCAAGTGCTCGCGCGACGCCAACTCGGGAACCACGCCGCCATACTTGCCGTGCGTGTCGAGCTGCGAGGCGACGACCGACGACAAGAGACAGTCGCCATCGGTCAGCACGGCCGCGGCGGTTTCGTCGCAGGAGCTTTCAATGCCAAGAATACGCAAGTTGTTATGGTAGCGAGGAACGGATGCTCGTCTCTGAATTCGATTATCGCCTGCCCGAGGAGCGAATCGCGCAGGCGCCGTTGGCCGACCGCGCCGCGTCGCGGATGCTGGTGCTGGACCGGAAGGCCGGCCGGTGGGAGGACCGCCTGTTCCGCGATTTGCCGCTATACCTTCGCGCCGGCGACTGCCTGGTACTGAACAACACCAAGGTGTTTCCAGCGCGGCTGCTCGGTCACCGGAAGGGATTTACCGGGAAGGTGGAGGTTTTTCTGGTGCGGCCGCTCGACGGCGAGGGGAATAATTGGCTCGCGCTGGTTCACCCTGGCAAGAAGATGCGAACTGGCGAACGCGCCGAGTTTGGGCAAGGGTTGGAGGTGGAGGTGATCGGCCGCAACGAACACGGCGAGCGGATCGTTCGAGTCTGGTGCGAGGGCGACGTGTTCGCCGCGCTGGAGCGGCTCGGCCACGTTCCTTTGCCGCCCTACATCCGCCGCGCGGACCAACCGGAGGACCGCGAGCGCTATCAGACCGTTTTCGCAAAAGAGCGCGGCAGCGTCGCAGCGCCGACCGCCGGGTTGCACTTCACGCCCGAGGTTCTGGACGCTTGCCGCGCCGCCGGGGCGCAGTTTGCCGAAGTGACGTTGCACGTCGGGCTCGGCACGTTTCAGCCCTTGCACACCGACATAGTGGAGCAGGCGCAACTGCACGCCGAGTGGTTCGCCATCCGCGAGGAAGAAGCCGCAAAGATACGCGCCGCCGGGCGGCTGCTCGCGGTCGGAACGACGGCTGTCCGTACCCTGGAGACCGCGATGCGCCGCGGCGGCTTCGCCGCCATGAACGGCGAAACGGACGTGTTCATCTACCCGGGATTCGAATTCCAGGCCGTCTGCGCGCTGCTGACCAACTTCCACCTCCCAAAGTCGAGCCTGCTGATGTTGGTGTGCGCCTTCGCCGGCAAAGAGTTAACTCTCGCGGCCTACGAACACGCGGTCCGCAAGGAGTACCGCTTCTTCAGTTATGGCGATTGCATGCTGGTAGTGTAGGCTAACTGGAAGACGATTTGCCCCGCGGCCGCCAGGCTCGCTTGGGCGCAAGATCCTCGCGCGCGGTTCTCGGGCAGCCAACCCGCGGCCCACGCGTCAGCGGCGCATCGAGGAACTCGCTGAGGAATTCGCTGACCTGCACTCCACCTTGAAATCCGATATCCTCGGGGCAGAACGATAGGAGGTCCTCATGGTCAATCGCCGGAAGTTTCTCGCTGCGACGGCCGTTGCCGCCCAGGCAGCGCACGCCGCCGACAAAGCCGCCGTCGATGGCGGCAAACCCGTCCGCGACAAGCCGCTGCGCGCCGGCTACTGGGGCACACAGTATTACGGCGAAGAGGAGCGGAATCAACTCCTCGAAGTCGTCGAGACGCAGCGGCCGTTCCGCTGGTACGGACCCGGCGGCAGCGCTCCGCAAAAGGCGCTCACCTTCGAGAAGGAGTTCGCCCGATGGATGGGCACGCGTTACGCCCTTGGCGTCACGTCGGGGACGGCAGCGCTCCAGTGCGCGCTGGCCGCGCTCGCAGTCGGGCCGGGCGACGAGGTCATTCTTCCCGCGTGGACCTGGCACTCCTGCTTCAACACCGTCGTGCTGGCGGGTGCGTTGCCGGTTTTCGCCGAGATCGACGAGTCGTTCAACATCGACCCGAACGACATCGAGCGCCGCATCACGCCGCAAACGCGCGTCATTATGGTGGTGCACCTGCAAGGCAACCCGGCCGACCTCGATCCGATTCTCGCGCTGGCGAAGAAGCATAAGCTGCGCGTCCTGGAAGATTGCGCGCAGAGCGTCGGCGGAAGCTACCGCGGCAAGCCGCTCGGCTCGTGGGGGGACATCGGCATCTACAGCCTGCAACTGAACAAGACCATCACCGCTGGAGAAGGCGGCGCCGTCGTCACCAACGATCCGGTCCTGTTCGAGCGTGCGGCGCGCTTCCACGACATGGGCGGGCTCCGGCCGCCGCATCGCGAAACCGCCGGCGGCGAGAAGCTCGACTGGTTCATTGGCGCCAACTACCGCATGAATGAGTTCAGCGGCGGCGTCCTACTCGCCCAGTTGCGCAAGCTCGACACCATTGTTCGCGACGTTCGCACTAAGGCGAAGTATGTCTACGACGGAATCGCCGGTTTGCCGAATCTCAAACTTCGTCACCTGCCCGATCCCGCCGGCGAACTCGGCGCGGGCGTCTTCATCGGCTTCCCAACTCAAGCGTTGCGTGACCGTTTCCGCGAGGCGATGCAGGCCGAGAACGTGATCGTTTCGCCGCCGGGCGGCTCCGTGATCCTACCCACGCAGCCGCACATCATGAAGAAAGCCACCGTTCATCCGGCGTGGCCGAGCTTCACATCCGAGCGCGGTAAGGCCATCCGCTATGGCCCGGAAACCTGTCCTCGCACGATCGATATCCTGAGCCGCTTCGCCGGGCCGCTCATGGACCCGAAGTACACCCGGGCCGATCTCGACGACATCGTCGCCGCGATTCGCAAGGTGTATCCAGCTGTGATGCGCGCGTGACGGTCTACCGTTCCGGCGCCACCTGCAGGCCGTCCACGACGACGAAGCCGTCCGTACTGCGGTTCGTGATGGTGACGCTGAATTCGGCGGGCAGATCGTACGGGCCCAGCCATACCGGATCCTGCCGCTGATCTACCGCGGCACGATAGGTCCTGTCGCCGCCCACGATTTCCAGCGGCGTGTTCGTGGCCCGGTTCTGGTTCTTCGGGTAGAGCAGCTTGATCCGGTACCGGCCGGGCTTTCCCGCCTTCACGTCGAAGCGCGCCGAGGCGCGGCCGTCGCGCGCGTCCGAATCGTGCATGTAGGCGTAGCCAAACCGGGGTGAATCCGCCCGGCTGCCCTTCCACTCCTCGTTCAGCTTCGCCATCGGATCGTCGATGACGATGCCCTCCATCGTTGCGAGATCGAGGTCTCCTCTCAGCAGCTCCGGCGGCGCTTCGAGGATCTGCCCATCCGCCAGCAATCGTTCGCGCAGTTTGGCGTAGTCCACGTCCTGGACGGCGACGTTCGCGTCAATCGCCATCGAAGCCGCCGTTGCCGCCGACTGCCCGAGAATCATGAACACCGGCTCCATCCGGATCGATCCGAACGCGATGTGCGACGACGACAGACACGCTGGCACGAAGAGGTTCGCGGCCTGCTCGCGCTTCGGCACGATTGACTGGTAGCTGATCGGGTACGGCGGGAAGCCGCCCACCTGCACGTTGCCCTCGTTCCGCACGAAACCTTCCTTCGTGACGTAGCGCTGCACGTTGTGCGAGTCCATCCCGTAGGCGCCCATGCCCACTGAATCCTTCGCCAATTCGCGGCCCATGACGTGGTGCTCGGTCATCACCACCGGGCCAATCATGCGCCGTGCCTCGCGGATATAAAGCTGCGGCGGCCAATGTCCGTTGGCGGTGAACTCGTCTTTCGGCAGGCCCCACTGCCGGTAATACTCGCGCAAATGCTCCGGCATCCGCGGATGGTTCTGGAGCGTCCACATATAGCCCTTCTGGTAGACCTCGTGCCGCTTGATAATCTGTTCGCGCGTGGCGTAATCGCCTTCCGGGTAGTTGTAGTTGGCGCCCATGTAATCGGTCGAAACCGCGCCGTGATTGTTCGTATCGGTCTTCAGGTTCGGAATCGGATCGTACTTGGTGCCCGGCGGGTGATACTTGCCCGTCTCGGCGAAGCGCAGCAGCAGTTCGTGGTCGCGCTCGTCGTAGCCTTCCGGTTTCTCGATCGGCAGACGGTTGTCCGGTGCGTTCGTCAGGCACATGCGGAAGCAATAGGATTGGACACGGTGGTCGCCCGCGCCGATCGCACCCGGCCCGTCCGGGTCGATTATCGGCAGCAGTCCGCTGTCCGGTTTGCCCTTGGCGACGTGGGGATCTACGTTGGCGCCGTCGGGGAATTGGTGCAGATGGCGGTGCGTCGGCTGCGACCCATTCCAGGTTTCGCCGTATGTCTCATTGCTTTCGCGGCCAACGGTGTACTGGACGCCGGCCTTGGCCATCAGGTCGCCTTCATACGTCGCGTCGATGAACATCCGGCCCTCATACGCCGTTCCATCTTCGAGAACGACAGCCGTGATGCGATTGCCGCTCTTTCGGACGCCTGTGCCTTCGGCCAAGTCGAGCCGGGCGTTCGTAATGATGGTCACGCCGGCCTCGGCCATCATCCCGTCGTAGATCGCGCTGGCCACTTTCGGTTCGAACGTCCACATCGCGTCCTCTTCCATCAGGTTCGGGCCGCGTCGGCGCTCGAAGTATTCCTGCCTCGTCTCCCACTTCCAATTTTGTGGGTTCTCGTAGTGCTTCTTCACACGGCGGTAGAAGTCGCGGGCTATGCCGCCGATCACCATCTTGTTGCCGATGTCGGTCCAACTCAGGCCGCCGGTGGTCAGCCCGCCGATGTGCTCGCCGGGTTCGAGCACAATGACAGTCTTACCCATGCGCCGTGCTTGTATCGCGGCCGCGATTCCAGTCGACGTGCCGCCGTAGACGACGATATCGGCCTTTCGCTGATTACCGGCGCACGAGAGGTTCGATATGCCGATGGCGGCGAGCACCGAGGAAAGAACGAGCGCGATGGACGGATGCACTTTCACACGACAACTTATATAACAGAGGAGAGCGAGCACGCTGGCACGCTTGCGCTCATTGCATGATTTGATGTCTGCTTAAGAAAGGATAATCAGGAGGTCTTTCATGCAACGAATGCTTTTCACGGTCATGGCGGCTCTCTTCGCCGCCGGCCAGATCCTGGCCCAATCTCCTTTGGGAACCATCACTGGCACGGTCACTGATACATCCGACTCGCGCATTCCCGGCGTCGAAATCACGGCCCGCAACCTTGGCACGAACATCGCCTATCAGGGCGCCACCGCGGGTGACGGCACTTACGTCATTCCGAACCTTCCGGTCGGGCGCTACGAGGTGAGCGCCTCAGCGGCCGGCTTCAAGTCCGCCGTGCGCACGGACGTCGTCCTGGAAGTGGCTCAGCGCCTGCGCGTGGACATCCAGTTGGAAGTAGGCGCGCTCACCGAAACCGTTACCGTCAGTGGCGAGGTGCCTCGCGTACAGACCGAGGACTCCTCGCTCGGCACTGTCATCGAGCGTGAACGCATCACGCAGCTTCCCATGAACGGGCGCCACGTGTTCAGCCTGGTCATGCTCGCCGCCGGCGTTCAGCCCCGTTTCCGGGGGCAGGAAGGATTCGCCGAGATCACGAACCAGAACTTTTCCCAGATCCGCTTCAACGGTGGGCCTGTCTACGGCAACCAGTTTTTCCTCGACGGCGGCACCAACACCGTTCCGGTTCACAACGAAATCTCGGTCGTCCCGATGGTCGACGCCGTAGAGGAGTTCAAAGTCGAAACGAATGCCATGAAGGCCGAATTTGGTCAGACTAGCGGCGGCATCGTCAACGTTGTCACCAAGACCGGCACGAACGAACTGCACGGCTCGCTGTACGAGTTCTTCCGCAACGACGCGCTGGACGCGCGCAATGCTTTCGCCACCCAGCGCGATCCCAATACCGGAAAGATCAAGCCGGTGCTCCGGTACAACCAGTATGGCGGCACGGCGGGCGGCCCCATCCTGCTGCCGAAGATCTATGATGGCCGCAACCGCAGCTTCTTCTTCTTCGGCTACGAGCAGTGGCGCCATCGCGGCGCGGCGGTCCGCCTGTCCACCGTGCCGACGGCTCTGCAACGCGGCGGCAACTTCACTCAGACGCTCGATGGCCAGGGCAACCTGATCCCGATCTTCGATCCGGCCACCACGCGACCGAATCCCGCCGGCGCCGGCTGGGTGCGGGACCAGTTCCCCGGCAACATCGTTCCCACGAACCGCTTCGATCCGGTGTCGCTCAACGTCCTGAGCTTCATGCCCCAGCCCAACGCAACACCGATCAACGAGTTCACCCAGCAGCTCAATTTCCTGTCGCTGGCGAGTTCGCCCACCAACCAGGGCGTCACCAACATGCGGTTCGACCACCGATTCTCGGACAAGGACAGCATGTTTTTCCGCTATTCGGTGACGCGCAACACCCGCGTGGGCCGGGGCATCGGTCTTGGCGTCGCCGATCCCGACACCTTTGCCCGGAACGACCAGCGGGATAACTACAACGTCATCTTCACCGAGACGCACGTCTTCTCACCGAGCGTAGTCAATGAGTTCAAGGCCAACTTCACGCGCCAGAACCTGCCGTTCCAGCACGGCAGCTTCGGCGGCGATTGGCCACAGCAGCTCGGCCTGCCCTCCATCGTTCCGCCGGATCTGTTTCCTCGTTTCGATATCGGAGGAATGATGTCGCTCGGCGCGCCGAACTTCGCGGCTGGTACTCGGGCGCAACACTCGTTCCAGATCGCCGACAGCATCAGCATTGTCAAAGGCCGCCACCATCTGAAAGCGGGAATCGATCAGCGCTGGCAGCGCTTGA
>CAYPUQ010000067.1:0-19066 GCA_964413655.1 uncultured Solibacteraceae bacterium | reverse complement strand
GAGCGGGCGGCGCGAGTCGGCGTGCCGGTTCTTCACGAGCGCACCGCGGTGTTGAGCGTCAATTACGACGGGCGGCCGAAGTGCCACTACTGCGGCGAGTGCGGCCGCGGCTGCGACGTTCGTGCGCGATTCTCGACTCTCGACGGGATTATCCCGAAGCTGGTGAAGCGTTCGAACTTCACCATGCAAACCAACGCCGTGGTGGCACGGGTGACGACCGATGAGAACGGCCGCGCGGCGGGCGTCACGTTCGTCGATCAACTCACCGGCAATGCAGGCGATGTTCGCGCGAAGGTCGTGGTGCTGGCCGCTTCGACGGTGGAGTCGGGACGGATTCTGCTGAACTCGAAATCGCGCATTCACCCGAACGGGCTGGGCAACTCAAGCGGCGTGCTCGGCCATTACCTGATGGACAGCATGAAGGCGGGGTCGATATCGGCGGTGCTGCCGGTGATGCGTAATCGCAATTGGGTGAACGAGGATGGCGCAGGAGGCACGCACGTCACAATTCCGCGCTTCAACTACAACCGCAAGAACAACTATTACGGCGGATATTTCCTTTTGGGCGGGACGGGGTTCCAGAGTGGACCGGCGGGCCTGGGGTCGGCCGCCGGGTGGGGTCTCGAACTAAAGAAGCAGCTTCGCGCCAACTACGGCGCGGCGATCAGCCTGCGCGGATATGGAGAGCGTTTGCCGGAGTACTCGAACTATTTCGAAATCGACCCCGAGAACAAGGACCGGCACGGGATTCCGCAGGTGCGCTTCCGGGTGAAGCCGTCGGACAACGACTGGAAGATGATGGAGGACATGGCAGGCTGGACCGAGGAAATTTTCCGCGCGTGTGGCGCCGAGGTGTTCCCGTATAAGAAGGCCATCGAGCCGATGGGCGACGCCACGCACGAGGCCGGGACGGCGCGGATGGGCGCCGATCCGAAGACCAGCGTGCTGAATTCGTTCTGCCAGTCTCACGACGTGAAGAACCTCTTTGTCACCGATGCGAGTTGCTTCGTGTCGATGCCCGGTACGCACGGGATCACCACGCTGATCATGGCCCTCGCGTGGCGCTCGTCCGATTACCTGGCGGACCGGTTGAAAAAGGGAGAACTGGTATGAACCTCAAGCGCCGCGATCTGCTCGCTCTCCTGGGCGCCGGGGCGACTGCCGCGCAGCTTGAAGCCTTCCAGCACCAACACCGCCAGTTGCGGGCCAATCCGGACGGCTACCGCCTTCAGTTCTTCTCGGCTGGCGAGAACCTTCTGCTGGACGAGTTGTCGGAGATGATACTGCCGGCGGACGAGCGGTCGCCCGGCGCGCGCGGAGCGAAGGTGAGCCTTTATATCGATCTCGTCGTCGCCAACAGCCCGACGGCCGTCCAGGAGGAGTGGCGAACCCAGCTCGCCGCGTTGAACGTGGCCGGCGACAAGCCGTTCCTCGATTTGCTGCCTCGCGAACGCGCGGCGCTAATCGACCGCCTATCGCCAAACGAGCGTGAGCCTGGAACGCCGGCGGAGAAGTGCTTCGCCGCCGTGAAGCGGTTGACGCTCGCCGGTTACTACACATCCGAGATCGGGGTTCGGCAGGAACTGGGATCGAAGAGCCCCGAAGCACTCAGCCGCTTCGAAGGGTGTACGCACCCAGCCGGAACGCACCGCTAACTTTCACTCTCGATCAATCGCAGGTACTCACGGTTGCGGCGAGCGAACTCTTTCGGCGTGCCCATGCCGGGCAGGATGTCCTGCTCGACGAGCGCATAGCCATCGTACCCGCGGTCTTTCAGCCAGCCAATCACCGCTGGGAAGTCCACGCAGCCCTTGCCCAGTTCGCAGAAGAGTCCGCGGCGTATCGCCTCGAAGTAATCCCATTGCCCGGCGCGAGCCTGTTCGGCTACCGCCGGATCGCAGTCCTTGAGGTGGACGTACCAGACCCGCGTCCAGAAGCGCCGGAGCCCTTCCATAACATCCCGGCTACCCGACCCGTATGCGTAGTGTCCGGTGTCGAACACAAGCCCGATCAGCTTATCATCGGTGAGTTCCAGGAATCGCGTCATCTCCTCGGGCGTCTCGACGTAACCGGCGCAGTGATGATGGAAGACGGTTAGCAGCCCGGTCTCGTCGCGGACCGCGCGAGCGACCATAAGGGCGCCATTCGCGAACGCCCGCCATTCGGTCGCGCTCAACCCCATCTCCGCGGTGATGCGGCCGGCCATGCGCACACGTTCCGCCACCGCGCCGTTGTTGTCGGCGAGCACCAGAAACGGCGCCGGCTCGTCCGCCACCGCCGCCAGCAGCCGGGCCGTTCGCACGGCAGCTTCGACGCCCCGCTCATGCGCGCCCGGTTCTTTCAGCGCGACTGGCACGAACGCGCCCAGCATCGCCAAGCCGCGCCTGCGCAGTTCGGCACGCAACAGGGCGGGGTCTACCGGCATGTAACCCCAGTCGCCAAGTTCGGTGCCCGTGTAGCCGGATTCCGCCAGTTCGTCGAGCATCCGGTCGAAGCCGATCCGCTCGCCCTCGACACCCTCGAACTCCAGCGTGCCCCAGGAGCAAGGGGCGTTCCCGAAGCGCAGTTTCGGCATAGGCGGCTTGCCCGCTCAGAATTTCCTGGTCCACTCCTTCGGCCAGCGCTCGATCACAACCTTCTTGTCGGTGTAGAACTCGATCGCGTCGCGCCCTTGGGCGTGCAGCGCTCCAAGAAAGCTCGCCTTCCATCCGCTGAACGGGAAGTAGGCCATTGGAGCCGCCACGCCGATGTTGATGCCGATGTTGCCGGCCGGCGTTTTGTTGCGAAACTTGCGCGCCGAGGCCCCGCTCGTGGTGAACACCGACGCCGCATTGCCGAATTGATTCCTCGCAATGATCTCTATGGCTTCGTCCACATCCGCCGCCCGAATCAGGCTCAACACTGGGCCGAAGATCTCCGTGCCCGTCAGTTCGCTCGCCGCCGGGACGCCGTCGAGAACCGTCGGGCCAACAAACGTGCCGCCGGCGCAGTTGGCGGCATTGGCGCCGCGGCCATCCAGCAACGCGGTCGCGCCCTCGTCGGCGCCTCTGGCGATCAGGCTCTCGATTCGAGTCTGGCTTTCGCGCGTGATCACCGGTCCCATTTGTACGCCTTCGTCCAGCCCGAAGCCGACCTTCAGCGACGCCGCCGTGCCGGTGATGGTCTTAGGGAACCATTGCTGCGCTTCGCCAACCGTCACCGCTACCGACACGGCCAGACAGCGCTGTCCGGCACAGCCGAACGCGCTGTCGGCGACGATCTGCGTCGTCGAATCCGGATCGGCGTCCGGCAGCACGACAACATGGTTTTTCGCCCCGCCCTGGCACTGCACTCGTTTTCCGTTTGCCGCCGCGCGCGCATAGACGTGCCGGGCCGCCGGCGTCGAGCCGACAAAGCTAATTGCACAGACATCGGGGTGGTCGAGCAGCGCGTCCGAGGCTGCCCGGCCCCCGTTGAGCAGGTTCAAAACGCCCGGCGGGAAGCCGGCTGCCGCGGTTAGCTCGAAGAGGCGCATGACACTGAGCGGCACTTTCTCCGACGGCTTCAACACGAATGTGTTGCCGCAGGCCACGGCATACGGCAGGAACCAGAGCGGAATCATCGCCGGAAAATTGAAAGGGGTGATGGCGGCGACAACGCCCAGCGGCTGCCGGAACATCGACTCGTCGATCCCGCGCGCCACGTCCTCCAGGTTGTACCCCTGCATCATCAGCGGAATACCGCAGGCGACCTCGACGTTCTCCACGCCGCGCCGCAGTTCCCCCCGCGACTCGGCCAGCGTTTTGCCGTTCTCCAGCGTGATCAGCCGCGCGACCTCGTCGAAATGCTCCTCCAGCAACTGCTTCAACCGGAACAGACACTGAATGCGCTCCGCCGGGGGCACGGCGCGCCATTCCGGAAACGCCGCGGCGGCCGCCGCTACCACCGCGGCCGTCTCTTCCTTCGATCCTGGCGGCGACATCGCCAGCACTTCGCCCGTCGCCGGATTCATCACCGGCGAGCCGCCCTCGGTCGCGGTACGCCGCCATTCGCCGCCGGCGTAATTGAGTACTTCCCGCATTGGTTCCTCGCTCACCCTTTCGCCGCGGCCACCTCGTGCCGCCGCTCTTTCTTCACCGCCTCCTCGTAGCGCGCGCGCGCTTCCTGAACTCCGGCTATTGTCGAAACCTCCGCGACCGGCACATCCCACCACGACTCGTAGCCAGGAACCCGCTCCTCTTTGTCCACTTCTATCACCACTACCGAAGTCCGCGGGTGTTCGCGCATCGCCTCCACTGCCGCCGTGAGTTCCTCGCGCGTCCGGGCCCGGACCGCGTGCGCGCCCAGCCCGGCCGCCAAAGCCACAAAATCCACGCAGAGCCGCTCGCCGTCAAGCTTGCCGCTACCGGCGTCGCGCTGGCGGTAGTCCGTGCCGAATCCGCCCGAGCCGACCGACTGGGATAGACCGCCGATACTGCTGAAGCCGTAATTGTCCAGCACGACGATGTTGAGCTTGGAGCCCTCCTGAATGGAAGTCGCAATCTCGGAGTTCATCATCAGGAAGGAACCATCGCCAACCATTACATAAACCTCGCGCGACGGATAGGCCATCTTCACGCCGAGCCCGCCTGCAATTTCGTAGCCCATGCAGGAATAGCCGTACTCGAGGTGGTAGCCGTTAGGCTGCCGCGTGCGCCACAACTTGTGCAGGTCGCCCGGCAGACTGCCCGCGGCGCACAACACGATGTCTTCCGGCCGCGACAGGCGATTGACCACGCCGATCACTTCACCCTGGCTCACCGGCGGACCGTGGCGCAGGTTATACAGGCGATCCGTCTCCTCTTCCCACCGCCGTTTCCATTCCGCGATGGCGGTCGTGTACGCGGCTTCGACGCGACACCCGGCCAGCGCCTCGTCCAGCGCTTCCACCGCGGCGCGCGCGTCCGCCATCAGCGGCAGAGCGGCGTGCTTGCAGGCGTCCATCTCGCCCACGTTGATATTGATGAACCGCACGTTGGGGTTCTGAAAGGCGGTCTTCGAGGCCGTCGTGAAGTCGCTGAGACGGGTGCCGATCGCGATCACCAAATCGGCCTCTCGCGCGGCGATGTTGGCGCCCGGAGTTCCCGTCACGCCGATAGCGCCGAGATTAGCGGGATGGTCGAAGGCAAGCGAGCCCTTGCCTGCCTGCGTTTCGCCCACCGGGATGCCGGTGCGCGCGGCGAACCGGTCGAGCGCCTCCGTCGCTTCGCTGTACAGCACTCCGCCTCCGGCCACGATCAACGGCCGTCGCGCCGCCCTGATGGCTTCGACAGCACGCGCCAGCAGCGCGCGCTCGGGCTCGGCACGAGGAATGTGCCACACCCGCCGCTCAAACATCTCCTCGGGATAGTCCCACGCCTCGGCCTGCACATCTTGCGGCAGCGCGAGTGTCACCGCGCCGGTCTGAGCCGGTGAAGTCAACACGCGCATCGCTTCCGGCAGCGAGCACACCAGTTGATCTGGCCGGTTGATGCGGTCCCAGTAGCGCGAAACGGGCTTGAACGCGTCGTTGACCGAAATGTCCTGGCTGTGCTCGGACTCCAGTTGTTGGAGCACCGGCGCGACGTTGCGGCGCGCGAAAATGTCGCCGGGCAGCAGCAGCACCGGAATGCGATTGATCGTGGCCGCCGCCGCGCCCGTAATCATGTTCGTGGCGCCTGGCCCTATCGACGACAGGCAAGCGAACGTCGCCTTCCGGTTGCGTGCCTTCGCATACGCCGCGGCAATGTGGACGGCCGCCTGCTCGTTGCGGCACAGGTAGTACGGGAAGTCCGGATTTTGCTGCAAGGCCTGGCCAACGCCGGCAACGATGCCGTGTCCGAAGATGCCCCACGCGCCGGCGAAGAATGGACTCTCCCGTCCATCCCGCTCCACGTACTGGTTCTTCAAGAAGCCCACGAGGGCTTGCGCCATGGTAACTCGACGGGTTCTCAATTCTTCCTCCCGGACCGTTTCAAAGCCGGACCGCCAGTGTTTCCGCGGCCCGCTCCACGGACCACGACTCGTGGATAATATGCCCGATTGCGTCCGCGACCGCAAGCGGATCGTCCCCGCCCGGATACAACACATTCCGTCCCACCAAGGCGCCTCTCACGTTCGGCCCCGCCTGGAGCGCCGAATGCACCTGTTGCAAGAAAGGGAGCGGACCGCCCTGGGACTCCCCGCCGAGCAGCAGGATCGGTAATGTCGTTGCGCGGGCGACGCGCTCGTAGCCTTCGCAGTACGGTAACTTCAGCCAGAGCAGACGGCTGCTGTCCCCCAGGGCTGAGGCGACTCCGACGATGGATGCCAGCGCCTCCGCACTCTTCACGACGCTGAAGCCCTTCTCCGTTCGCACGGCCGGCAGCGGCTCAAGGAAGACCGGCAGAGACATTGAGTTGGCCTCGGTGATGGCCTTGGCGCACGCCAGCATCGTTTTCAACGACCCGGCGTCGCCGTCGCAGATCCGCAACAGCAGCTTAACGCCGTCTAGCCACCAGGCCGCGCAGCCCTCCGCCGAGGGGCCTGTAATTGGGTCGTCCATCTCCCAACTCGAACCGGCCAGGCCGCCGCGATTCATACTTCCGATCAGCAGCTTCCCGTCGAGCAAAGGTTCGGCGCCGGACTCGCGCATCAGTCCATCCAGCGTCAAAAGATCCTCGAGAATGTCCATCGTGGACATCACGCCGTCAACCAGTTGGCTGCCCAGGACGCGGACGATCCGGGCAAGGTAGTCGCGGCGGTCCGCCATCGCCAGTGGATCGTCGCCGGCTTTCGTCACGCGCCGCGCCGGATGGTCGGCCGCCAGAATATTCAACCGGCCGCGCGGCGCGAGGCAGTCGCGCCTGGCGCGCTGGGCCGCGCAGTGATGCGAGTATTCCGGATCGGCTACCCGGGTCTCCGTCAGCCGCGCCAGAATCGCTTCGGAGAGGAAAGCGCTGGATGAGAACATGGCTCCTTCAAAGTCGCAAATATGCCCGCTGCCCGGCGATCATCGCTTCCACTTCAGCCAGCGTGGGCATTGCCTCCGAACAGCTCAGGCGGCTCACGACAATCGCCGCCGCCGCGTTGCCGTAGTGCAGGCACTCGGCTACTGGTTTGTCTCTCAGCAAAGCATAGAGGAAACCCGATGCAAAGCCGTCGCCCGCGCCGATCGTCGAAACGACATCCACCGAATAGGGCGCCAGGAATACCGGTTCGCCGGCTGTCCAGACCCGCGTCCCTTCTTCGCCGAGCTTCGACACCAACATGGGAACGCCCGCTGCGTGCAATTTGTCCGTGGCTTCAGCGAGGCTGCTCGTGCCGGCGACGAGCATTAGCTCAAGCTGATTGCCGATTAGTACATCCACGAACGGCAGCGCTAACCGGACCGCCAGGCCGGCCTCCTCCGGCGACGCCCAGGACATCGCGCGGTAATCCACATCCAGCACCACACGGCAGCCGGCCTGCCGCGCCCGCTCCAAGGCGAGGTAGGTGGCTTCGCGCGACGGGGAGGCGCACAGCGACGTACCGTTCGTGATGAACATCTTGCCCGAAGCCGCGTACTCCAGGTCACCCGCGGACAGGCGCAGCATCGTGTCGGCCGGGTCGCGGCGATAAAACACTTGCGGGAAGCGGTCCGGCGGAGACACCTCGGTCAGGCACAGCGATGGCAGGTAGCCCGGCGCCGCGCTCACATGGCTCGTGTCGACCTTCTCCGACTTCAAAAAATCGAGCAGGAACTGGCTCAGACTATCCGTGCCGAGGCATCCGATGATGCCTGTCTGCGCGCCCAACCGCGCGAGCCCAACCGCCATGTTGGCGCTGGACCCGCCCAGGTAGCGTGAGAATCGCCGCACCTGGGGTAGCGGCACGTTCGGCTCTTCGGAATACAGGTCGTAGCCTATCCGGCCCAGAACAACGGCTTCCACGTTCCTCCTTGACAGTTTGTAGCATACGCGAGCCAGAGCGTACCCGGCCGGAACCGGAGCGGGGGTTGGCGTATGTCCGGCCGAAGATGTAGGCTGGATAGGCGAAACGGGGAGGCTCCTGGATGCACTTTCCCAGAGCGGCGGGCTGTTCAATCTAATCGCGGAGGCGGCACATGACATTATCCAACGACTGGCGGAGCCGGAAGGAATTCTACGATTTTGTGGTAGTGGGGTCCGGCTACGGCGGCGCGATCACGGCGGCGCGAATCGCGAACGCCAGCGTGAATCCGAAGCCGACGGTCTGCATTCTCGAACGCGGCCGCGAGTGGCCGGTGGGCACGTTTCCGGATACAACCCTCAAGGCGGCGAGCGAATTGCGGCGCAGCGGCTGGCCGCTCGGGCTGTACGAGATCCTCGACTACCAGGACATCGGAGTCATCAAAGGGTCGGGGCTGGGCGGCACGTCGCTGGTGAACGCGAACGTGGCGATCGAGCCGGACGAGGACGTCTTCAGCCTGCCCGGCTGGCCGGCGGGCTTACGGGGGCAGGAACTGAAGCCGTACTACGCGCGGGCGCGGCAGGCGCTGGCCGCAACGCCGCATCCGCGGGCGCGCCAGTTGCCGAAGGTGCAGGCGCTCGAGCGCCGCGCGCACGAATTCGGCGGCGCTGTGGAACCGTTGAATCTGGCGGTGAACTTCGACATCGACGGTCCCAATCAGTTCGGTGTGGCCCAGAAGCCGTGCATCGATTGCGGCGACTGCGTGACGGGCTGCAACGTGGGCGCCAAGAATACGCTCTACATGAATTACCTGCCGCTCGCGAAACGGGGCGGTGCGGAGATCTACACGCAAGTCAAGGTGGAGTTCATCGAAAAGCTGGACGGGGGCGGTTGGCGTGTGAACGGCGTCTACCAGCGCACGCATACCTCGCGCCCACAAAAGTTCAAGATCGACGCGCGGAACGTGATCCTGGCGGCGGGCGCCATCAATTCGACCGAGATTCTGTTGCGCTCGGCAAACCTGAAGGGAGTGGCGGTGTCGCCGGCACTGGGGTCGCGGTTTGGCGGCAACGGCGACTTCTTCGGGATGGCCTATAACGGCAACCATCGCACGCAAGTGCTGGGGTTCGGCAACCGGCCGCAGAGTCCGGGCGCGGCCTTTCCGCCAGGTCCGACGATCGTGGCGGGACTGCGATATCTCCAGTCCCGGCCCGCGCTGGACCGCTTCATGATCGAGGATCTGTCCTTCCCGAGCGCGTATGTGGGCGCCGCGCAACTGGCGTTCGCGGCGCTGCGCGGCGAGGACACGGATGCCGGCGATGAGGCGCAAGAACGCGAGCGGGTGCTGCGCGACCTGAACCAGTTCAACGTGTACGACCCCGACGGCGCGTTGAATCACTCAATGGTGTACCTGTGCATAGGATTCGATGACGCGCGTGGCACGTTCGTATGGGAGCGGCCGGCATTCGAGCGCGACGGCCGCGTCAGCATAGCGTGGGACAACGTCGGGCGGCAGGAAGTGTTCTCGCGGATCAACGAAGAGTTGCGGCGTCATGCGCGCGCGCAGGGCGCCAGCTTCGTGCAGAATCCGGCGTGGGCGTTCGCGAATCTGCGGCGGCTGATTACGGCGCATCCGCTCGGCGGGTGTCCGATGGCCGACGATTACCTGGAGGGCGCGGTGGACGAGTTCGGACGCGTCTACTCGGGCGACGGCAGCGTCCACGATGGGCTGTTCGTGGCCGATGGATCGCTTGTGCCGACGGCGCTCGGCGTAAATCCGTTCCTGACGATTTCCGCGCTCGCCGAGCGGATCGCGGAGCGGAAGATCCGCGACCTGCAAGGCGATCACTATCCGGCGCCGAAAGTGAGCGTGGGCTTCACGGCGCTCGATCCGGTGGAAGTAGCGGGCCGCCGCGAGGCCGAGTTGGAGCGGCTGTTCCAGAGCGCGCCCGGGCTGGGGATCGAGGTGATGGAAAACAAGGGTGGGCGCGAGGTGGACGCGGCGACGAGGCGCATCCGCAACGACGAGTTTTGGAAGGGCTTCTTCCCGTCGGGGCACGTGTTGAATACGATGTCGTCGCTGCTGTACACGGGGTTCCGTAAGGAGTTCCGCCAGCGCGGCAGGAACTACGAAGGCATTACGAGCGACACAGACGGCCGCATCCGCGCGCGGAACAGTTTGGAAGAGATTCCGCAAAACCGGCTGCCGGTGGGGTTCTCGCCCGGCCGCTACATGCTGCTGCGGTATCTGGACCCGCCGTGGCAGGGCTTTTACGACATCTTCAAGGTGATTAATCAGGATCTGCTGGTAGGACGCGTGTATCTCGGCGCCTATCCGAATGGGACGCGCATGTTCACGTTCCCGATGGCGCGGAGTTACGCGTTCGAGCAGATGACGCTGGCCGATCACGCCGTCTTGTGGGCGCAGGGAACCATTCCCACGAAGGAACAGTTGCACGGCGTCTGGCGCATGGACGCCGTTTCGAACGCGAATCACGCGGCGGGCGTGGCGCATCTGGCGTTCCAGCATCAGCCGGACGGGCGGCTGGAAAGCCGGTTCCAGTTGATGGGGCTGATCGAGGGCATGGTGATTCCGAGTTTCACCGCCGCTCATTTTCAGTTAAACGACTTCACCTTCTTCCACGACGAGATCCGCCGGGTCGACGATGAGTTGATGATCGGGAAATGGGTGGTGGATTTACCGGAGGCGGCGGCCGCGCTGTTTCCGGCGGCTTCGCTCGGCATCTTCCATACGGTCGAGGAGGAGGGCCGGAGGCAGTTCGGCTTCTACTACCTGCTAACTCGCACCGGCAAACAGGGCCTGCCGGCGAACACACTCCTGCGGCCGTTCCTGGACACGCGGCTACCCGATGGGCTGGGCATGACGTTCGACGAAACGATGGAGGGGTGGTACTTCCCCGGCCAGCTGACTCCGGCGCCAGGACGCGAAGGCGACCTCACCATCGCGGACCGGATTCCGGCGTCGGGCGAGCCCGAGGGCGGCGTGCGGAATTCGTTCACGCTACGGATGACGGTGACGGATCTGAACGAGTTCATCGAAGGCTCCGAACACGAAGCGCGCGTGTCGGGAACGATCCACTTCGACGAGTTCGACGGGGAGAAAGACGTCACGTTCCCGGTGGACGAGCATCGCAGCCGGTTCAACTATCTACGCGTGAACGAAGCAACGGGCGAGGCCGAGATGCGGTACCTCCTGGAGTTCGTGCGCGACGATGGCCGGCGTTTCCGCTTCGAGGGCTTGAAATACATGCAGAAGGACGAGCACGGAGGCGTGCGGGCGATCGCCGAGGTGCTGGAAGACTACACAACCCTCTACGTGCATGTGTACGACATCACGGAGGACCCGCGGAAGGAGCTTGGCACCGGGCAATTGAGATTCCGGACGTTCGAGAATTTCGCGGCGTTCGGAAACCTCACTGGGTTCCTGCGGTCGTTCCGCGTGACGGGCACCAACGATCCGTTCTTGCAGTTGCGCGGGCAGATGCGGTTCCTGGCGTTTACGGGAAGTTTCGTGCAGCAGGAGTACGATGCGCTGGCGCCCGATATCGGGATTGCGCAGGATCGCGTCCGGATCGAAGTAGCGCGCGGCGCCGATACGCCGGACCATTTCAGCACGCGTTCGACGCCGGAGTTGCAGTCGATCCTGCGGGACACGCCGACGCTCGGGTTGGACAAGCTGCTGAACCGGGGCGGGACGCGGATCGACTTCGAAAAGCGGCGGATCTTCAGGGATGTGTTCTGGAAGGGTTCGTTCGCGAAGGACACGCTGCTCGGCTGGGAAGAGCGGGTACGGAACGCGATGCTCGGGAATGCGGCGGAGCGTCTGGGATCGGTGTTCGCGGGCGGCAGCTTCTGGAAGCGCTTCGACGAAATGAAAGACGGCGTGCTGACCGGGCACGTGGTGAACTACGAACTCGACTGGCTGCCCGGCAAGCCCGAGATGCGCGAGGTGATTTATCCGAACTCGGCGCGGTCGTACTTCCACAAGGACGACAAGATCCTGCTGCTGACCTATACGAACGAGCCGTACCGGATTGTGTACGACGCAATTAAGGTGATCGACGAAGACAACGCCATCGGCGTGATGCATCTGGGGCGGTTTCCGGACGGGTTGGAGTTCTCGACGTTCGTGATGGCGCGGCACAACTATCCGTTCGAGAAGATGACGATGGAGGATCACCGGCTGCTGTTCGCCGATGCCCGCGCCGTTCCGCCTGGCGCGGATCAACTAGCGGGCGACTGGCAAGGCCATCTGCTGCTGCTCGATCATCCGCGGCTCAGCCTGATGAACCAGGCGAATCCGGCGCTGTTCCGCGTAGCGTTTGAGCGCAACGGCCCGAAGCTGGAGGCCCGGTATCGGTTTGGCATCGGCAACGACTGGAGCGCCGGCATCGCGCGGACGGTGAGCGAAGAGGATCTGCGGCGTTTGGACGACCAGACGCTGATCGGCGCGTGGCGGCTGCCGGATGAGGCGGTGAACCTGCTCGGTGCATTGCAGGACTGCGTGGAGCCGGGGCCGGAAGGGTTGGTATTCCGGTTCGTGCTGACGCGGGGGTGAGCGATCCTGGGGCCATGTCGGACCAAGACCAGCATGGCGTTGCTGGCGTCCGCGGTGGGCCCGTCGTGTCCTGCGAAACCGACGACACCCTCCATTTGTGCTCGATGAGACGGTAACCCTCTTCGAGGCAAGCCGCCACTGCTTGGCGCCCGGGCGGTCCTCGAAGAAGCGAAAGCACTGCGATGTGCGTTGGAGGGGTCTGCGAGGTAACGGGCTCGTGGGGCAATGCCTGCACGGTTCGAGGTTTCGCTGCATCCTGCTGCTCGTAAAGCCCTCCACGACCTCCTCACCTTGGTACGATGACCATATCTCGATGATCGCGCGGCTATTCGTACTGGGAGCTATCGCGGCTGGAATCGCGCCGGCGCAAGAGGGCGCCGACTTCTTCGAGCGCAAAATCCGGCCAGTGCTCGCCGCGGAGTGCTATGCGTGCCACAGCGCGAAGGCGCCGGTGGCGCAGGGCGGACTGCTCCTCGATACGGCGGCTGGCATTCGGACAGGCGGCAATCGTGGCGCGTCGGTCGTGCCGGGCGATCCGGACAAGAGCCTCCTGCTCGTCGCGTTACGGCACGCCGACAAGCAATTGAAAATGCCGCCGGGCAAGCCGCTCGGAGCCGAGGTGATCGCCGACTTCGAGCGCTGGGTACGGGCCGGAGTCCCGCTGCCCGATGAAGGCAAGGCGCGCGAAGGGACCGGCCCGGCGCTGTGGTCGCTCCAGCCGGTGCGCCCCTACCCGCCCGGGTCGAGCATCGACAGCTTTGTGCGTGCCAAGCTCGCCGAAAAGGGTCTGGCAATGTCGTCCGAAGCCAGCCGCCGCACTTTGTTGCGCCGGGCCTACTACGACGTTACCGGTCTACCCCCAACGGCCGTAGAACTGGAGGCATTCGAGCGCGACACCGCCCCGAGCGCCTGGGAGGGCGCCGTCGACCGCCTGCTCGCGTCCCCACACTACGGTGAGCGTTGGGCCCGGCACTGGCTCGACATCGCGCGATACTCGGACCAGTTGGAACTTGCACGCCGCTTCCCTTTTTCCTTTACGTACCGCGACTGGGTGATCCGCGCGCTGAATAGTGACATGCCGTATGACCGCTTTGTGCGGATGCAGGTCGCCGCCGACCTCAACCCCGAGGCCGGGCCCGAGGACCTAGCGGCGCTTGGCTTCCTCACCCTCGGTCGGGACCCCGTCGGCGACCTCCAGGAAATGATCGACGACCGCATCGACGTCGTCACGCGCGGTCTGATGGGCTTCACCGTGAGCTGTGCCCGCTGCCACGACCACAAGTACGACCCTATCCCGACACGCAACTACTACTCGCTGTACTCCATCTTCCTGAACTCCACCGAGCCCGAGGAACCGCTGCCGCTCTCCGCCCGGCCCGCCCAGTCGCACCGCGACGAGTGGTTTGAGCGCAACCTCGCGCGCCGCCGTCAGGACATCGACGACTACAAGCAGCGGCGCTTCCAGGTACTGATCGAAGGGCTCCGTAAGCCGGACGAGATCGCGCGCTACGCGGCGGCCGTTCCGAAGGCGCGAGAGATTCCAGCCGGCGAACTGGACGAATTCGCGCGTGACAGGGATCTGAACCTGTACCTCCTTCGGCGCTGGATGGCTTGGCTGCCGGGCCGCGAACTACCGGCGCAACCGGAAGAGATGGCGCCGGCCGTGCTCGCCGATCCGTCGAACCCGATGAACGTTCCCTTCGCCGACATGCGGCGCATCCAAACCGAGGGCGACAACAACAACCTGCGCGACCTTCGCCTCCGCGTCTGGCGGCTCTGGGTTGAGCACGCATACCGCGGCGCGGCGCCGCGCGCAATGGCGCTCGCCGAAGCCCCCGAGTTCCAGCCGGCCCACGTCCTGATTCGCGGTAATCCGAACAATCGCGGCGTCGCGACGCCGCCGCAGTTTCTCGACGCTGTCTGCAAGGGCGCCTGCTCCGCGTTCGGGCTGGGAAGCGGCCGCCTGGAACTGGCGCGTGAGATTGCGAGCGAGGAGAATCCGCTCACCGCGCGGGTCCTGGTGAATCGCGTGTGGATGCACTACTTTGGTGGCGGGCTTGTAACCACGCCGTCCGACTTCGGCACGCGCGCCGACCCGCCGTCGCACCCGGAGTTGCTCGATTACCTGGCCGCGCGGTTCATCGAGCAGGGCTGGTCGCTGAAGAAGCTCCACCGCGAGATTCTGCTCTCCGCCGCCTACCGGCAGAGCAGCGCGGACAACCCGAAGGCGCGCTCCATCGATCCCGAAAACCGCCTGCTCTGGCGCATGAACCGGAAGCGGATGGACTTTGAGTCGCTGCGCGATGCGGTGCTCGCCGTGTCCGGCCGGCTCGACCGCGAGATGTACGGTCTGCCGTACTCGCTCACGTCCGTGCCCGCGGTGCCGCGGCGCACCGTCTACGGATTCATTGACCGCACCCGGTTGCCCGGCGTTCTCCAGGCTTTCGACTTTCCCTCGCCGGACCAACACAGTCCGGCGCGGTTCTCCACCACTGTGGCGCAGCAGGCGCTCTTCCTGATGAACAGCCCGTTCATCGCCGAACAAACGCGCCATCTCGCCGCGAGAGCCGGAAACGTGGAAGGGCTCTACCGCGCCGTGCTCGGCCGCGCTCCCAAGCCGGACGAACTGGAAGCGGGACGGCGCTTTCTCGCTTCTGAGACGCAGAACGAGACCGCCAGCGAAGAGCCGAACGTGTGGTCGTACGGCCTCCTGGTTGACGGCCGGCTCGAGCTCTTCCGCTATTTCAACGACGACATTTGGCAGCGTGTGTCGCTCCTGCCGGAAGCCGCGGCGGGTTATGCGAGCCTCACCGCCGATGGCGGCACGGCGGGCGACCTCCCGGTGGTCCGGCGCTGGACCGCACCCGAAGCGGGCCAGGCGAAGATCGCCGGCACGGTGCGGCACCGCGCCGACAAGTGGAAGAGCGACGACGGCATACGCGCCCGCATCGTCTCGAGCCGCGAAGGCGAGATCGCCTCCTGGATCGTCTTCGGACGCGACGCTGGGACCGAAATCTCGGGCCTTGAAGTTCAGGCCGGCGATACGCTCGATTTCGTCGTGGATGGCCGCGACGACGGCGAGGGCGACGGCTTCAGTTGGGCGCCCACGATTACACTGGGAGAAAAGAAGTGGGACGCGAAAGCGGATTTTCGCGGGCCGCGGCCGAAGCCGCTCTCGCCGATCGAGCGGCTCGCCCAAGTGTTGTTGCAGACGAATGAGTTCGCGTTCGTGGATTGAGAGGATGCAGATGAGCCGGTTATCGCGGCGGGAGATGTTGCGGCAATGCGGGATGGGCTTTGGCTTGGTGGCGTTGAAGCCGCTGCTAGCCGATTATACGAATCCGTTGACGCCGCGCGTTCCGCATTTTCCCGGTAAAGCCAAGCGGGTGATCCACCTGTTCATGAACGGCGGGCCGTCGCACGTGGACACCTTCGATCCGAAGCCCGCGCTGCGAAAATACGCCGGCAAGCCGCTCCCGTTCACGCTGCGAACCGAGCGCAAAACCGGCGCAGCGTTCCCGTCGCCGTTCGAGTTTCCAAAGTGTGGTGAGAGCGGCATCGAGATCAGCGAAGTATATCCGCGGCTCGCCGAGGTGGCCGACGAGTTGTGTGTCATCCGGTCGATGAAGAGCGACATCCCGAACCACGAGCCGTCGCTCATGATGATGAACTGCGGCGACGTGCGGCAGGTGCGGCCGAGCTTCGGGTCGTGGGTGACCTACGGTCTCGGTACGGAGAACCAGAATCTGCCGGGGTTCATCGTGCTGTGTCCGAACGGTCTGCCGGTGCAGGGAACCGAGAACTGGCGTTCGGCATTTCTCCCCGGCGTCTACCAGGGCACGCGCATCGACCCCGCGCAAACGGAGATCGAGAAGCTGATCGAAAACATCAAGCCGCACTATGCCTCGCTTGACGCGCAGCGGTCGCAGCTCGACCTGCTCCGTGAATTGAACGCGCGGCACCAGGAAGAGCGCGGCGAGGACGCGCTGCTCGAATCGCGAGTGCAGTCGTTCGAGATGGCCTACCGGATGCAGATGGAGGCCGACGACGCATTCGACCTGACGCGCGAGCCGGAGAGCGTCCGCAAGATGTACGGCGACGGGCTGTGGGCGCGGCAACTGCTCATCGCGCGGCGTCTGCTCGAAAAGGGCGTGCGGTTTGTGCAGGTGTGGTCAGGAGCGGGCCAGCCGTGGGACAACCACGACGACATCAAGGGCAACATCGGCAAGTTGGCCGGCGCGAGCGATCAGCCGATCGCGGCGCTGATCAAGGATCTGAAGCAGCGCGGCATGCTCGCGGACACGCTCGTGATTTGGGGCGGGGAGTTCGGGCGTACCCCGACGGTGGAGTTGCCGGACAACGGCGCGAATTCCGGCATGGTGAACGGACGCGATCACAATCCGTATGGCTTCTCGATGTGGCTTGCGGGTGGCGGTGTCCGGCCCGGTCACGTTCACGGCGCAACCGACGAGTTCGGGTTCCAGGCGGCCGAGAAGCCGGTACACGTTCACGACCTCCACGCGACGCTGCTCCATCTGCTTGGCTTCGATCATGAGAAGTTCACCTTCCGCTACGCCGGGCGCGATTTTCGTTTGACCGACGTGCATGGGAATGTCGTTCGGGAGCTGATCGCGTGAGCGGCGCCGGTTTGCGGCGGCGCGACGCGCTCGGTCTGCTATTCGTCATGCCGGCGGCGCGGCTGGCCGGGCAGTCGGCGTCCGGTCCACGACGCGAAGTCCTGTACTACGGCGGCGGCACGCCCCCGCCCGCGCAGATGGAACTGCGCGCCGGCCCGCTGACGATGGTCTTCGAGCCGGAATTGGCGTTCCTGCGCTACGTCAGCTATGGGAAAACCGAGATCGTCCGCGGCCTCTACGCCGCCGTCCGCGACCGCAACTGGGGAACGGTTGCGCCGCGCGTATCGGAACTGTGGCTCCAGCGTGGCGAAGACGATTTCAAGCTGACCTTCATGGTCGTGTGCCACGAAGGACTGATTCATTTCGTCTGGCGCGGCACGCTGACCGGCGACCGCGACGGGACGGTAACCTTCTCGTTCGACGGCCGTGCGCAGTCGACCTTCCACCGCAACCGGGTCGGCTTCTGCCTGCTGCACTCGCACGACGTGGCGGGCAAGCGGGTCGAGGTCGAGAAGGCCGACGGCAGCGTACAAAACGGCTTCTTTCCGGAAGAGATTTCGCCGCACCAGCCGTTTATGAATATCCGGTCGATCACGCACACGGTCATGCCGGAAGTGGAAGCGGAGGTCCGGTTCGCGGGCGAAGTCTTCGAGATGGAAGACCAGCGCAACTGGACCGACGGATCGTACAAGACCTACTGCACGCCGCTCGAAATCCCGTTTCCCGTCGAGGTGAAGACGGGCACGCAAATCCGGCAGTCGGTGGTGTTGCGGCTAAATGGGCGTCCGTTGCCGAATCTGCCGGCCGGCGGGCGTTCGGCGATTACCGTTCGCGTGGACCAGGGACAGGTTCGCCCGCTTCCGAAGCTCGGGCTGGGCATGTCGAGCGTGGCGCAGGCGCTTTCCCTGCGCGAACAGAACCGGCTCCGCTTGCTGAAGCCTGCGCATCTACGGGCGGATCTGAAGCTCTTCGATCCGGGCTTCGCCGAGGTGCTCGCGCGCGCGGCCACGCAAGCGCAAGGGCTGAACGCGGGCCTCGAGTTGGCGATCCATCTTGGCCCTTCGCCGGAGCTGGAACTATCGGAGCTGATTCGCGCGCTTCAATCGCGCCGCCCGCGCGTGTCGCACTTCCTGGTTTTCCATCGCGACGAGAAATCCACGACCAAACGGTGGATGGAACTGGCGCGGCGGCAGCTTGCGGCTTTCGATCCGAAGACGCGCCTGGCGTCGGGCACCGACGCCTATTTCACCGAACTGAACCGTGCGCGTCCGCCGGTGGACGCCTCGGACTTGGTCACGTACTCCATCAACCCGCAGGTGCACGCCTTCGACAATCTGAGCCTCATCGAAACCCTCGAGATGCACGCGGTGACGCTCGATTCCGCCCGGCGGTTCTGCGGCGCGCTGCCCCTCGCCGTGAGCCCGGTGACATTGAAGCCGCGCTTCAACCCGAACGCGACCGCGGCGGCCGAGACTCCGCGCGGCGAACTGCCGGACGAAGTGGATGCCCGCCAGTCCTCACTCTTCGCGGCGGGGTGGACGATGGGAAGCCTGAAGTACCTGGCCGAGGGCGGCGCGGCATCGGTCACCTTCTACGAAACCATCGGTTGGCGCGGTGTGATGGAAACCGAACAGGGTTCCCGGTTGCCCGCCAAGTTCCCCTCGAAGCCCGGTACCGTCTTTCCGCTGTTCCATGTTCTGGCCTCGATCGCCGATTTCGCCGGCGGCGAAGTCGTACGCTGCCACTCGGACGCGAAACTCGAAGTGGAGGCGATGGCCCTCCGCGCCGGCCCCCGCCGCCGCCTGCTGGTCGCCAACCTGAGCCCCGAGCCAAAGGTGGTCCGGCTGGTCGAGCACGGACTAGGCGCCTCCGTCCGCGCGAAGATGCTCGACGAGCACTCCGCTCCCGAAGCCATGGAATCCCCCGAGCGCTGGCGCACCACCCG
>CAYPUQ010000066.1:15159-19091 GCA_964413655.1 uncultured Solibacteraceae bacterium | reverse complement strand
CAAACGCCTTAAACCAACAGCTTCTTCACCACCTCACCATGCACATCAGTCAGCCGGAAATCCCGGCCCATGTGGCGGTAGGTCAGCTTCGTATGGTCGAAGCCGAGGCAGTGCAGAATCGTCGCCTGTAAATCGTGGACGGTGATCTTGTCCTCCACAATGTTGAGGGCAAGCTCGTCCGTTTTGCCGACCACTTGGCCGCCGCGAACGCCGCCGCCGGCCAGCCACAAACTGAATCCGTCCGGATGATGATCGCGCCCGGCGTTGTCCGCCTCTTCTGGCCGGCGGACCTCCGACATCGGCGTGCGCCCGAACTCGCCACCCCACACCACGAGGGTGTTGTCGAGCATGCCGCGCTGCTTCAGATCCTTGATCAGCGCGGCCGCCGGTTTGTCCGTGGCGCCGCACTGCCGTTCCAATCCCCTGTTGATGCTGCTGTGGTGGTCCCAGCTTGCGTGCATCAGCATCACGAACCGCACGCCGCGCTCCACCATGCGCCGCGCCAGCAGACAGTTCGTCCCATACTGCTTCGTGCGCTCCTCGTTGACGCCGTACATCTCCAACGTCGCGGGCGATTCCTTCGAGAAGTCCAGCAGCTCCGGCGCGGAGGACTGCATCCGGAAGGCGAGTTCGTAGGCGTGGATGCGCGAGGCGATCTCCCGGTCGCCGGTGCGCTCTTCGCGCATCCTGTTGAGATCGGTGATGGCGTCCAGCCGCGCGCGCTGGGTGGCATCGCTGATGCCCGGCGGATTCGAAAGGTACAGAATCGGATCGCCCGTATTGCGGAAGACTGTGCCCGCGTACGATGTCGGCAGGAAGCCGCTGGAGAAGTTGTCCGACCCGGCGCTGGTCCCGACGCCCGAGCTGAGTACGACGAAACCTGGCAGGTTCTGCGACTCGCTGCCTAGCCCGTAAAGCGTCCACGCGCCCAGCGTCGGCCGGCCCACCTGTGAGTGACCGGTGAACAGCATCAACTGCCCCGGATGATGGTTGAACGCCTCGCTCTGCATCGAGCGGACCAGGCAGATATCATCGGCCACGGTGGCGAGGTTCGGCAGCAACTCGGACAGTTCCATGCCGCACTGGCCGCGCGGCGCGAACTCGCGCGGGCTGCCGAGCACCGCTGCAGTGGGCTTGATGAACGCCAGCTTCAGGCCCTTGGTGAGCGACGGAGGCAGCGGTTTGCCATGCCATTTCTGCAGCGCCGGTTTCGGATCGAAGAGATCCATCTGGCTCGGCGCGCCCTCCATGAACAGAAAGATGACGTTCTTCGCCGTGCCCGGGAAGTGCGGCTGCTTGGGCGCAAGCGGATCGTCCGCCGCGCGGCCCTCCGCCGCCAGCAGGTGTGCGAGCGCCGCCGTGCCGATACCTCCGGCGCAGTTCCGAAAGAACTGGCGGCGGGATTGGATGAGTTGAAAATCCTTCCCGGTCATCGGTTACTCCCGCACGATGAATTCATCCAGGTTGAGCAGGACGCTGGCCACGCCGATCCAGGCCGCCTCGCCGATTCCTTCGACGGCCAGCGCGCGCACGGCATCCGGCTCGCTGTCGAAGATGGACCTCTGCTTGTCGAAGTAGGCCCGCAGCCGCTGGCGTTCCTCTCCGCTGGGCTTCCGCGCGAACGCGAGTTCGAATGCGCGATCGAGTTGGGCTTCGAAATCCCGCGCCGCTTCGCGCGACACGCGCCAGGCCAGCGCCTGGGCCGCTTCTAGGAACACCGGATCGTTTAGCAGATTGAGAGCCTGCAAGGGGGTGTTCGACCGGCTCCGCTTGCACGCGGTTCCCGTGCTCAGCGGCGCGTCGAAGTTCGCCAGCAGCGGATAGGGCGTGGTGCGCTGGAAGTGGATGTACAGGCCGCGGCGGTACCGGTCGCCGCCTTCGCTCACTTGCCACTTAGTACCCGCGCCGTACCCGATCGAAGTCACACCCTCCGGCTGCGGCGGCCGAACGCTCTTTCCGCCGATGGTCGTGTCCAGCAAACCCGCCGCCGCCAGCGTGGCGTCGCGAATTATTTCGGCCGGCAGCCGCAATCGATTCTGACGTGCGAGAAGCTGGTTGCGCGGGTCCTTCTCGCGGAGGTCCGGCCGGACATCGGACGCCCGCCGGTAAGCCGCCGACGTAACGATCGACCGGTGAATCTTCTTCATCGACCAGCCGTTGTCGCGAAACTCGGCCGCCAGCCAGTCGAGCAGATCCGGGTGGGTGGGGACGGTGCCTTGCGTGCCGAAATCGTCCGAAGTCTCCACCAGCCCCTGGCCGAAGAATTCCTGCCAGTACCGGTTCACAACCACCCGCGCCGGCAACGGGTTCTCCGCCGACACGAGCCAGAGTGCGAGGTCAAGCCGCGTCGGACGGTCGCCGGCGGATTTCAGGTGCGGCAGCGCCGCCGGGGCATTCGGCTCAACCGGGATGCCGGGCGACTTGTAGTCCCCGCGGACTCGCAAATGCGACGGGCTCGGCGGTCCCGCCTCGGCGATCGTCATCGCCTGCGAGAGATGCGGATACTCCGCGTCGAGGTCGTCGAGCTTTTGCTTCAAATCTTCGAAGCCGAGTTCGTCGGTCTTCTTCTTGCCGATAGCGAAGAAGTAGTTCCGGACGAAGTGATCGGTCAGAATGCGCTCCTCCCGCGCCGTCCGCTCCGCGCGGGGCTTGCGGATGATCTTCTCGCCGTCGCCGCCCACGGTCAGTTTCAGCAGCACGTCCCAAGCCAGATCCCAGTCGGTCCGCGCGCCAGGGTAATCGGCCGCCCGGAGCATGTTCTTTTCCCAGTCCGCCATCAACTCCGGCACGCAGTAGAGATTGAGAATCTCCTGGCGCTTACGTTCGTACTCGTCCTTCTTTGCCAGCCACGGCCCCACTTCACCCGGCATCGGAGCATCGATATCCACCTCTTCCAAGTTGTCGAAGAACGCGAAAAACTGGTAGAAGTCCTTCTGCGAGATTGGGTCGTACTTGTGGTCGTGGCACTGCGCGCAGCCCATCGTTAATCCCAGCCAGACTGTACCCACCGTGCTGGCGCGGTCCACCGTGTTCTCGAACAAGAACTGGTTGTTATCCACGCCGCCTTCGCGGTTGGTGAGCGTGTTGCGATGAAAGCCCGTAGCGACACGCTGGTCGATGGTCGGGTTGGGTAGCAGATCGCCGGCGATCTGCTCGACCGTGAACTGGTCGAACGGCATGTCGCGGTTGATGGCGTCGATCACCCACTCCCGCCAGCGCCAGGCGTGTGGGCGCACCCAGTCCTTTTCGTATCCGTCCGAATCGGCGTAACGGGCCAGATCCAGCCAGTGCCGCGTCCATTTCTCGCCGTAGTGCGGCGAGCGGAGCAGCCGGTCCACCACGCGCTCGTAAGCGTCCGCGCGAGTGTCGGCAACGAACTCGGCGGCCTCGCGCGGCGTCGGCGGCAGACCAGTCAGGTCGAGATGCACGCGCCGCAGAAGCGTGCGCTTGTCCGCCTCGGGCGATGGCGGAATACCTTCCCTTTCAAGCCGCGCCTGAATGAAAGCGTCAATCGGGTTGCGCACCTGCGCCCTGTCGCGAGCCCGCGGCGGCTCTGGTCGGCGGATCGGCTGAAATGCCCAGTGCGAACTGCTTGGACCCGCGGCGGCCACTGCGGATTTCGCACCCCCTTCTGCCCACCGTGCGCCTTGGTCGATCCAGGCTCGCACCAAGCCGACCTCGTCCGGAGTCAGCCGCTTTCCGGCCGGCGGCATGGGCATCAGTTCGCCGTGGCCCGCGATGCGATGCACCAGGGAACTGGCCGCGCTTTCGCCGGGCCGGATGACCGCTCCCGAGTAACCGCCCTTCAACGCGTCATCGCGGTTGTCGAGGCGCAGGCCGCTCAACTGCTGCGCGGGACCGTGGCACGCGAGACAACTGGTGCGCAGAATCGGCTGGATGTCGCGCGCGAAGTCCACTGGGCGCGCCGCGGG
>CAYPUQ010000066.1:0-15059 GCA_964413655.1 uncultured Solibacteraceae bacterium | reverse complement strand
CCAGTCGACGTTGCCCCCGGAAACAACGATGCCCGGGCGATGAATCCCCTTTGGCAGTTTTCCCCACAAGATCGCCGCGGCCGCCACCGCGCCGCTGGGCTCCACCACCGTCTTCATCCGCGTCATGACATACTTTACCGTTTCCCGGATCTCCTCTTCGCTCACCAGGAGAATATCCTCCACCAGCCGTTGGATAATCGGGAACGTCAGCTTACCCGGCGCCGTCGGGCGCAGGCCGTCGGCAATCGTATCGGGCGGTGGGATCTGCACGATGCGCCCCACCCGAAAGGACTGCCAGGTATCGTTCGCGCGCTCCGGCTCCACGCCAAACACGCGGATCTCCGGGTTCAGTGCCTTCGCCGCCGTCGCGCAACCCGATAACAATCCCCCGCCGCCGACGCACACCACCAACGCGTCGAGATCCGGACACTCCTCCAAAAGCTCCAGCGCCACCGTCCCCTGCCCCGCAATGATCTTGGGATGATCGAACGGCGGCGCCAGCACGGCTCCCGTCTCCTCGGCCAGACGCCGGCCGATGGCCTCGCGGTCCTCGCGCAACCGGTCGTAGGAAACGATCTGCGCCCCGTAAGCCCGCGTCGCCTCGACCTTCGAGCGCGGAGCGTCGTCCGGCATCACAATCGTTGCCGCGGCGCCGGCGTGCCGAGCGGCGATCGCCGTGGCCTGCGCATGATTGCCGGACGAAAAGGCAACCACACCGCGTGCCCGCTCCTCCTCGCTCAGCGAAAAGATCAGGTTGGCCGCGCCGCGTATCTTGAACGACCCGCCGGTCTGAAAGTTCTCGCACTTGAACCGTGCCGCGACTCCGGTGCGCTCGTTGAACAAACGCGAGGTGAGAACAGGCGTCCGCTTGGCGACCGGCGCAATCCGCCGCGCCGCCTCCCGAACATCGTCGATCGTGAGGCTCACGGCGCGGCGCTATCCACCACGACGATCGTATCCACCGGATCGCGCATCGCCGCCGGCAGCCGCAGGATGACGCCGCCCGCCATATCACGCATCTCCACCGCCTGACCGTTCGACATCAGCCGCGCGTTCTTCACTTTCCCAAGCGACGGTAGCGCGAGCAACTCGTCCTGCCAGTCGAGCACGTGAATGTAGATCCGGCCGCCCTTCCGGGTGGTGACGCCCCACGGCCGCGGCGTGATCGGTCCGCCGCGCGTGTCGTAAATCGATTCCCCGTTCTTGCGCATCCACTGCCCCATTTCGCGGAGCCGCTCGGTGAACTCCGGCTGAATCTTGCCGCTGGGCATCGGCCCGACATTGAGCAGGAAGTTCGCGTTGTAGCCGGCCGAGCGCACCAGGTAATGAATCAGCTCGCGCGTGCTCTTGAAGCGTTTATCGCTGGCGCTATAGCCCCACGCCCGGTTGATCGTATCGCACGTCTCCAAAGGCAGCGCGCCAATCTCGGCCTCGCCGCTGAAGCCGGAGGTGTTCTGTCCAGGCAGATCCTTCTCGAACATCTGGAAGTCTTCGCCGTCGAACGGCTTCCGGTGGTGGTTGTTACCGATCAGCGCCGCCGGTTGCAGGCGGTGGATCAGCGAGTACGTCTTCTCCAGCCGCCAGTCGGCGTCCGGCTTGTCCCACCAGCCGTCGAACCAGATACCACCGATGGGGCCGTAGCCCGTCAGCAGTTCCTGGAGTTGTGCGTCCATGTAGTCGAGGTAGCGGTTGAAGTTGCCCCCGCCTGGACGGCCCGAGGCGTGGCCGGTGCGGCCGAGCGGATAGTAATCGGGATGGTGCCAGTCGAGATGCGAATGGTAGAAGAACAGCTTGACGCCCTGCTTGTGGCATTCATCGGCCAGCATCTTCAGCACATCCTTCTTGTAAGGCGTGGCGTCCACAATGTTCCACTTGCCCTGCTTCGTCCCCCACATGGCGAAGCCGTCGTGATGCTTACTGGTGATAGTGATGTAGTTAACCCCGGCGTCCTTCACCATCGCCACCCACTCGGCCGCGTTGAACTCCACCGGGTTGAACTTCGGCGCCAGCTTCTCGTATTCGGCGACGGAGATCTTCTTGTTGTTCATCACCCATTCGCCGTCGCCGAGGACGCTGTACACGCCCCAGTGAACGAACAGGCCAAACTTGGCGTCCTGAAACCACTCGCGCGCCTTTAGGTTTTCTGGCGCCGGTTTGTAGGACTGGCCAGCGGCGGCGGCCGCCAGGCAGAAGAGCAGAACAGTGTGACGCATCGAAACACCTCAACCGCATGATGACGTGGGGCAGGCCTCCGGCCTGCGGCGGCCTCGCAGGCCGCCCCGCCCGCTAATAGCCACGTCTTTTGTCGACCACGTTCTCAAGCGGCTCGCCGTTAGCGAACCGTTCGAAGTTCTTCACATAGAAATTCATCGCGTCGTCCAGCCACGTGTGGGTATGGTCGGCGCAATGCGGCGACAGAAACAGGTTGTCCATCGCATAGAGCGGATGCCCGTCGCGCAGCGGCTCTTCCTCGAAAACATCGATCGCCGCGCCGCGAATCCACTTCTCCTGGAGCGCCCGGATGAGCGCAGCCTCCTCGATCACCGGACCCCGCCCAACGTTGATAATCACCGCCGAGGGCTTCATCGCGCGCAAAGCTGCTTCGTCGATCAGGTACTTCGTCTCCGGCGTCAGCGGCGATGTCACCGTGACAAAGTCGCTCTGGCCCAACATCTCGTGAAGACCCTCGGACGGATAGATCTTCTCGGCCAATTCGCGGCCCTGCGGCTGATCCGGGTTTCGCCGCAGCGCAAGCACCCGCATCCCGAAAGCCCCCGCCAGTCTCGCCACCGATTGTCCGATGGTGCCGAAGCTGACGATACCCATGGTGGTCCCGCGCAACTCCAGACTATCGAATTCCTCCCACCGTCCAGCCGCCTGGTTTCGCAGTAGCCGCCGGTAATCCTTGGCGAAGAACAGGCACCCGCCGAGCGCGAACTCGGCGAGCGAGTTGCTGAACACGCCCCGGCCATTGGTCAGTGTCACCGCACTCTCCACCAATTCCGGAAACAGCAGCGAGTCCAGCCCGGCCGACATCGAGTGGACCCACCGCACGTTCGGCGCGGCGTCCCACGCGTGGCGAAATTCGCTCTGGGACCGGAAACAATTCAGAATCGCGTCCGCCTCCGCCCCAGCCTCGCGAAAGGTCTCTGGCTGATTGCCCACCACAATCCGTGTGTTGTTCGGCAGCCGATCGAGTGCGGCCAAATAGCGCCACGACGGATTCGCCACCACCAGTAATGTTTGCGTGCTCATCGGTTCAATCTGTTAGCATACCCTCTCTCTCACTTGCTCCCATTGCCGCGACTGCGCCACACTTTAGCTGTGCCAACGTTTTGCACATGCCGCGCGGAGCTTCCACCCGACGCGCTGTTCTGCCACCGTTGCGGCAAGCCCCAGCGCGAGGACCTCATCGCGCGGGAACCGGTCGAAACCGAACCGGTTCAGCGGCCGATCGAGCCTCCCCCTTTCACGCCCGTCGCCACGGCATCGGCGGACATCTCGGTCGTCTTCTCCCGCCGCATCGCGATCCGCTGCGCTCTTCTCGTCGGCGTCCTGTCACTCCTGCTGATGTCGCTGCCGATGCCCGGCGCAATCCAGCGGATGTGGGTCTTCGGCTGGCTCTTGTTCTCCGGCTTCCTCGCGGTGGCGCTCTACGTGCGCCGCACCGGACAGAGCGTCTCGCTCCGGATCGGCGCCCGGATCGGCTGGCTGACCGGCTTCTTTTGTTGCCTGGTGGCGTCGTCGCTGCTGGCGATTGTGGCCATTCTTGCCCGCTCCCAGGGCGGTTTTCAAGAGATGCTCCGCGACGCGATGAGCCGCAAAGACATCCCCGAGGAACAGGGCACGCAGATGCTCGAGTTGCTCGGCAGCGCCGAGGCGCTGCTGTTCGCCGCGCTGGTCGGGTTCCTGCTGTTTACTTCGCTGTCGGCGATTGGCGGCTTGGTAGGGGCGCGGTTGTTGCGGAAGGATACCTGACGCCGGCCCGTTCCCGCGGCGCGAAGTGCTTCACCACCGCCACGCCCACGAGAACCAGCGCCAGGGCCAGCGATTCGTGGCGGCCGAACGGCTCGCGATAGAACAACCACCCCAGGATCGCCGCGACGATCGGATTGATGTATGTGTAGATCGATACCAGCGCAACGGACAACCGGCTCAGCGCATAGACGTAAGAACTATAGCCCACGATCGACCCGAAGACGATCAAGTAGACTAACGCCCACAAGCCGCGCCCCGACCACACCGCCGGCTGGCTCTTCACCACCAAGGCCGGCAAGGCAAAGGCCAGTCCGGCGGCCAATTGTTGCACCGCGCCACTCACCACCGGATGAGCTTGTGTCTTGTGACGCCGCTGCAAGACCGATCCGAAACTCCAACTCGCCGAACCGATCTGGAGCAGGAGAAAGCCGCGCCAGATATCCCCGCTGAATCCCGACGCCATCAGGTCCGGCGCCACCAAGAGCGCCGTCCCGGCAAAGCCGATCAGCATGCCCACGATCGTCGAGCCTCGCAGTCTCTCCCCCTCCGGCAGCGCCGCTTCCAGCCCCACCATCCAGAACGGCGACGGGGCGATGAAGAGCGCCGCCAAGCTCGACGGAATCCACTGCTCGGCCACCGTGAGGCACGCGTTTCCGGCGCCGAGGATCATGACGCCAAATAAACCCGTACGCACCAAATCGCGGCCGCGCGGAATGTGCATCCCGCGCCACCAGGCGAACAACAGCAGCAGGCCGCCGCTAATGCAGAAGCGCACCGAAACCAGCACGAACGGTGGGAACGATTCCAGGGCCATCCGAATTCCCAGGTACGTCGTTCCCCAGAAGAAACAAACGGAAATGAGCGCCAGGTAGGCGAGGAATAGCGGATGCCGCCTCAAGCTCTCAGGGTAGCATCCGGTCTACAGCGCAACCCTCGCTCCTACACGCGCCGCCGCACCCTCCAACCCGCCAATCGTCTCCTCGTTCAGCGGGATGCCGTCGCGCCGGTTTTGGGCCTCGGTCTCTGCCTCCAGTCCACCCGGCGCCCAGAGCCGTTCAACCCCCTCCGCCCGGCGGCTCTCGCGGATCTGCCGGATCACGCCGTCCACTCTCGACTTGAACTCCTCCACCTCGACGAATGCCGCGATCCGCAGCGCGGCGAAGATGTGGCCGTCGCGGCCCGGCGCCGGCCCGTCGATCATGTTGCCCAACTCGGTCCCGTACGCGGCTCCCGACAAGAGACTCGATAGCACGCCGGCCAGGATCGCCAACCCGGCACCTTTGTACTCCCCGATCGGCTGCAACAGCCCCTGAAGCGCCTTCGCGGTATCCGTCGTCGGGTTGCCGTCCTCGTCGAAAGCCCACTGCGGCGGTATCGGGAAACCCTTCTGGTGGTACACGCGGATCTTTCCGTGGGACGAGTAGCTGAACGCCGCATCCAGCACCAGCGGGTGCTCCGTGCCCGCCGGAATCGCGATCGCCACGGGATTGATGCCGACGATCTTGTCGCGGCCGCCCCACGGCGCCATCGTCGGCAGTGCGTTGGTGGCCGCGAAGCCGATCATGTCCGCGGGCAGCACCATCGTCGCGAACCAAGCCATCGCGCCGCAGTGGTTGCTGCCGCGGACGGCCGCCACCGCGATGTTCGCGTCCTCCGCGCGCCGGATGGCCTCGCGCATCGCGAAACTCCCGCCGATCTGCCCCATGCTGTTTGCCCCATCGACGACCAGCGCGTTCCCGTTGTCGCGTGTGACGAACGGCCGCCCGCGCGGATTCACTCCGCCGGTCGTCAACTTGTCCACGTATTCCGGCACGCGCATCACGCCGTGCGAGTGAACGCCCCGCAGGTCGGCATGAACCAGCGACTCGGCCAGCACGCTGGCATCCGCCGCGGACATCCCGCACCGCTCAAAGACCGTCGAAACCGCCTCCCGCAAGACCGGCGCGGCGATCCGCCGCTCCCGCTCCGCTCCCGGATACTCAGCCATTCTTGCTCCTCGCCATTGGAATTGGAATGCTACTCTGTTTCAGGCGCATGCTCGATCCTATCCGACTTACCCCTGAGTTTCACAAGCGAGTCTGGGGTGTGCGCGATCTTGCCCCGTGGTTCCCGCACGTCCGGCCCGAACAGCCGGTCGGCGAGGCGTGGCTGACGGCTGGGTCCATCCAGACCGCGCACGGTCTCTTTCACGATGTCCTGGCCCGCGACGGAGAGCGGCTTCTCGGCGCTCCCTGCTCGTACTGCCCGCTGCTGCTCAAGTTCCTCTATACCGCCGAGCGCCTCTCCGTCCAGGTTCATCCGAGCGACGAGTACGCCCGAGCCCACCACAACTGCCTCGGCAAAACCGAGGCATGGTACGTCGTGGACGCCGAACCGGACGCTGCCGTCGCGCTCGGATTCCGCGAGACGCTCACCCCCGAGGAGGTCCGCCGCCGCCTCGCCGATGGAACCTTCATGGAGGTCCTCCAGTGGCATCCCGCCAAAGCCGGCGACGTTTTCCTCGTGCCGGCCGGGACCGTCCACGCCATCGGCGCTGGCCTGCGCATCGTGGAAGTGCAGCAGCACTCCGACATCACCTATCGCCTGTACGACTACGGCCGCCCACGCGAATTGCACCTCGATCACGGTCTGGCCGTCGCGTCGCTCGAATCCTACGGGGTCGTCAACACACCACGTCCGCTGACCGCGGAATGCACCCTGCTAACCGAATCCGATTACTTCACCATGGAACTCTGGGATTTCCGCGGATCCGTAACGTGCTACCTGCCAACCCCGTACTTCCACCTGCTGGTGCCGCTCCGCGGCCGAGCCCGCATGGGCGCCGCTGACATCGCGCCGGGCGAAGCGTGGCTCGTGCCCGCGCCAATTGACGAGCTTCGCCTGGAGTCGGAAGACGCCGCTGTGCTGGTCGCTTATCCTTCGACCAACTGGTTTGCATAGCGGCGCCGCCCTCGCGACCCTTCCGCGCTGCTCAAAGGGCCGGTCCGCAGTAACTCCCTACGGCAGCGGCAGCACCGGGTCGGGCCCCGCATCTTTGGGCGTCGAGAACACGCGAACGATCTTGCGCTCGGGCACCGAGATCGTCGCCACACGGTCCTGGTCCTGAATCCCCGCGTAGGCCAGTTTGCCGTCGGTCGTCATGGTCAGCGATAGCGGATTTCCACCCAGGGCGATCTCGGCGACCTGCTTGCGTGTGGCGATGTCGGCGAACCCCACCCCCTGGCCAGGTTGAAGGTTGTAGACCAGCGTCTTCTGATCGGGCGTGATCGCGATCCGCCCTGGCCCCTTGCCGGTGCGGATCGTCCCAACGCGCTCCTTCTTCGCCGTGTCGATAATCGAGATCGAGTTGCCGTCGGAATTGGTCAGGTATAGCGTCTTCCGGTCAGCCGCGAAGACCCCGCCCTGCGGCCGCTCATCGGTTGGGATCGGCTTGACCTCCCCGCTTGCCAGATGCACGGCGGCGACGGTGTGAGTTGCCGTGTTACTGACGTAGGCCCACTCGCCGTTCGGGTCGAGGATCACCATGTGCGGCGACGCGCCTTTCACATCGTACATACGAACCACTTTGCGCGCCGCGAGGTCGATGAGCAGCATCCCGTCCGGATTCTCGATCGTGCAGACCATGCGGTTCGTCGGCCCGTGGATGTCCATCCCATGCGGCCGCCGGTACTGGCCGAGGTCGATAACGGCGACGCGCTTGCGGGAAGCCAGGTCGATCACCGAGATCGTATTACCGCCCTCGCCGGGATTGGTCATCCACAACACGCCGTTGTCGGACACGTAGGCCAGTTTGCGGTCGGGCGACAGGATGATCTCGTGCGGATACTGTCCCACAGCCACGCCGCCCAAACGGCGTCCATCGGCCGAGTAGAAGCCGACCTGGCCGGCCTTCTTCTCAACGATCGCCAGGTTAGGCTCGGCGCCAAGCAGCGGAGAGAGGATCGATATCGCCGCCAGCGGCAGGATTCGCGGGGTCTTCGACATTGTGTTCACTTCCAGTCCCTATATCACCACAAACTCCCGCTCCGCCTGCTCCGCGAAAATCAATCCCTTACAGACCCCCTCCCCACCGAAACCGCCCGAACCCGCCATCCTGGTCACGTGAGTGAACCTGCGCCCGGGCGCCGCAAATCCACGCGCGCACCAAGGATTCGACCATGCCTTCAAAACGCATAGCCCGACACCGTTTCGACCGAGCCGCCAAGAAAAAATTCACGATGGTCCTAATCCCAAAAACGGACACCTCGACGAGAGATCTAACTCTATGGGGACATTCGACCTCCGAACCGATTAGACACCCACGATGCGGTTTCGCCAGAATGCGTCGCGGGCGCTGGCTCCAGACCCGGCCCGAGCCGCACAAACCGCGCCGTCGCCTCCAGCCGACCTGCGCGGCGACATCCCCCGTGCCGATTGGGAGGACTTCAAGAAACTCCTCCGCAAAGTCCTCCAGCCCTTCCCCGACGCCTGGGAAGCCTTCCTGGCCGCCATTCGCGCCGACGCCATGCCGCATCGCTACGGACCGCAAGTCACATGACCTGTTAGGTGCAGGTTTTGGGGATTGCCTCTCTGGCACGCCAGGCGTATACTTCTCCTGCCTGGATACCCAGGATCGAGGGTGCGAAAGGATGTGGATCATGGACATGAATTCCGTCGAATTGAAAGCCTTTGCCGAACTGGTCGCCGATATCGTCGAGTGCCGGCTGCGGAGTCCGGCCGCCGCTGAGGTGCGCCGACTGCAGCTTCGCGACGATATCGTCGCTGTTTCGGACCAGAACAGCAACATTACCGAGGTCGTTAGGGGAGCGCGGCGCGTTCTTCACGACCACGACATCGATGGGATCGGCGCGAAGATCGACCAGACCCGGGAACGGGAGCCGCGGCCGCCGGACGATCTCTACGAGGAGTTGAAGCGGCTCGAAAAGAAGCTCCGGGGCCTGATGAATGAGGACGCCTACGAGCGAAAGCTGATCTGGCGGCACCAGATCAGCCTCGCCGACCTGACCTCGATTCTGGTCGAGATTCTTAGCATACTGCGCAAACTCTACGGCCGAACACTGCCTCAGCCCCAAGGTTAAGTTTCCGGCCCTTTTTTCGCCCGCTGGATATATACTACAGGAGGTATTAAGAGGCGCTTATCTATTAACATCTCTTAATGCGGAAAGGGGTCATTGACCATGCGACCTGTATGGAAGCTCATTCTGCTGAGCGCGTTTCTCTGTCTCCCACTAGCCGCGCAACAGGCCCGCGTTGACGGGCGCATCCTCGATCCGGGTGGCGCGCTCATACCGAACGCGACTGTTGTTGCACAGAACGAGGAAACTGGTGTCCGCACCCAGGCCGTCAGTAACGAGTCGGGCATCTACGTTCTACCGTTTCTGCAGCCTGGGCGCTACACCCTGACCGCCTCGCAGCCCGGCTTCAAGCGGTACACCCGCCCCGGACTGGTCCTACAAACCGCCGATGTCATTACGCTGGACCTGCTACTGGAGATTGGCGACATGGCCGAAAGCGTCACCGTCTCGGCCGAGGCGCCGCTCCTGGAAAGCGCCAGTTCGACAGTTTCGCAGATGATCGACAGCCGCGTCGTAAGCGACATGCCGTTGAGCGGACGGCGGGCTCTCGAACTCACCAAACTGATCGGCGGCGCCGTGTTCATCAACTACGCCGGCCAAGCAAAGCCGAACTTCTCGCTGGCCGGCGGCCGCGTCCAGAACCAGATGTTCTGGCTCGACGGCGGCAACATTCAGAACATGCGCCTCGGCATCGGCCAGGTAGACACCGATCCACCGGTGGAAGTGATCAAAGAGTTCCGCGTTGTTCAGAACGGCTACGCCGCCGAGTACGGCGGTTCCGCGAGCGGCCTCATCATTTCGACCACGAAGTCCGGCACCAACCAGATCCACGGCAGCGCCTTCGAGTTCTTCCGCAACGATAAAATGGACGCCGCCGGATTCTTCGCGCCCATCCAGGATGGACGGAAACTCCGCGCGCCGCTACGCTACAACCTATTTGGCGGCACGCTCGGCGGCCCGGTCATCAAGGACCGCACGCACTTCTTTGCCGGCTACGAAGGCACCCGGCGCTCCGACGGCTCCACGCAGGTTCTGACGGTCCCAACCGACCTACAGCGCGGCGGCGACTTCTCGCAGACTTTCAACGTCCAGGGCACGCTTCTGCGCGTCTTCGATCCGCTCTCGAACCAGACCGTGGGCAATACCGTGACTCGCACCCAATTCCCCGGCAACGTGATTCCGCAAAGCCGGATCGATCCGGTGTCGCGGCAGTTGCTCGACTTCTGGCCACGGCCCAATCGAGCACCGGTCAATCTCGCCGGGGCGCAGAACTTCAGCGCCAATCGCGCGCAGCGCTTCGATCGCGACAACGTAACGGCGCGCGTCGACCACGTCTTCTCGAACGCCAACCGCTTCTACTTCCGCATGGTGATTAACAAGGATCCCATCTCCTGGACCAGCAACTACCCCGATCCGATCGCCGACCCGCAGGGCACGTTCACCTCGGACCGACTCCAGCAAACCTACCTCTTCGCCGACACGCACACGCTGAGCCCGAACCTGATCCTCGACCTGCGCTTCACGCACGCCACGCGGCGGGCCATCGCCGCGCCGGCCGGCCTCGGCAGCGACATCGTGCAGCAGATTGGCCTGCAAGGAGTCCCCTCCGGTACATTCCCGGTCATCAGTCCGGCGGGCATCGCCGGCCTCGGCAACGGCACACACCGCTTGCAGGCGCCGATCCGGCAGCAGCAGATCGTTCCTTCACTGACGTGGGTGAAGGGAATGCACTTGGTCAAGTTCGGCGGCGAGGTCCGGCGCAGCACGAACTATGAGATTTTCCGCCAAATCACCTCCGGCCAGTTCAACTTTGCCACGACCGGCAGCGGCATCCCCGGCAACGCGCAGACTGGAACAGGCTTCGCCACTTTCATGCTCGGTTTTGTCAACGGCTTCCAGCAGCGCGAAACCGAGGTGCTGGACCGCTACAGCTACTATCTCGCTGGCTTCGTCCAGGACGACTGGAAGATCAGTCCAACCTTCACCCTTAACCTCGGTTTTCGTTGGGAAACCGACACGCCCATCACCGACGGGAACGACAGGATGAACAGCTTCGATCTGACCCAGATCAACCCGGTTTCCGGCACGCCCGGCGTCGTGAAATTCTCTGGCGTCGATGGCTGGCCCGAGCAGCCCTACAACACCGACTGGAACAACATGGGGCCGCGTTTCGGCTTCGCCTGGCGCCCGTTCGGCAGCGACCGCTGGGTGATACGCGGCGGTTATGGAATCTTCTTCGAGCACCCGTTCGCCGCCGGCGCGCCGAACTCGGCCTCGCTCGGCTACGAGCTGTCGGCGGCCCGAAACTCGCCGGACAACGGCGTCACGCCGGCATTCTTCCTCCGCGACGGATCGAACGTGCCGCTCACCCCCGAAACTCGTGACGACCGCTTCGGCGCCGTGCCGTTCGGCAGCCAGCCCACTACCAACGTCCAGTTCTACGAGCGCGGCCGCCGCACCGGCTACGCCCAGCAGTTCAGCTTCAGCGTACAGCGCGAATTGCGCGGCAACATGCTCGTTGAGGTCCAGTATCTTGGGAACCTCGGCCGCAAGATGCCGATCTCGAGCATAAACATGAACCAAGTGCCCTTCAATCTGCTGGGGCCCGGTAACGCGCAGGTGCGGCGCCCTTTCCCGCAATTCAACAACGTGCAGATCCTGCTTCCTACGATGGGCGCCAACAACTATCACGCCGGCGTCGTGAAGCTCGAAAAGCGGTTCTCCGGCGGACTGAACTTCCTTACCTCGTACACCTGGGCACGCAACATCGGCAACATCAATCAGTCGGCGGGCTTCGGCGACGACCAGATCTTCATGGACTACTACAACCGCCGGCTCGACAAGGGGCCGCTGTCGATTGACATCAACCATCGGTGGGTATCGAGCGCCGTATACGACGTCCCCTTCGGCAAGGGCCGCCGTTTCACAACCAGCGGCGTTCTCTCCCATATCGTCGGCGGCTGGCAGATCGGCGCCATCTCCACGCTCCAGAGCGCGGGTCCGTTCACGGTGACCACCCAGACCAACACCACCAATTCGTTCTCCGCGGGTGGACTGCGAGCAAACCGGCTGGCCAACGGTAATCTGCCGCGATCCGAGCGAACGATCGGCCGGTGGTTTGACGTCAATGCATTCCAGGCGCCGCCGGACTTCACTTTCGGCAACGCCGGACGCGGCATTCTACGTGGCGACAACCTCGTGAACTTCGACTTCTCGCTGGTGAAGAACTTCGCCTTTGGCGAAGGCCGCTACATCCAGTTCCGCGGTGAATCGTTCAACGCATTCAACCACCCGGACTTCGATCTCCCGAACCGGACCCTGGATTCGCCCGGCTTCGGCACAGTCACCAGCGCCACTTCGCCGCGGACCATGCAACTCGGCCTGCGCATCATCTTCTGACAGCCAGTAGCCACCGGCGCTCGTTGTGGGATAGATTGGAAACCTGCCGATTCACCGTCAATCGGCCGGTTAGGGAGGAGAGATCATGGCGAATTGTCCCTCATGCAGCACCGAGGTCGCGGCTGGCGCCCGGTGGTGCGGAATCTGTCACACAAACGTCGTCAATCAGACTATCGGCCGCCTGGCTTCGCCGGGTAGGAGGCTTGGCGCTTACTTTCTCGATGTGTTCGTTCCGTTGGTGGCGATCCTTGTGATGTTCGGGATTGCCGGCGCCGGCGTATCCACGGGAACGGACGAAGGAGCCGGTCTGGGCGTGATTGCAGGCGGTCTGCTGTTTGTCGCCTACATCGTCTGGGCGTTTATCTTGTTTGCTAAGGGAACGACGCCCGGAAAGTTGATTCTGGGCATGCGGGTCATCAAAGAGGACGGCCGCCGGGCCGGTTTCTTCACCATGCTGATCCGCGAATGGATCGGCAAGGCGATCTCGGGCATGATCCTCTCGCTCGGATTCTTGTGGATTCTGTTCGATCGCGACAACCAGGGCTGGCACGACAAGCTTATGAGCACGTACGTCATCCGCAGGGCCTGAAGATCCGATTCCTGGCACACTGCGCCTCGCTCGTCCGTATATAGAGATGACGAGCAATGCCGGCAGCCGAGGATAGCGAACACACGGTGCTGTCGCGGGCGGCGCGGGGCGACCCGGCCGCCTTTGAGGTGATCGTGCGCCGGCATCAAGCGATGGTCTACAGCATTGGCTGGCACTACCTCGCCAACGCACACATCGCCGAGGAACTGGCTCAGGATGTGTTCCTCCAACTGCACCAGAGGCTTGGCGAGATCGAGTCGCCGGCCCACTTGACGCAGTGGTTGCGCAAGGTAGCCGTGCATCGAGCGATCGACGAGACCCGGCGGCGGCGGTTGCAGCCGCGGACCGGCTTGGAGCGCGTCCCTGAGCTCGCTGACCGGCGCGAGCCCGGCGACCCCATGCTGCGGGGCTTGCTGGCGCGACTGGTCGCAAAGCTGCCCGAGCAGAGCCGGATGATTGTCGTGCTGCGCTACGGCGAGGATCTGGATGCCCCGGAGATCGCCGAACTGCTGCGGATACCCGCAGCGACGGTTCGGACGCGGCTGCACCGGGCGCTTGCCGTGTTGCGCCGCCGGCTCGAAAAGACCCAGACGGGAGTGGTGCTATGAACCGTTTTGAAGATGAACTACGTGCCGCGCTGGGACGCCGGGATCCGCCGGCCGGATTCGCCGAACGGGTGATGGCGCGGATCGACCCGCCGCCGCAACGGCTTTCACGCGCACGGTGGTGGGCCGTCGCGGCAGTGGCCGCGAGCCTGCTGGTCGGCATTGCCTTGCCGTCTTATCGTGAGCACCGCCGCGGCCAGGAAGCCAAGGAGCAGGTGTTGCTCGCCCTTCACATTACGGCGGAGAAAATGGCAGTGGCTCAAACCAAAGTCGAACAGTTGAGCCGGAGAGAGATAGGTTATGAATAGAATCCTTATTTTGTCCATCGTCTTTTGCGGCTCGCTGGTAGCGCAGCCGCTCGATCTACCGCGCTTCGCCGAACTGGCGAAAAAAGCGAGTGAAACCGTCGAGGTTACACTGGACGGGAACATGCTCCAGATGGCCTCGCGCTTCCTGTCCGAAAAGAAAAAGGACGAGGCGCAAGCGAAGCAGTTGTTGACCGATCTGAAAGGCATTTACGTCCGCAGCCTTAAGTTCGAGAAGGAAGGTGAATACACCTTGGCCGACGTCGAACAGATCCGCTCACAATTGCGGTCGCCCGAGTGGTCCAAGGTAGTGGACGTCCGCAGCGCCAAAGGTGGCGGCGATAACGCCGGCGTCTATCTCCGGACCGACGGCAAAGAGATCACCGGCCTGGTGGTTCTCGCGGCGGAGCCGAAGGAGTTGACAGTGGTTCAGATCGTCGGCCCGCTCGATCCGGAGCGGCTCCGCGACCTGGGCGGCAACTTCGGCATTCCGCGAATCGACCTCGGCAAGGAGAAGAAGGAATGACCGCGCGGCTGGGGTTATTGCCGCTGGCGTGTCTTTTCTGCATTCCGCCGCCCGTCCGGGCTGCCGATGCGGAGTTCGACGAGATCGTCGCGGATCTGGAGTCGCGCGATGGAGTCCATCGCGCCCGGGTACCATTTCTCGGCTTCGCGACGTTTCTCGCCGGCGGTGCGGCTCGTCCGTTCGGGATGAAGGATTTCCGGTTGGCGATTCTGGAGCGCGACTTCCGTTCGAGGCCGGCGTGGAGCCTCAACAGGCTTCCGCCACCCTGGCGTCCGGTAGTAATCGTGAACGAGCGCCGCAACGTCAACTACACCGCCATCTACGGCCGCGACGAGGGCGACTGGGTGAAGATGCTCGTGTTCGCGGCGGACGGCCGCAATCTCACCGTTTCGCAGTTCAAGCTCCGGCCGACGGCCCTCCTGCACTACGTGACGGCGTCCGCGCGCCGATAACGAAGGTTGCCCGGCCTATCCTTCGTGCTCGGCTGTGCATCCCTTGCGCGAAGTAGCCGCAGGCCGTTGAAGGTCACCAGCAGCGTCGCGCCCATGTCGGCGGCGATGGCCATCCAGAGCGTGGCCAAGC
>CAYPUQ010000065.1:0-19289 GCA_964413655.1 uncultured Solibacteraceae bacterium | reverse complement strand
CCCCGGCTTTCAGAACTGGAACCTCGCCGGCTTCAAGGAATTTGCGATCAACGAGAATCACCGCGTCACCTTTCGCGCGGAGTTCTTCAACTTCCCCAACCACCCGAACTGGGGCGGCGTGCAGACGAACCCGCGCAACGCCAACTTCGGTAAAGTGACGGGCAAGTCGAGCAATCGCGAGATCCAGTTGAGCCTGCGTTACAACTTCTGAGCGGAGGCCGTTTGCAGTAGGGGTGGCCGGTAACCGGCCACCCCAGTCCCAGTTTCCTCTGTTGCAATTCCTCCGCCTGCAATTGCCCTCCGTAATGGAAGCGTCACGCGGCCGACATTAAGGTTTTGCGGACCCGGTGTTAGTTTGGGCTAGACCTCAATGCCCGTTTCGTGGATAATGCTTCCCAGGGCTAATTCTGGTCTCAATCGATCTTCAGGAGGGTCTGCATGAAGCGCACTATGGGTTTGGTGGCATGGGTCCTGTGCCTCGCCGTTCCGGCCTTGCCCCAGTTCGACACTGCCGCCGTGCTGGGCACGGTCACCGATTCGACGGGGTCGGCGATCGCGGGCGCCGCGGTGCTGCTTGAAGGCGTCGATACCGGCGTCGTCAACCGGGCGGTTACCGATAACAATGGCAACTATCAGTTCCTCAATGTTCGCATTGGCCGCTTCCGGGTGACTGCGGAACATCCGGGTTTTAAGCGGGCGCTGTCGGACGTGTTCACTGTGGAGGTGAGCGCGCGCCAGCGGGTCGATCTGAGCCTTCAGGTCGGCGACGTGACCGAGAGCGTGACGGTCGTTGAGGCGGCCGCTCTGCTAGAAACCGACACGAGTTCTCGCGGGACCGTGATTGGGCAGAAGCAGATCGTCGATCTGCCGCTGAATGGGCGCGCCTACGCGGACCTGACGCTGCTGACGCCCGGCACGGCGCCGGCAATGCGCGGCATGCGCGACGGCCGCGACGCCTCCTACCACGTCAATGGGCTGCGGAGTTCCTACAATAACTTCACGTTGGATGGCGTCGAGAACAATTCGTACGGAACCAGCAACCAGGGCTTCTCGAACCAAGTGGTACAGCTTTCCCCGGACGCGGTCGGCGAGTTCAAGGTCACCACGAACAATTTCAGCGCCGAGTACGGCCGCGCGGGCGGCGCGGTGATCAACGCCAGCCTACGGAGCGGAACGAACGATCTCCACTTCACGCTGTGGCAGTTCATGCGCAACACGAGCCTCAACGCGGTGGGCTTCTTCAAGCCGCAGTTCGGCAAGCCAGTACTGATCCAGAATCAGTTCGGCGCCGCGGCGGGCGGCCGGATCATTCGCAACAAGACATTCTGGTTCGCCGATTACGAGGGCTTCCGCCGCGTGCAGAAGGAACTGCGGTTTGCCAATCTGCCCACGATGGAGTCGCGGCAGGGCATCCTGGGGTTGCCGGTGCGCGATCCTTATACGGGCGCGCCTTACAGCGGCGACCGGGTTCCAGCCAGCGTCATCACGCCGTTCGCGCAGCGGGTCCTACAGGATCTGCCCGCGCCGAACCGGCCGGGCTCGGGCGCACTCGGGATCGGCAACAACTTCGAGTCGCTCCTCACCGCCCGAACACCCGACAATAAGGGCGACTTCAAGATCGACCATTACATCAGCGATCGCGTGACTTCCTTCTTTCGGTTCAGCCACCGCGAGTTGAACCAGTTTGAACCTCCGACGGTCCCCGGACCCTCGGGCGGCGACGCAAACGGGAACGTGCGCGTGTTCAATCAGGCCTTTGCCGGCGCGGTTACCCATAGCGTCACGCCGGCCTCGCTACTGGAGTTCCGCCTCGCCGTCACGAGGACCGAGGGCGGCAAGACGCCGGTCAACGCGGGCGAACCGCATATCGAGGACACCTATGGTATTCGTGGCATCGCCAGAGATCCCCGGATCGGCGGCGGGTTGAATTCCCAGCAGGTGAACGGATTCACCTCCATGGGCCGCCAGACCAGCAATCCGCAGTTTCAGAATCCGGACGTCTGGAACCCAAGGGTGAATTACTCGAATCTGCGCGGACGGCACAGCTTGAAGTTCGGCTACGAGCATCAGAGCATCAATACAGAGATCAACGACCTGGCGCCGGTGTATGGCCGCAGCCAGTACGCGGGCCGCTTCTCGAGCCCGACGCCCGGCTCGGGCAGCGATCTTTACAACCTGGCCGACTTTCTAGCCGGCGCGCAAAGTGTCCTGGAGAAGACCAACTTCGAGGTGCTCGACTACCGCCAGCGGATGCATTTCGCCTACGTACAGGACGACTTCAAGGTGAACTCGCGGCTCACGCTCAATGTGGGCGTTCGCTATGAATTTGCGACTCCTCAGTGGGAGGCTAACAACCGGCTGGGCAATTTCGATCCGACGACCAACTCGCTGGTCTTCGCGAGCAGCGGCTCCATCCACAACCGAGCCCTCGTCGACCCGGACCGGAACAACTGGGCGCCGCGAATTGGCTTCGCCCTCGCGATGACTCCGAAGACTGTCGTACGCGGCGGTTACGGCGTCAGCTACGTCCATTTCAACCGCATGGGCGGTGAGAACATCCTCGGGTTCACCGGCCCGTTCGTTCTCCGCGTCACCCAGAACCAAGTCGCCCCTGGTGTTACGAATGGCCAGCCGTTGTGTCAAGCCGGCCAGACGCGCGACTGCTTCCTCCGGACGCTGGACGGCTTCCCGGCCGACTTCAACGATCCGGCGAAGTTCGATGCGAGCCGCACCCGCGTCAACTACATTCCTCGCGATACCCGGACCGGCTACGTTCAGAGCTGGCATTTCACCATCCAGCGGCAATTGGCCCGCGACCTAGCGCTGGATCTCGCTTACGTCGGTAATCGAGGGACGAAGCAGCTTGTGCTGAGCGACTTCAACCAGGGCCGGCCGAACGAACTTACCGAGAACCTGACCATCGACCAGCGCCGGCCGATTCCCGGTTTCGCCGAGATCCAGATCGCTTTCAGCGGCGGCAACACGTTCTACCACTCGTTCCAGTCCAAGCTCGAGAAGAAGTTCTCGTCGGGCATCTATCTGCTCAACTCGTTCACTTGGTCCAAAGCGATTGATAATGCGCCCGGCCACCTGGAGACGTACAACGGCGACACCTCCCGCGTGAACTGGGTGGATCTTCGCAGCGAGCGGGGCTTGTCGAGTTTCGACGTACCGGTAAACAACGTCACCGCCCTCATCTGGGATGTTCCGTTCGGGCGCGGGCGTGCCTATGGCCGCGATATGCCGGCCGCGGTGAACGCCATTCTCGGGGGGTGGCGGACGACCCTGATCAACAACATGCGCAGCGGGCTTCCAGTGAATATCTTCTATGCGCCCTCGGCTGCTTTCCGCGCCTGCAGCGCCTGCAATCAGCGGCCGAGCTACCTCGGCGGTCCCATTCAGTCCGCCGACCAGGACATCAACCGCTATTTCGTCGCGGAGAGCATCCAGGTTCCAACCGACCGCCGCTTCCCATTTGGCAATCTTGGCCGGAACGTCGCCCGGTCGCACAACTTCTACTCGGCGGATCTGGGAGTCTTTAAGGAGTTTCCGCTGCCGCGCGAGGGTGCCCGAGTCGAGTTCCGGTCGGAATTCTTCAATCTGCTAAACAACACCAACTTTCTGGCTGCCCAGTCGCGGCGGGATCTCGCCAATTTCGGCACCATCACGGGCACGTTCCCGGCCCGGCAGATCCAGTTCGCGCTGAAACTGTACTACTGATCCTTGTCCGGTGGCGCGGGATTGCCCCCGGCGATACCGCGCCATACCACCTCCACCACCCGTTCTGGCCAGTCTTCCTCGATGGGCATCCCCGTGAGATAGCGAGCGTAGAAGGAGCCCACCAACGCGTTCACCGCTGCCTCCAGATCGGCCTTCTCACCGACGCTGCCCTCTTCGCGGGCACGCTCCAGGATCTCGCGCACCAGGCGCCGCCGTGGATTCACAATCCGTTCCCGGAGCAGGACCAGCAGACCGGGATTGTGACCCTCCTCGGCGAGGACCGTGCCGATCAGAGCCATGCCGTTGGGCCTCAGAAGGGAGGCGCGGAAGTTGCGGAGTTGCTCGACGAGTTTCTGCCTCGGATCGTCGGGCGATACCGGCCGCTCGGCCACGCGGAGCAAAGTGAGCGCCGCGATGGCGAGGTCGGCCTTGGTTGCCCAGCGGCGATAGATGGTAGGTTTGCTGACACCAGCCTCAACGGCAATCTTGTCGACGGAGGCGCGGGCGTAGCCGTCGGCCGCCAGATGGCGCAGCGTGGTCTGCAGGATCAGCCGCTCTAGCTTGGGGCTCCGGGGGCGGCCGGGTGAAGTAGTTTTTTGGATACTTCCTTTCGGTACAGTCATCTAGTGGATATAATTAACGATACCGTATCGTTTTATATTTGCAAGCGAAATTCCCGAGACCAAAATCTCCGGTGACGGTTTTGTCTGGTGATCGGGGCGCTGAGCGTGTAACATGGAGCAACGCATGCGCATTGCGATTCTCGGATCGGGCAACGTGGGGGGCACCCTCGGTGTCGCCTGGGTTGGACGCGGGCAGGAAGTCGTTTTCGGCGTCCGCGATCCCGGCGGGGCCAAGGTCAAGGCACTACTCGCGCGAACGGATGGGAACGCACGGGCGGTTTCGATTGGCCAAGCCGTGAGGGGTGCCGACGTTATCGTTCTAGCCACTCCGTGGGATCCAGTTCGCGAGATTCTGAATGAGGCGGGAGACCTATCGGGCCGCGTCCTTCTTGACTGCACCAACCCGCTGATGCCTGGATTGACCGGGCTTGAAGTCGGTACGTCCACCTCCGGCGCCGAATATGTCGAAGAGTGGGCGCCCGGCGCACAAGTGGTGAAGATCTTCAACACGGTTGGCTACAATGTCATGGCGAATCCACAGTTCGGCGCGGATCGAGCCGTGATGTTCTACTGTGGGGACTCAGTCCAAGCCAAGGAGACTGCCGCGGAGTTGGCATCGTCTATCGGTTTCGACGCCGTGGACGCCGGTCCGCTCCGGCAAGCCCGGCTGTTGGAACCGCTGGCGCTCTTGTGGATCACGATGTCGCGGCAGCCGGAAATGGGACGGGAGTTCGCCTTCAAGCTGATTACGCGTCGCTGATGGCCGGCGGTCAGTGGCGTGAAGCCAGAACCAACTCTTCTGCGCGGTGCCAGTCGGAATCCGCCGTCCCTTCCGGACGCCCGGATTCCTCCCAGATTTCATGTGCAATCCTGCGGACCACTGGTTCGAATTCCCGCCCAAGCCGGGCGTGGCTGGGATGCGTCGACGAAATCAGGAAATCAGCCAGTTGCTGCCGGCTCTGGTGGTAGGCGAGTTCCGCTATTTTCGCGCGCTCCTGGGCTTCACGCAATTCGCTGCTCCCCGCGGCCAGTTCCCGCAGTTCTTGCAGCTTCGCCGCCTCGGAAGCCCACGCCCGGAACGAATCCAGGTAGCCGGAGTATAAATGGTCCAACTCCTCGTGGGAAGTATGCTGCATGCCGAACTTGCTCCTTAGCCTGTATAGACGTAGAACACCCCGTCCAAGGTCTCTCCGTGTAAATTTCTTAATCTTTCAGGAGCCGACCGAACCACAGAGCAGGCATCTTGACGCCGGCGAGGTCTCCGGGGGCAGGGTCTGTAACGCGGTAAAATTCGGAGCATGGATCGACGCGCTTTTCTGGCCGCCTCGGCCACCGCTCTCGCGCCGGCTGCCGCCGCCGGCAAACGTCTCCCCATTCGCAAGGCGGTTCTGTTGGGGATGCTCCCGAAGGACTTGAGCCTTCGCGAACGGTTCGACCTCGCCCGCGAGGTTGGGTTCGAAGAGGTGGAGTGCCCTCAAACGGACGACCCGAAGGATGCTGAAGCCATTGGCAGGGCTGCCGCTGACGCCAAGGTGCGCATCCACTCGGTAATGAATGGCGATCACTGGCGCTATCCGCTTTCCTCGGCGGACCCGGCCGTGGTCGCGAAAAGCATGGACGCCATGCGCACCAGCTTGCACAACGCGAAGTTGTGGGGCGCGGAAACCGTCTTGCTCGTGCCAGCGGTTGTCAACGCACAGACCAGCTATCAGGATGCCTGGACCCGCTCGCAGCGCCAGATCCGCGAACTCATCCCGCTCGCCGAACAACTCAAGGTGATTATCGCCGTCGAGGAGGTGTGGAACAAGTTCCTGCTGAGCCCGCTCGAATTCGCCCACTATGTCGACGAGTTCCGCTCGCCCTGGGTCAAAGCCTACTTCGATGTCGGCAATATTCTGATTTGGGGCTATCCGCAGGACTGGATTCGCACGCTCGGGGCGCGAACAGTCAAATTGCACTTCAAGGACTTCCATTTCCGGCCGAATCCGCAGACCAAGAAGCGAGAGGCGGAGTTCGTAAACCTGCGCGACGGCGAGATCGACTGGAAAGAAGTCTACAAGGCGCTGGACGAAATCGGCTATAAAGGATCGGCGACCGTCGAGTTGGCCGGTGGCGATCGCGCTTATCTCGCCGACGTCAGCCGCCGCGTGGATCTGATTCTCACCGGCGCGTAAGAGCGGTCATCGAAACAAGAGGGAGGACAAACGGCCCAATGAAGAAGTTTGTGCTTGGGTTACTGGCCGGATTTCTGCTCGCCGGGTTAGCGGGCGTGATCCTGGTCTTTGCCCTCATGCGCCTGGGCGACCGCAAGCCATCCATTCCGGACCGGGCAGCGCTCACCCTGCGCTTGGAAGGCGCCATGCCGGAAAGGGCGCCCGTCGACATCCCGCTGCCGTTCTTCGAATCCGCTTCGCCGATGACCGTGGTCGAGTTCTGGGACTTGATGCGCCGCGCGGAGAGGGACGACCGGATCAAGGCCATCTGGCTGGAGCCGCGTTCGCTAGCCGTGGGCTGGGCCAAATTGCAGGAGATGCACGCGGCCCTGACTAACTTCAAGCGCTCCGGCAAACCGCTGGTCGCCTACCTTCGGAATCCGGGCGCGCGCGAGTTCTACCTGGCCACTGCCGCCGGCAACATTTACATGGCGCGCGAAGACCTGCTCGACCTGAAGGGGCTCCGGGCGGAGTTCCTCTTTTTCCGCAAAGCCCTCGACCGTTTCGGCGTCGAATTCGAGGTGGAGCGGGCGGGCAAGTACAAAGACGCCGCCGATGCCTTCACCAGGACGTCGCTGTCGCCCGAGAGCCGCGAGGCGATGGGCGGGGTGCTCGACCAGATCTACGGAGACTTGGTGCGACGGATCGCCGAGGGGCGGAAGTTGGAGCCAGGGGTGGTACGGTCGCTGATCGATGAGGGACCTTTTCTCGCGCGCCGCGCCGAAGAGTCGCGCCTGGTGACGGCGCTGCTGTTCGAAGACGAGGCGATGAATGCGTTAAGGGAGCAGGCTGGCGACAAGACTCTCAGCCGCCTGTCGCATCGCGATTATCTCCGCATAGCGCGCGCCTCATGGGCAACGGGCGGGCGCCAGCGCGTGGCGCTGATCGTTGGGGAAGGCACGATTCTGCGCGGAGGAGCCGGCCAGTGGGGCGACGACTCGGCGCTCTGGTCGCGGACGTTCTCGCGCCTGCTCGATCAAGTGGCCGAGGACGATACGCTCAAGGGCGCTATCTTGCGCATCGACTCGCCGGGCGGCGACGCGATCGCCTCCGACGAGATCCTGCACGCGGCGCGGCGGCTCGGCAAGAAGAAGCCGCTCGTGATCTCGATGTCGGATGTGGCCGCTTCGGGCGGCTATTACATCGCCATGACCGGCGATCCGGTGGTCGCGTGGCCCAACACCATCACGGGTTCCATCGGAGTCATTTACGGGAAGCTTCATCTGGGCCGGCTGTACGGAAAGATTGGCATCGACACCGAACTGCTGACCCGCGGCCGCAATGCGGCGATCGACACGGATACGCGCCCGTTGACCGCGGCCGGGCGCGAGAAGTTGCGTGAGGGGATCGCTGCTACCTACGACAGTTTCCTCGACCGTGTCGCCGAAGGCCGGAACCGGCCCAAGGAAGAAATCGAACCGCTGGCGCAGGGACGCGTGTGGATGGGCTCCGACGCGCGCGAGCACGGTCTGGTGGATCACCTGGGCGGGCTGGACCGGGCGCTGGAACTGTTGCGGGAGAAAGCCGGAATCGCCGCCGATGAGCGTCTGAGCATCATCGTTTACCCGAGCCGGACGACAATACTGGATCAAATCTTCAGCCGGTCCACCGAAGCGGCCGTGGCCGACGACACCATCTTCGGCCGGCGCTTCGACACCGAGATCCGGAACGCCCTGGGCGGCGTCGACCTGCGTCTACTCCGGCAGGGCGGCCTCATGCGCCTCGCCCCTTACGCCATCCGCGTGCGGTAGCGGGTAGGGGGGCGTGGCCGGCCAATCAGTCCGCAAACGCGTGGCTGGAACGGATACCGGCCGACTCGAGCGCGACGGCCATCTTCTCGAGCGCGGACTTGTGAATCTGCGAAACACGGCTTTCATTGATCCCCAGGACTCCGCCGATTTCTTTCATCGTCATCTCTTTCCGGTAGTACATCAGGACCACCTTCTGATAACGCTCTGGCAAGGTCTTCATTGCCTCACTCAGCGCCTTCCGCAATTGCTGGCGGGCGCAAATGAAGTCGGGTTGAGAGTCCTCCGAGCCTGGGAAATCCGGCGCCGGCATCTCGTCGCCATCCTGCCCGCGGGAGGAGGCAGAGATCAGCCCGACGTTGCGAAGTTCCAGCATCATGGTGCGCCACCGCTCCGGCGTAACGCCCATTCGGTCGGCCACTTCATCCTCGGTTGGAGTCCGCTGTAGTTCGGACGCTAATTCCCGGCTGGTCGCTTCGAACTGCCGGTGGCGGCGCCGCAGATCGCGCGACGCCCAATCCAATTGACGCAGACTGTCGAGGATCGCTCCCTTGATCCGGTGCTTCGCATAGCTCGAGAACACCACCTGCTTGCTCGGATCGTACTTCTGTACCGCGTCGAAGAGGCCAAGGACGCCAGCGTGGACCAAGTCGTCGAGATCCACGTGAACCGGCAGGTTCTCATGGACCCGGATGGCAATCGCCTTGGCGAGCGGCAGGTGCTCCAGAATCACCTGGTCCCTCTTGCTTAGCCGGTTACTCGGCATGGAGACACACTTCGCTTGCATACAGTTTTTCCTCGACTTTCGCGGGATTCCGGCGGAGGCCCCCTCGGGTCTCTTGCTGAGGGCCGCCACTGTCAGGTGTGAGCCTGACACCCGCTCAAGTGCAACCGGTAAGCCAAAGTACCGCAGTACTCGTTTACTCAGTATCGGGGATAAATCGGCGAAAGGCTCTACGTGAAAAAACCGAGCCTAGGCTACAGTTTTTACTGAACTTGACCGAATCGAAGGGCATGAGACAACCGGCGGGTGCCCAAGTGGGATTCGACGGCTTAAGGGAAATGCCAGCCCGATTCGGAACCCGCCTTGACCGTAACGTTCCAATCCGGAACGTGGGACCGACCCGGCGCCGGTCCTACCGGCCGCTGGAACCGAAACCGCCACCGCCGCGCGCGGTGCCGCTGAGTTCTTCTTCCTCCCACTCGACGGCTTCATACCGCGAAACAATCATTTGGGCGATCCGGTCCCCACGATGGATCGGAAACGGCTCGCCGCCGAGGTTCAGCATGATCACCTTCACCTCGCCGCGATAGCCCGGATCGATGGTGCCCGGCGAGTTGGGCAGCGTGATCCCGTGCTTGAGGGCCAAACCGCTCCGCGGACGCACCTGAGCTTCGTAGCCCGGCGGAACTTCGATCGCCAAGCCGGTCGGCACCGCCACCGGCACCCCCGGCTCCAGCACCACATTTTCGACCGCGCACAGGTCCATCCCGGCATCCTCCTCGGGTCCGTGGGCATAGGTTGGCAGTTTGGCGCCGGGGTGTAGGCGCTTCACTCGGAGTTTCATAAGAGGGTGAATCCGCTATCATAGCGTTTTCCCTTGACCGAACCTAAGAAACCACAACGCGTGATCGCCGTTGCCGGTGTGCCGCCCGAACGATGCGCCTACGCGCTGGCCCGTTACAGCCGTTCGCCCGACTCGATCCGCGACTCGCTGGAATGGGTGCGCACCCATGACTCCCGCAAATTCCTCGAGAGCTTCTATTTTCAGTACGGCCACGCCTCCATCGCCGACCTCGGCCACGTCGTCCTTTGTTTCGAGGGGATCTCCGAACTCGCAGCCACAGAGGTGGAGGACGAGCAACTCTGGGATGGCCAGGCGCGCTCGTCCCGCTACCAGGACTTTGGACGCTCCGGCTTTGTAACCCCGCCGGAATTCAACGCCGCGGAAGCGGCGGCGTACCAGGAAGCCGGCCGGAAGCTCCTCAAGGCGTATCGCACGGCGCACGAACGGGTGGCGGCCTACCTGACGGAGAAACTCCCGCCGCCGGACGACATGAAGCCCGAGGCGTACCGCCGCAACATCGATGCGCGTGCCTTCGACATCGCGCGCTACTTTCTGTTCTTCGGCATTCCCACCGGCGTCGGTCAAGTCACAAGCATTCGCACCCTGGAACGACAGATCCGCCGGTTGAAGTCGTCCTGTTACGGCGAAATTCGCGACTTGGCCGGCGAGATCACCACCGCCTGTGCCGAACCGCCCGCCTGCACTTGGGACGGCCAATTCGCCGAACCGTTGGCGCCGACACTGGCCAAGTACGTGGACCCCGACGAACACCTCGCCGCCGTCCGCCGCGACCTTGCCGCTTGGACCGCGCAGAACCTCCCCGCCGCCGGCGCGCCCGCGCCGCACGACGTCGATCTCCTCAAGCCAACCGACACCCACGCCGACATCGCCGCCACCCTGCTTTATCCGGTCACGCTCCGGCCCTACCGCGAGTTGTACGAAATCACCCGCGCTTGGAGCGCGGCCCGGCGCAACGAGGTGATCGATCTCGCTCTCCGGTCCCGCACGCGCCGTGATGAACTGCTCCGCGAATTCCGCGGGGGGCTATATGTCTACGACATCGTGATGGACATCGGCGGCTGGCGCGACCTGCACCGCCATCGCCGCTGCCATCAGTACCGGCAGGGTTTCACCACCGCGCTCGGCTACGCGACGCCCACCGTGGTGGAGCAATGCGGACTCGCGGACTTCTACCATGGCGCCATGCGCGAGTGTTTCGAAACCGCCGCCTCGCTCTCCGTCCCGGGCGCGCATTACCTCTTGCCCTTCGCCGCGCGCTCGCGCTTTCTCTTCAAGATGGACTTCGCCGAGGCGGAGTACATCTCCCGGCTCCGCAGCGGCGTCAAGGGCCACTTCAGTTATCGCGAAGTGGCGTGGAAGATGAAGCAGAAAATGGAGGAACTCGAGCCCGAGTTGGGCCGCCTGATCGAGGCCACCCCACCCTGGATTGAAGACCCCCTGAAACGCTGACGGGGTGCGCCGGCGGCCTATGGGACAATGAAGCCGTCGCTTTATGAACACTACCATCAACCAACCCACCAAGATTCAGGTGGCCAACGCTTCCGACTACCGGGAGGGCTACGCCAACAGCGTTCAGGTGCGCGTGAATCTCTGGGACTTCTTCCTCATGTTCGGAACCATCACGCAGACCGCCCCGGATGCCGTCCAGATCTTCAACTTCCAGGGCGTTTACCTCTCTCCCCAGCAGGCCAAGGCGCTCTCCAATCTGCTGATCCAGAATATCTCCCAGTACGAATCGGCCTTCGGTGAGATCCGCCTCGAACCCGTTCAGCCCGGCAAAACCGTCCAGTAGCGGCCTTGCTCCGCATTTTCCTACTCCTTGGCGCCTATCTCTTCCTCGCCGGACTTCTGTTCGTTACCCATTTCGGCTTTCTCGATCTGCCTTTTTTCTGGGACGAGGCGGGCTATTTCGTTCCGGCCGCGCTGGACCTGTGGCGCGACGGCCACTGGATACCCCGGTCCACCACGCCGAACATTCACCCACCCGGCGTTTCCGCGTGGCTGACCTTCTTCTGGGGCTTGGCCGGATTCTCGGTGGAATCGACCCGGGCGGCCATGCTGGTGCTGGCCGGCGGCCTTCTGCTGGTGACTTTCCTGCTCTCGCTCGAACTGTGCCGGCCGCACGACAGGGCTTTGCCGCTGCTCGCCCCGGCACTGCTCGTCGCCTCGCCGCTGTTCTTCACCCAGAGCATGATGGCGCAACTGGACATGCCGGCGGCGCTGTTCACCGGGCTCGCGCTGTATCTGTTTCTCAAGGATCGCTACTTCGACGCGGCCGTTGTCTGCGTGGTGCTGGTGATGGTGAAGGAAACCGGGCTGATCGTTCCGGCCGTGCTGGGGGCTTGGTTGGCGTACCTTCGACAATGGCGGCGCGCCGCCCTCTTCGTTCTCCCGGCGGCCGCGCTCGCGGCCTGGCTTCTTCATCTCCACCAGGCCACTGGAAGCTGGTTTGGCAGCGCCGAATTCGCCGAATACAATGCGTGGTACAACCTCCATCCGGTCCGCTTCGCGGTGGTCCTCGTCCGGCGGCTGTACTACGTGTTGTTCGCGGAGTTCCGCTGGATTGCGACGGCGCTCATCGTCTTCGCCTGGCGCCGCACCGGCCTCTTCGACGCCATGGCGTGGCGATTGATCGCGTCGCTCATCGCCGCCCACGTCCTTCTGCTCAGCCTCACCGGCGGCGCTCAACTGGAGCGCTATCTGATGCCCGTTCTCCCGTTGCTGTATCTGGGGGCCGGCGTGGCGGTGGCGGCGCTGTCGATCCGAACAGGGCGCCTCGCCGTGCTCGCTCTCGGCGTGGGACTCACCACCGGACTGCTCTGGAATCCGCCCTGGCCCTTCCCGTACGAAAACAACCTATCGATGGTGAAACTGGCGTGGCTTCATCGCGATGCGGCTCACTTTCTGGAACGCGTGCATCCCGGCGCCCGAATCGCCACGGCGTGGCCGTTGAGCGCCGGGCTGCGGAATCCCGATCTGGGGTACGTGAGCCGGCCGCGCGAGGTAGTGGAGATCGAGGATTTCCGCCGTTCCAGTACCGTCACGCTCGAAAGCAGCGGCTTCGACCTGCTAATTCTATACCCTCGTGAATGGGACCCGGAGATCAACTGGATACGCCTGCCCGGCGTCGAGGCGCTCTGGAGCCGCTACTTTGGCCACGAGCCCCAGATCGGGCTTGCCGAGCTGCGGGCAGACCTTGGCCTCCGGACGGTCAAACGGCAGGAACTTGGCGGTTTCTGGGTGGAGATTCTGGCGCGAGCCAAACCGGACTAGCGCGATTCTTCGTCTACCGAGATTTTCAGCGCGCGAAGGAACTTGTGGTCCTGGCTGGTCCACCGGATGTCGCCCGGAGTTCTCGATGCCGAGGCTACCTCGGTCTCGTCCCCCAAGTCGGCGAGGGACTCCTCCTCTTCGGCATCCGCACGCTTGTTGAAGCCAATCGTGGCTTCCAAAACCAGAAAGACATCGTATCCGGATCGGCGAATCTCACCTATGGCCGCGGCGATGCGGTCCGAGTCGGAAAGCGATTCGTTGATCGCGTTCCCCAGCTCCTGCATCAGCTCTTTCAATTTCTCGTCCAAGTATCCGGCCCTTTCCTTCGGTGCACCTTCAGCATAGCACCGCACCTTAGCGAGGGCATCGCAACGGCGCCTCCCACTTATGCTATCGGCAGCGGAGACCTCCTACTGCAGAACCTTACCGCACCTTGTTACCGGCGATGTAGACCGAGTGAATGCCGCGGCTATTGCGAATGTTGTCGAGCGGATTCCTGTCGAGCGCGACCAGGTCCGCCCAGCGGCCCTTCTGGAGAGAGCCGATATCGGCGCCGGCGCCCAGGAACTCGGCCGCACTCGACGTGGCGGCGCGAATGATTTCCGCGGGCGTCAAACCAGCCTCGGCCATCTGCTCCATCTCCATGTGCTCGAAGTAACCGAAGAACCGCGCCGGCGGACCGGAATCCGTGCCGAAACCGTAGCGGACGCCGCTGTCGGCGAGCTTCTTCATGTTCTTTCGAGCCGTGTCCAAAAAGCCGGGATACAAGGGCAGATCCGGGTCCGCCTGGATGCGCTTCTGGTACTCGGCACTCTTCAGGGTTTGGATGATTTCCGGCGTTGCCGTGCGCTGGAAGAATGGTTCGTCCAGGAACGGGGCTGTCTTGGCATAGGCAAAAACCGACACCTCGCGCGCGAACGTCGCCGCCATCTGCCAGGCCCCCTTTTGCTTCATCAACCGGATCAATTCGTCGTCCACCGGCTTATCGCGCACGCTGTGGGCCAGGCCGTCCAACCCCAGTTCGACAAGCCTTTTGGCGTCGTTCAGGTAGAAGATATGCGCCACTACTTTGAGTCCGTTCTGGTGCGCGTTGTCGATGATGGCCTTGCAGAGGTCCATCGAGATTTTTTCTTCCTTGCCCAAGTGATCGTCCACCCAGATCTTCACCATGTCCACTTGTTGGGCCTTCAGCTCCTGGACGGCCTTGGCGACCTGTTCAGCGGTTTCGACCTCGTAAGGAACGCCCTTCATGCCGGGCGCCTGGGTCGGATAGCCGGCCTTGCCGGTGAAACCGCGGCCGGCCGTGAACACCCGCGTGGTCCGCGGGCGGCCGGCCCGCTGCTCGGCGCGAACCTTGAAAATCAGGTCCGCGTCCGATCCCATGCTCACCGTGGCCGTGACGCCATAGTGCGCCAGCGTATCGAGGTTCGACGCGAGGTTCTCACGGGTGAAGTTGGCCGGGTCCTGGACCAGTCCTTTCACGTTGCCCAGGTGGCTATGCAGATTGATGATGCCGGGGATGACGAACTTGCCGCTGAGGTCCACCCGTTGGGCATCCTTGGGCGCCTTGGCGCCCCGTTTCGGACCGGCATAGTCGATCCGGCCGTCGATTACCACCAGCGCCGCGCCGGCCACCGGACGGCCACCCCGGCCGTCGATCAGGGTGAAGTTCTCCAGCACGATAGTTTCGGCACCGGCGCCGACTGCGGCCAGCAACAGCACGGAAAGAAAACGGGTTGGATGATGCATCTCGTTCGCTGATGACTCCTTGAGTCGGGATTGTAGCATAGCGGGCGGAACCGGCCCCCGCCGCATTCGAGCGCCGCACGCCAGAAAGTCACACGAGAATAGCTCCGCTGGAAAACTGGCCGGCCGCCGGTGCCAAAGGGCGGCCCAATTTCACCGGGCACTGCTTGGGACTGAGTGTGTGTGTTGCGGCTGGGCAGGGTGCGAAGTACAATGGCTTCGTTAGAAGCCTCTGGAGGGAACTGAACATGTTGCGAATTAACGACGAAGCACCCGATTTCACCGCCCAAACGACACAGGGCGAGATCAACTTCCACGAATGGGTCGGCGACGGCTGGGCCATCCTGTTCTCACACCCAAAGGACTTTACCCCAGTTTGCACAACCGAACTCGGTTATATGGCGGGGCTCCAGGACGAGTTCGCCAAGCGCGGCTGCAAGGTCATCGGCCTCAGCGTGGACCCGGTCAGCAGTCACAGCAAATGGTCAGCGGACATCGAAGAGACTCAGGGCCACAAGGTCAACTACCCCATGATCGGCGACCCGCGGCTCGAGGTGGCGAAGCTGTACAACATGTTGCCTGCTGATGCGGGCGATACTTCCGAAGGCCGTACCCCGGCGCTGAACGCCACCGTGCGGACGGTCTTCGTCATCGGTCCGGACAAGAAGATCAAGCTCATGCTCAGTTATCCGATGAGCACGGGGCGGAACTTCGATGAAATCCTGCGCGTTCTGGATTCCATGCAGCTTACCGCCAAACACAAAGTCGCGACACCCGTCAACTGGAAACACGGCGACGACGTGATCATCCTGCCCGCCGTCTCGGACGAAGACGCGAAACGCACTTTCCCCGCTGGTTGGAGGGCGCCCAAACCCTATCTTCGGATCGTTCCGCAGCCCAAGGACGCAAGCTGAGGGGATTGCCCGGCTTATTGCGGCGAGCGAACCGCCACCCCGTTCGGGTCAGTTCGCTCGATTCCGGCGCTGCTAAAGCAACTGGGACACGCTGAAGGCTGAACTGCGTCGCATCCTACGCACCGCCGTGCGCGGTTGTCGAGACCCGGTTCCTCGTAGCTCCTCTTTGCCGCCGCCGGCACTTGGCCGGATCCGGGGGGGACGGGTCGCAACCGATCTGCCCGCGAAGGAACGCCCGATAGGCCCCCCGTTGACACACCCCGTTACACCCCGTTGGCACTCCTGTTGGCACTCCTTGACACCCTCTTAAACTTTCATATATTCTGGCTCCGCAAAGAGGGCCGCTGGGATATTGACCTTTGATTTCGATGATTCTCAGCGCAGTTCGCGTAAATTCTCCGAGAAGCGTTGCTAACGAAAGGATCGACCATGAGAGTATCGAGAGAAGTTGCCGGCGCAATCGCCGCCGCGATGTTTTCCGTGCTGGTTCCACTGTGGGGCCAGGAGGTGCGCGGCACCATCCTGGGACGCGTCACCGACCAGTCCGACGCTGTGATCGTCGGCGCGAAAGTGGAAGCCGTCAACACCGCCACTGGCGTCCGCGCTAGCGCGCTGACCAACCCCAGCGGCGACTACCTTTTCCCCTTCTTGATTCCCGGCACGTATGAAGTCCGCGTCGAGGCGCCTGGCTTCAGAACCACCGCGCGTTCCGGAATCGCCGTGCGCGTCAACGACCGCGTCACCATCGACTTCGCCGTGCAGGTCGGCCAGGCCGCCGAGAGCGTCCAGGTCGTTGCCGAGACGCCTATTCTCGACACGTCAACTTCCTCCATGGGACAGGTGATCGACAGCCGCACCGTTCTTGACCTTCCGCTCAAGGACGGCATGGTAGTCATCATGGCCACTCTCTCCCCCGGCGTCAACTTCCTCCCGCAGCGGACCGGCTATACCCGCCCGTTCGACGTCGGCACGCCCTCGCAGATCTCCATCGACGGCACCCGCACCGGCAGCAACGAGTTCATGCTCGACGGCGCCCCGAACATGCACCGCGGCAATGTCTCCTACTCGCCGCCCCCGGGTGTGGTCGAAGAATTCAAAGTCCAGACGGCCACCTTCGACGCCGGCTACGGCTACATGGCCGGCGGCGCGCTCAACATGAGCCTCAAGTCGGGCACCAACGCCGTGCATGGCCAGACGTACTACTTCATGCAGAATCCGGCGCTGAACGCGAACCGGTACTTCTCGAACCGGATCGGCGCCGAACGGGCCAACTTCCGCCTGCACCGCTGGGGCGCCAGCGCCAGCGGTCCCATCAACTTGCCCAAGCTTTACGACGGCCGCAACCGGACCTTCTGGATGTATGGCTATGAGGGCATCTGGAGCCTCGACCCGACGCCTTATGTCATCCAGGCCGTCCCAGACGCCGCCCACCGCCAGGGCAACTTCTCGGACCTCCTCGCCATCGGCCCGAACTATCAGATCTACGACCCCTTCACCATCGCGCCCGCCGCTGGCGGCCGGTTCAGCCGCCAGCCCTTGCCCGGCAACATCATTCCCCAGAGCCAGCTCAATCCCGTCGCCCGGAACATCGCCGCTCTCTGGGACGGCCCCAATCAGGCCGGCGCCCGCGACGGCACCAATAACTACACCAAGGCCAAGAACGCCCGCGACGACTACTACAACCACATCGTCCGCATCGACCATAATCTCTCGGCCGCCCAGCGCTTCTTCGCCCGCGTCATGTTTACCGAAATGGACCGCGTCGAAAACCTCCGCCACAATCTTGCCTTCGGCAACAAGTACCTGCGCTGGAACCGCGGGGCCGGTTTCGACCACGTCTATGCAGTATCGCCCCAATTCTTCCTGAATACCCGCTACGCCTACTCGCGGTTCATCGAGAACGTTCCGCCCCTACAGGAAGGCTGGGACCTGGCGGCGCTCGGCTTCTCGCAGAGCTTCATCAACCAGATCAACGCTGTGGACCCGCGGGCCATCCGCTTGCCGCAGATCCAGGTCGGCGGCTATTCGCCCCTATCCACCGCCACCAACGCCCCCTTCTATCACGACACGCACGAATTCGCCGTCAACGCGACCACCATTGCCCGTTCGCACACACTGCGCTACGGCGCCGGCTATCGCGTCTACCGCGAAAACCGCTACAACTTCGGCCATTCCTCGGGCAGTTTTGCCTTCGGATCGGACTGGACCCGCGGGCCGCTCGACACTTCTCCCGCCGCGCCCATGGGCCAGACGATGGCAAGTTTCCTCTACGGCCTGCCGACAGGTGGATTCTTTCCGATTCAGGATTCCTACGCGGAACAGGCCACGACGTGGTCGTTTTATCTTCAGGACGACTGGAAGGTTACCAGCAAGCTAATGCTCAGCCTCGGCTTCCGGTATGAACTGCCCTCGCCCCTCTACGAGCGTTACGACCGTAGCGTCCGCGGCTACGACTTCGCCTCGCCCAGTCCGCTCGACGCACAAGCCCGGGCGAACTACGCCATGAACCCGATTCCAGAGATTCCAGTGGACCAGTTCCGGGCCACGGGCGGGCTCACCTTCGCTGGCGCCGCCGGACAGCCGCGCGGCCTCTGGAACCCCGACCGCCGCAACATCATGCCGCGCTTCGGCTTCGCATACTCCATGACCCCCAAGACGGTCCTCCGCGGCGGCTATGGCATCTACTTCGAGCCCATCGGAGTCCGGATGGTCCACGTCAACCAGACCGGATTCAACCGCTCCACCGATTTCGTGCCCACGCTGAACAACGGTGTCGATTTCATGGCTAACCTGACCAATCCGTTCCCCGACGGATTCGACCTTCCGCTTCGCGCTGCCGGCGGTCTCGCCACCAACCTCGGCCAGGGCGTCAGCTTCTTCAACGAGAACATCCGCAACCCTTACATGCAGCGTTGGCAGTTCGCCGCTCAGCGCGAATTGCCTGGCCGGTCGGTCCTCGAAGTCTCCTATGTCGGCAATCGCGGAACCCGTCAGCGCGTTGGCCGCGCCCTCAATGGGATTCCCAACGAGTACCTCAGCACCTCGCCGGTCCGCGATCAGGCCCGCATCAATTTCCTGAACGCCCAGGTGCCCAATCCGTTCTATCCGATGCTGCCCAAAACCGGCCTCGCCGCCGTTACGGTTGCCCGCAACCAGTTGCTCCGGCCCTTCCCACAGTTCACCGGCGTGAGCGTGGATGAGAATCAGGGCTTCTCCTGGTACCACTCCATGCAGGTGCGCTTTGAGCGCCGCTTCGCGCGCGGTCTCTCTTCCACCGTCTCCTACACGTGGGCGAAGCTGATGGAAGCCAGAGAATACCTGAACGCCGCCGATCCGGTCCCCTACCGCGTCATCTCGGATCAGGACCGCAATCACCGGTTGGCCGCCACCTGGATCTACGAACTCCCCTTCGGCCGCGGCCGGAATTGGGTGGGTCCCGCGAACCGCGCCGTCTCAACTATGA
>CAYPUQ010000064.1:0-19333 GCA_964413655.1 uncultured Solibacteraceae bacterium | reverse complement strand
CTCATCCGGAAGTGTCTCGAAGCCAAGGCGCGCGGCGAGTCCCGAATCGTCTGCTGGGGCGACGGTTCGCCCACACGCGAATTCCTCTATGTCGAGAACGCGGCCGAGGGACTGATCGCCGGAGCGGAGCGATACGACAAACCCGAGCCGGTCAACCTCGGAAGCGGCGAGGAGATCTCCATCCGCGACCTCACCCTTCTGATCGCCCGCCTCTGCGAGTTCGAAGGCGAGATCGTGTGGGATACTACGAAGCCGAACGGCCAGCCCCGCCGCCGCCTTGACACCACGCGGGCCGGGCGGGAGTTCGGCTTCCGGGCCATGGTGCCTTTGGAGGAGGGGCTGCGAAAGACCATCGGCTGGGCGCGTTCGCATCGAATCTGATACGCCACAGCCGTTTGGGCTGTGTTACTTATCGTGAGTATGGGCGTGCTCGCACGGGCCGGTGTCGCCGCTATCTGCCTGTGGCCGGTTATGCTTTGGCCGGCGCCGCAAGTGGGCCCTGGAGGCTCGATCGGCGGCGTAGTTCTCGACCAGCGCACCGGCGCTCCGGTCCGTAAAGCGGAGGTCACGCTCGACCTGTTCTCGGGCGGTACGCGCTCCGTGGGCGTCGAAATCACAGGCGCGTTGGGCCGCTTCTCGTTCCGCGGCCTGCCTCCAGGCGATTATCGCCTCTTCGTCGGCAAGGTGGGATTCGCGTCCATGCCATACGGCGCGAAGACGCCGGGCCAGCCGGAGCAGTTCATCAAGCTCCAGCCCGGCGAGTCGCGCGGCGATATCGAGTTCCGCCTGCCAGCCATGGGTGTGGTCGCCGGAACAGTGACAGACGAGGATGGCGACCCGCTTAGCCAAGTGTCAATCCAGCTTCTGCGCACCGTCTACCAGCGGCGCGAGGCGCGGCTCGCGCCAGGGCCGGGCGGACGCACCGACGACCGCGGCCGGTACCGCATCCCCGGGGTTCCGCCAGGCAAGTGGTACGTTCGGGCGCAAACTCAGGGTTCCCGGCCCGTAACAGGGTGGCTGGTGCGGACGAGGCCGAGACCCCCGGTTACGGCGCGACATACTACCCGGACGCCACCGGTCTCGAAGCCGCCTCCGTGATCGGCTTGACGCCCGGCGCTGAGATCGTGAACGTCGATTTCCGGCTCGCGCCGCAGTCCGCCTCGCGTGTTTCAGGGAGGATCCTCGGTGTTTCCGGCGAAGGGCCGGTGCAGGCCTACGTCACGTTCCTGTATCGCGGCGTCCCCGAGGCCGGCCATTCGCCTCTGAATATGAGCACGGGCGCCCGGCCGCCCGAATTTGATTTCCAACTCGCCGGCCTCGTCCCCGGCCCGTACGACGTGTACGCCAAAGTCGAGTCCGGAGAGGTCCGGCAATACGGCCGCATCCGCCTTGAACTGCGGCCCGGAGTGAACGAGAATGTCTCCGTCCGTGTGTCGGGGGGGACCGATCTGCCGGGAACGGTTGTCGTCGAAGGCGATCCCGGCGGGCTGTACAATGAGTTTCGCGTCTGGCTGACACCGGGCGATGGTTCGCATTGGGGGATCGGCGATCCTTCTGTCGACGTCAAAGACAACTCGACTCACTTCTGATTTACCAGTCGGAACCAATCAAAGGTTCGATGTCGCGGCTCGACCTCCCCCCTCCAAGCGCTACTATTCATACGCTACTGGGTGACTATCACGGCAGCCGAGTCCTTCGCAGCTAGCAAAGCCTATAAGTCTTTTGCTTGCAGACTCTTGTAGATGGCTGGTGCGCGTGCCCGCAGCGGCCCGGATTGCGTTCACAGCTACTCAAAACTTTCTTTTGGCAGCGTAACCATTTTTTCTTCAATTACTTACCATTATATTCTATGTTTGCAGTAACATAGAAATTTATTCAACGCTCTGTTACGTTGTGATCGTGAGTTGACCTATGCGAACTGCCTCTCACCCGAACCAACCCCAAGACATAAGGCTTCGTGTACGCCATTTCTTCGCGTCCAGGCCAATGTTCGTGCCATCCGAATGCAAAAAAAACGCGAACGAACCGACCAAGTTATTGAAAACAAACAAAGGACGAGCTGGAACGAACCGAAAACGAACCAAGAACGAACCGAGAACGAACCGAGAACGAACCAAATTCGAACCAAAAACGAACCGAGCCCAATCTTCAAACACTTGGCGCGACCGCCGGGACCCCGTTGTCCCGCGGCCGGGCTTGGGGCACGGCCAAACCAAACGGCCAGCCGGCGAAACGTGGTTTACACCAACTCGCACGGACCCTTGGGAATTGGCATGCTTGCTTCACGTGCTCGCCTCGCCAATTTTCCGTTCACAACAAAATTCAAAAATATTCGGCTTGTTTTCAGTCGATTAGCAGACGCCCGGGCTCCGCTAATGACGCTTCGGGCTAATTTCGATGCTGAGGGAACCCATATGTTTACTCATTTCTTCAACTTTTTCACGACCAACAAGAAGGCTCCTGAGCCTAAGACGTACGTGACGATTCCGCCGTATGACCCGCGGATCGGCCCACAGATCACCAAAGCGATGTGGACCGAAGAGATGCTGACCGGCGAACTGACCGCCGACCAGCTTCGCAACGTGGTGGACCCGGCCGGATTTCTGAACGCCCGCTTGGCAAAGGTGCAGCGGCCGACCAAGGCTCATTGGATCGACTCGCTGACGGGACGGCAATCTCCCGTAAATCCTTCTCACATGTCGACGCGCGAGCAAGCCGAGGCGATGCTCCAGCGGCTGAATCGGCTCGGTCTGCGGGACGGCTCCGTCATCGAGCTGCGCCCGGAGAATGCGTTCTCCCGGATCGATTATGTCGACGATGATCGCCGGCACCTGTACATCGGCGGACTCAACGTCGGCCTGCTGCGGGAGCGATATGCCAAATACCCGGTGGAGACGGCGAATCAGATGACGATCGCCGAGCTGCACTCGGCCGAGGCAGCGTAGTCTGGTCCCCGAAGCGGGCTGTCCGGCCCGCTCCGGGGCTTACAATCTTCGTGGTGGATGTCATTCGAGTCACGCGCGGTCTTTCGGCGGAGGACGTGGAAGCGGCCTACCGTCGCGGCTCGTTTCCGATGGCCGTTCCAGAACTCGGCCTGATCACTTGGCACCGGCCGGCGCGCCGGGCGATCATCCCGCTCGATGTCTTCCACGTCTCCCATTCGCTCGCACGCACACTGCGGAAAGGGGGATTCGAGATCACAATCGACAGCGACTTCGCCGGCGTCATGGCCTCGTGCGCCGATCGCGAAAGTACTTGGATCAGCGAGGAGATTCAGCGGGTGTACGGGGAACTGCACCACCGTGGCAAGGCGCATTCGATCGAAGTATGGGTGGACGGCACCCTCGCGGCCGGGATTTACGGTGTGCATCTCGGGGCGGCATTCTTCGCCGAATCGAAGTTCCATCGGGTGCGCGACATGTCCAAGGTGGCCCTGGCGCATCTCGTGTTCCGCCTGCGCGACCGAGGCTTCCGGTTGCTCGAAGTGCAGTACCTCACGCCACACCTGGAACAGTTCGGAACCATCGAGATCTCCGCCAGGGACTACTGGCGCCGTCTCGAGGAAGCGCTGGAGATCGAGCGCAACTTCGATTGAACCGCCCGGCCGCTACAAACCCCCGCGCAGGTAAGCAATGACGTCGGCGAGGTCTTGTTTTGACATCGCCTCTTCGAGCCCTTCGGGCATCAGCGAGATGGCCGACGCCCGCATCTCGGCGATGTTGACGCGCAACAGCGTCACGTCGCCTTCGGCGCCGCCGCGCAAAGTGATTGCGCCCGGCGTCTCACTGGCCAGGATGCCGTCGTACATCCGTCCGTCCTTCGCCGTCACCAGGTAGTTCACGTAACGCGACTCGATGGCCGCGCTCGGATTCAGAATTGCATCGAGCAGCTCTGCCTTCGACTTGTTGTTGATGCCGGCGAGGTTCGGCCCCACCTGTTCGCCTTGTTGCTGTGGGGCGTGGCACCGCCCACAGTGCTCGGCAAAGGCCAGTTTTCCCCGTTCGGCGTCGCTCCTCATCTTGACCACATCCATGTAGGCCGAGACCACCTTCGCGCGATCGCCACCCGCTTCCCGGAAGATCCTTCGCGCCCGCTCGATCAGGCCGTCATCGCCGATCTCCAGCAACTTGGCCCGGGCGTTGACTTCCACCGCCGACGGCGCAATTGTCCCGTTCTCCAAGGCGTCCAGCAGGAGCGGTACCCGTTCCCGCTGGCTGAGCAACGCGCCGACGGCCCGCAGCCGGGCTTCCGGGCTGTAGCCTTGCCAGCGCCCCAGGATGAACTCGGCCGCTTCTTTTCCATTGAACGACGAGACGGTATCGACTATGGCCGCCTGGAGAGAGCCCGGCGCGGTATCCGCGAAGATCTTCTCCGCCACCGCCCTCGCCGTCGCCAGGGAGCCGCCGCGCAAGGCGCGCACGGCGGAGACGCGCTGTTCCACCGGCAGTTTCTCGTTCAGTGCCTCCCGGCGTGCCTTGTCCACCAACGCACGTAGCTCGAAGAACCGGGCCACCTCCCACGCCGCTTTCTGGGTTTCTTCGTCGCGACTGTTCAGATAGCGGAGGAGCCCCGCTTCGACGCCGGTCGCGCGAATCCCGGTGGCGCCCGACAGCGCGAGCCCCGCCGCCAAACCATCGAGGGCCGGGCCGGCCTCCCGCAAACGTGCGAGCTTCGCCAGCGCGGCGCTCAATCCCGCCGGCCGGCTGCCCGCGCCGATCATTGTCAGCAGCGCGGACACGAAACGCGGATCCTGCCAACCATCGCCCTTAGTCAGCAGCAGGTCCAGAAACGCGCCCGGTTGGTCCGCAACCGAACTGAGGATGGCCGCGCGCATCCACTCGTCCGCGGCATGCTCGACGGCCAGTGCCGCCAACGCGTGCCGCGCATCGCGCGAAGGCCAGTTGCCCAGCGTGAAGGCCACCTGGAATCGCACGCGGAGACTCTCGTCCTTCGCCATCTCCAACACCGCCGCGTGCAGTCGCGGCGACGATTTGAGTCCTTCCGATAGGCGCAGCGCCTGCTCGCGGATCTGCGGCGAATCGTCGCGCATTGCCTCCATCACGGTACCCTCATCGAGCGCGTTCATCCCCTCCAGGGTCCAGAGGGCGTGGAGCCGCGCCTGTGGCATTCGGCCGCCGTGCGCCATCTCACGCAACGGCGGCAAGGCGCTCTCCTCCCGCCTTTCGATAAGCAACCGCTGCGCCGTTTGCCGATGCCAACCGTTCTCTTCTTCGAACAACTTCACGAGCTCGGCGCTGCTCATGCCGCCCAGTTGGACGCCCAGGCCGCGCGTCTTCCGCGGCTTGTTCGGCACGATCCGCCAGATCCGGCCTTTGTCGTTACCGCTGTAGAAATCCATGTCCTTGCGCAGTTCTTCGGGTACCGACAGCGGCGTTTCGATGAATTCGCGGTACATGTCGGTCATGTACAGCAGGCCATCCGGCCCGTTGGCGAAGCCCGTCGGCCGGAACCACTGGTCGGTCGAGGCGAGGAACTCCACGCCGTCCTTCGCCGGCCGGGCGAGGAACGTGACCCCGCTTGGACGAACGATATCGTGGCGGACCAGGTTGCCGCTCACATCGGCGGTGAAGATCGTTCCGCGATAGATCTCCGGGAAGGCGTCGCCGTTATAGACCGTGCTCCCCGTCGCGCCCGTGATGTAGCCGGCCAGTTGCTCCACGCGGCCCGGCGCTATGTCGTCGTACCGTTCCTGCCGCAGCTTTGTCCGCTCCACCCGCCAGCGCTGCGGCCGCGTGAGCGGGTACATCCTCCGCTCGCGGAACTCTTCCTCGTAGATGTCGTTGACCACGGTAGGTACCGGCAGCAGCGGCGCGCGGGCCAGGTAGTGGCGTGGCAGCACGACGTGCCGGAGGTGAATCGTGTTCTGCGACACGAAGCGGTTACCCCAGTCGTCGAAGGTGGAGCCGTACTGCGCCGCGCCCGACGCCGCTTCGGCAATCCCCTTCAACGGGTGGTAACGGAAATCGGCCCCGCGCACCTGGAGGGGTGGATGATCCGGATGGGCGGGCGAAGTGATGACACCTTCGTTGCCGGTGTTCGAGAAATAGATCCAGTTGTCGATGCCGAGCCGCGGGTTCGTGATCTGCGCCTCGGGGTTCCCCTGCCAGAAGCCGGTAAACAGCACCTGGCGAAGATCCGCTCTGCCATCGCCGTTGGTGTCCTTCAGGTAGAGGATGTCGGGTGCGGCGGGGACGATCAGCCCGCCTTTCCACGGCAGCAGACCGCTCACCTGCAACACGTCCTCGGCGAAGATCGTGGACCGGTCGGCTTTGCCGTCGCCGTTCGTGTCCTCCAGCAAGCGAATGCGGGACCGCGCGGAGACGCCCCTTGGAGGATCGTCGGGCAGGTCGAGCATCTCGGCGGCGTAAGCCCGTCCGTACTCGTCGAAGGCGATCTCGACCGGATCGAGAACGTCCGGCTCGGCGGCGAAGAGCTCGACGTGGAAATCGTCGCTCAGCCGGAAGCTCTTCAGCGCCTCGGCTGGCGATAGGGGGTCTTGCTCGTGCTTTCGACCGCAGCCATTCAAGAGAAGGAGCAGGAGAAGAACGAATCCGACAAGACGCATGCCAGCAACCATCGTAACGTTTCGCCGCGCCGTGATAGCCTTTTTTGATGACCTTTCGTGCGATCCTTGCGCTCTCTGTATGTTCGATATCGGTATTGATGGCCCAGCAGCCCGGGTATCAGGAATTGGCCGCGATGGTGAAGTCGCGATCCCCGGAATTGCCAGCGGCGCTCGAAAACGCGATGGGCCGGGAGAACCTCGCAAAAGGGACGGCATGGGTGTCGCAGGGGCCCGATTTCCTTTGGGCGGCGGAATCGGCGGGCGAGCCGATGCTCCACGTGGACAACGGCCCGGGCATGAAGATGACGCGGGTGCGCGGCACGAACCTCTGGTTCGCGCAAGGGAAGCTGAAGACGCGGATGATCCACCAATTCCACTACACGGTCGATGGCAGTCGCTTCGGCGGACGCAACGACGTGATCGCCTTCGGAGAGGATTCCTACGAGAAATCAGGCGTGCCGCGCGGCACGTTGAGCGAGAAGATCGTTCACACCAGCGCCATCTACCCCGGCATGACGAGCGACTATTGGACCTACGTGCCGGCACAGTACACTCCCGGCACGCCCGCCGCCGTGATGGTCTGGCAGGATGGCGAAGTCCTCGTGCCTCGCGAACTGCCCTCGCGCGCCCAGATCGTTTTCGACAACCTGACCCACGAGAAGAAGATCCCGGTTGTCATCCATGTCCTCATCTCACCGGGCATGACCGGTGAGCGGCGTATGCGCAGCATCCAATACGACACGGTCAACGACACCTACGCGCGCTTCGTGCTCGAAGAGATTCTCGCCGAGGTCGGCAAGAAGTATAACCTTCGCCAGGACGGCTACAGCCGGGCCATCGCCGGCGACTCCTCGGGTGGCATCTGCGCCTTCAACGCGGCGTGGTTCAAGCCGGAGCAATTCAGCCGCGTCCTGTCGCGCATCGGCAGTTTCACGAGCATCCAGTGGCGGCCGGGCGAGTTGGACGGCGGCAACGTCTACCCGTTCAAGATCCGCAAGGAGCCCAAGCGGAATATCCGGGTCTGGCTCCAGGACGGTTCGGAAGACCTGGAGAACGCGCATGGAAGCTGGCCGCTGCAAAACGTCCAGATGGCGAACTCGCTGAAGTACCGCGACTACGACTTCTATTTCAGTTGGGGCGGCGGTTCGCACAGTCGCAACGGCGGGCACGCCGAACTCGCCGAGGAGATGATCTGGTTGTGGCGCGATTACGACCCGGCGAAGACGTCGCCAGAGTTCGCGGCGGACCCGGCTGAGAAGGACAAGCCCTATTTCCGCATCGTGCAGTTGAACCGCGGCATGTAGCCGCCGGAGCCGCCACCATGAGCCACCCCGCCCATCCTTTGCTCGAATACCGCAACGTCACCGTCTTGCGAAGCGGGCGTCGCGCGCTCGACGGTATAACGCTGTCCATCGCCGCCGGTGAGCATGTCGCGATCCTCGGTCCGAACGGGTCCGGCAAGTCGACGCTTATCAAGACGATTACCCGCGAGTGTTATCCACAACCCGACGGGGGCTCCTGGCTGAAGATTCTCGGCGAAAAGATCTGGCACGTCTTCGACCTGCGGTCGCTGCTCGGCATCGTCTCTAACGACTGGATGCAGATGTGTACGCGCGACTACTCCGGCTACGAGATCGTGCTTTCGGGGTTCTTCTCAAGCGTCGGCATCTGGCCGAATCATGAGGTCACGCCGGCGATGGAGAATAAGGCCCGGGAAGTAATGGAGAGCCTTGAGATCGCCCATTTGGCGAACCGGGATACGTGCGAGATGTCGTCGGGCGAAGCGCGGCGCGTGTTGATTGCTCGGGCGCTGGTGCACGATCCAAAGGCGCTAGTTTTCGACGAGCCAACCAATAGCCTCGACGTTCATGCCACGCACGAGCTGCGCGCAGCGATGCGGCGCGTCGCCGGCAACGGCACGAGCGTCATCCTGGTCACGCACCACCTGCCCGACATTATCCCGGAGGTCTCGCGGGTGATCCTGTTGAAGGACGGAAAAGTCTATCGCGACGGGCCAAAGCGGGAGATCCTGACCTCGGTGGTACTTTCGGACCTATTCGCTACGCCTGTGGAACTGTTCGAGCGCGACGGCTACTACCAACTCTGGTAGCGCGACAAACGAGAGGGGACACTCGCGGAGTGAGGGGTCCCCCCAAAAGGAGAGGAGATAGAGTTGCGATGGCCCGTCCGCTGGACTTAGGCGGCCTTCTTTCGCCGCCGCGCGGCGACCCCAAGCACTAGCAGACCCGCGCCAAGTAGAGCAAAGGTGTGGGGCTCCGGAACCTCGGAACCGGCCACTTGGATCGCCCAGCCAGTCGCAAAACCGTGGTCTTCGCGGAGGATCTGAAGATAGTTGGTCCCGGTCAGGTTCCCCAGGTTAAACGAATACTCCCCGAGTACGGCCGGACCCGGCGCGACAGCGCCGAAAATGTACGAGCCGTTCAGCCACACGAAGACACCATTGTCGACTCCCACATCCGCCGTCACGTTGTACAGACCGCTGCCCGCCTCGATCACATAAACGATCGCGGTTTCGGTGTTGATCGCCCAAGTCGACGGAATGGCCTGTGGAGTTGCCGACCAGGTACCGCCAAGGGACGTCGTGTTCCCGAGGAAATTCCCCAGGGCCGCCTGGGTTGCGGCACCCGCACCGCCGAGATTGGGTTCGCTCGCTACGGGCGGAATGATGTCCTGGCCCGGTACAAATCCCGGGCTCTGGAAATCCGGATTAAACAACAAGTTCCCGGTAGCCGCGTCGGTCTGTGTCCCCAGGACGGGGTCCAGCGCCAGGTTCCCCAGTCCCGCGTTGTAGTAACCCTGGGTCGTGCCGTCGATAATAATCGTGCTGGCCCCCGCGCTCATGGCGAACAGAGCGGCGAAAGCGATGGTGAGCAAGCTAAGCCTTCTCATTGATTCTGATCTCCTCATATTCTGAAACGTATTCGGTAAGGAATGGAGGCGCTCGGTGGGGCGAATGTCGACCTGCGATCAGATCCCCCCTACACACTTCCCTCGGGGGATATTCCCTCTTGACCGATACCTCGTTCCTCCCTAAATGGTCGCGATTGAAACTTTTACCAAGTCGATACTACCAACCTCCCTACGGTCAGCGCAATAGGAAAGTAAGAGAAAAACCTTAATAACGGAGCACTTCAGGTACTAGCGTACAAAAGCCTTCGTCGCCTCTACCTCCACAGGTTCCGGAGGAGATAGTCGTGAAGACGAAAAAGTACTGCAGCCGGCCGGAAGGCGTGGTTTTCGCCGAAACCCCCGTCAAGCCTGGGGAACTAGGCCTGACGAGAATATCTGGAGTTAACCGTGTCCGTTCAAACGGGCAAACTATTGGCGGATTACCGTCCCGCTGGCCCGTAGTCGGCCAGTCCCAGCCTAAACAGCTACAGTACTAGTGCCTAGCCAACCTCAGACCACCGTACCTTCTTTACGTGCCTCGATTGGCTTTCGCCACCAGATGTAGCAATGATTGCCGATCCGGGGGGCCCTCGGCGATTTCAACAGCCAGAGGTCGGCGTAGCGGAGCGGAGACAAGACCCAACCGAGCACTCCATGAGCGGCGACCCGCCACCACCGCCATGGAAGCAGCATCTTGGTCCACTCCAGCAACGTCACCAATAACGTAGCGGTTGGGCCGGTGCGCCACCCAGCGTCCATTTCCTCCAGTCCGGCCCCCAATGCCCGGAGGCCGTCGATGGTGAATCGCCGGAAGTCCCGCGGAAACTCGTGATAAGGGTGGCAGAACGGCGTGACGGCGTGAATGGTGCCGCCAGCCCGGGTCACGCGCACCATCTCCTCCATCACCGTCTCGGCGGAGCGCACATGCTCCAGCACCGCATCGCACTCGACGTGTTGAAACACCTCATCCGGGAACGGCAGCGCGTGGGCGTCTGCCACCACATCGACGCCCGGCGTTAACAGAATGTCCAGGTTCACCGACCCCGGAACCCGCCGCCCGGCTCCGCCGATATACAGGTTCCACCGTCCGAGTTCTGGGGGACCCGGTTCACGCGGATTCAAGACGTACGGAGCCGGCGGCTCCAGCCACCGAGCGGCACGTCGAAGGCGGTCGCTCAACTTACTGCTTAATGACCGTGCCGTCCCGGCGCCGGATCACGCCCCACCCGCCGTTCAATTGCTGGCGGCTGCCACGCTCATTCGCACCGAACGGATATTTCTTCGCCGCTGCCTCGTTCACCTCGATGCCCCAGCCCGGCTTCTCGCTCACGTAGGCGTAACCGTTCTTGAGTTGTGGGTAGTCCGAGAAGACCTCCATGAGCCGCTCGTTGGAGGGCGAATACTCCTGGATGCCGAAGTTCCAACACACCACGTCGAGCGTCACGTTGGCCATGTGCCCGATCGGCGACACGTCGCCCGGACCGTGCCACGCCGTCTTCACCCCGAACGTTTCAGCCATCGCCGCCATCTTCCGGCACGGGGTCAACCCGCCCGCCTGCGACAAGTGAACGCGGATATAGTCGATCAGCCGCTCCGCGATCAGCGGATTCCACTCGTGCGGGCTGTTGAACAACTCGCCCATCGAAATCGGCGTGGTGCACTGCTGCCGCGTCAGCCGGAACCACGCAATGTCCTCGGGCGAGAACGGATCCTCGAAGAAGAACAACCGGAATTTCTCGACGTCCTTGCAGAACTGGAACGCCTGCGTCGGCGACACGCGCTCGTGCACGTCGTGCAGCAATTCGATCTCGTCGCCCAACTGCTTGCGGCATTCCTCGAAGAGCTTCAAGGCCCGCCGGATGTACATCGCCGGCTCGAACACCGGATCGTTGTGCAAGGCCGCCGAAGCGGTCGCCTCACCGCGCGCGCCGGCGCCGTAACCGGCCATCCCCGGAACCCCTACCTGTACCCGCACGTGGCGTACGCCTTCGGACATATACTTCCGCGCCTGGTCGATCACCTGCTCGATCTCGCCGCCGCTGGCATGCCGGTAGACATCGGCCGCCTCCCGGCACTTGCCGCCGAGCAATTGGTAGACCGGCATGTTCGCCATGCGGCCCTTGATGTCCCACAGCGCCATGTCGACGCCGCTCATCGCGTTGTTGAGCACCGGACCGTTGCGCCAGTAGGAGCTGTTGTACATCATGTGCCAGGTGTCTTCGATCCGGTCCGCCGGCCGGCCGACCAGCAGCGGCTTCAGGTATTTTTCGACGGCTGGCACCACCAAGTCGGCGCGCTGCGTGAACGTGCCGCAGCCGTAGCCGTAGAGCCCGTCCTGGTCGGTGATCACTTTCACGACAATCAGCCGCAAACCGCTGGGCGATGTCGCGATCACCTGGATGTCCTTGATCTTCGGCGAGGGCAGTCCGCGAACGGCCTGCGCGACACGCTGCTGTGCCGCCGCCTCCCGCTTGGTCATCAGCGTCCCGGCCGCGCCGGCGGCGGCCAACTGTAGCAGGTTGCGTCTGCGCATTATTTCTTCTCCCGGTCCTCAATCATTCGTCTGAGACTGTCCATCTGCCCGCGGATTCGCTTCTCCCGCGTCACGAGGGTCAACACATAGAGTGCCAGGACCGCCCACGCGGCCGCGAACCCGTAAAACATGTAAGTAAAATTGCGCTCGTCCATGAAGCCTCACTTGCGCTAGGCGTGGGCGTATCGCCGCATCGATTCGATCTCCCGCTGGGTCTCTTCCTGCCGCATCCGGACCACCAGAAACACGAACGCCAACAACAGCAAGGCCAGCCAGTTCACGTATATCATCTGTTCCATCGCGGGGTCTATTTGCCCACCGCCGGTCCGGATGCTGAGCACCGGGCCTGGATGCTGTGTCCGCCACCAGTCGATCGCCTTGTACGTGATCACCACTGAGGTAAACGAAAAGATCGACATGACGCCCGTGTTCTTCGCCCGCTCGCCCGGTTCTTCGATCGCCCGCCGCAGCATCAGGTAGCCCGCGTAAATCAGCATCGTGATCAGCGCCCACGTGAGCCGCGGGTCCCACGTCCACCAGATGCCCCAGATGATCCGCGCCCAGATCATCCCCGTCACCATTCCGATGCACGTAAACGCTAACCCCACTTCCGTCGCCGCCACCGCGAAGGCGTCATAACGCAGGTTGCGCTTAGCCAGGTAGAGCGCGCTGGCCACCCCGGCCATCATGAACATCAGAAACGACGTAAACCAGCCGGGCAGGTGAAAGAAGATGATCCGGTATATTGCCCCCTGCGCCGCCTCGTCCGGCAGACCCAGCAAAATTACGTACAAGTTCCGCACCAGCAGCAGACCTGCCACAATCGCCAATGCGTAAAGGACTCGTTCCCGCATAGTTCAACCCACCAACACCGTATCGATGAGAGCCACCGCCAGCGAGGTAAAGATGATATCAAACCCCGCCAGCAGTCTCAGCCACACCTCGTCTTCCGCAAAAATGTTGCCGCCGCCGATGAGAACCGTCGTCAACTGCATCGCGGCCATCAGCGCCGGAATTAGCATTGGATAAATCAGCATCGGCAGCATCAGTTCGCGCAGCCGCAGGTTCACCGTCAGCGCACTGAAGAGTGTTCCCACCACCGTCATGCCCCAGGTCGCCAGCGCGAACACCACCAGCATCCAACCCAACTCGCGCGTCACGGTGATGTTGTAGAACACCGAGAACACCGGGAGGCAAATCACCTCCAGCAGCAACAGCAGCAAGTAGTTGGCCAGGCACTTGCCGAGGAACAAGGCCGACGCCGGCACCGGCGACGCCACCAGCGCGTCGAGGCAATCGTTCGGTAACTCGCGGGCAAAGCTGCGGTTCAGTATCAGCGCGCCGGCGAACGCATAAACCAGCCACAGCAGCCCACCCGACATCTCTGTAATCTGCTCCGACGTCGGATCCATCGCGAAGCTGAACAGCAGCAGGATCACCACCGCGAACGAGACCGCGGAGTTGATGGATTCCTTGGTGCGAAACTCGGCCCGCAGGTCTTTGGCCGTCACCGCCAGCACCTGCCGGACGTATCTCATGCCGCCTCGCCGTAGTGCGCGTACAGCCAGCCCGGATCGGCCAGCATCTCAGCGGTGCGCTCGCCTGTGTAGGCCACCTTGCCGCGCACCAGCAGTGCCACGTGTGTCGCCAGTTCCAGCGCCTCGCGCAACTGGTGAGTCGACATGATCACCGTCGCGCCCCTGCCCAGCGCCTCCTTCAGCAGGCCCTGCAATAGCGCGATCGCCCGGTCGTCCAGCGCCGTGAATGGCTCGTCGAGCAGCATGAGCTTCGGATCGTGCAAAAATGCCCGCGCCACCGCCAAACGTTGCCGCATGCCGCGCGAGAACTCCCGCACCAGGCTGTCCTTGACGTGCCACAAGCTGGTCTTCTCAAGCCAGGCCCGCGCGACGGACTTGGGATCGTCCAGCCCGTAAAGCTGGCCGAACAATTCCAGGTTCTCCCGCGCCGAGAGTTCGTCGTAGACCGCGATACCGTGGCCGATGATGCCGATGTTTCGCCGTGCCGCGTCCGACCGGGCCGCTTCGCCGAGCAGCGTCACCTTGCCCCTGGATGGATGGGACAGCCCGCAGAGAATTCGCAGCAAGGTCGTCTTGCCCGCGCCATTGCGGCCCAGCAGCGCCAGACACGAGCCCTCGGTCGCTTCGACGGAAACGTCGTGTAGCGCGGGAAAGTCGCCAAAGTACTTCCAGACCCCCGCCACGCTGACGCTGGTCATCCGGCGCGCTTCTCCGCGGCCCCACCTTTCAGATACAGCAACAGGAAACCCGCCACCAGGATCAGCCCCGCCAGCCCGAGAACCCAAGGCAGCCGCTCGTACACCGCCGGCCGGATCTGTCGCAGTCCGCCAGTCTCTTCCGGCTCCGGATCGGCGTGCGGACCGCCCAGCGTGCCGAATCCGTCGAACTCGATGCGCACTTGCCTGCCTTTGAACTGATACACCGAGGCTTGCGTGCGCGGTTCGGTGCCAAGCAGTTCCAGCCCCTCGCCCTTCAGCGTTACCCCCACTGGCGCGACAATACGCGGCGGCGTCTCGCTTTGCAGCACGCGCGTTTCGAAAACGCCCGGACTGGGAATCGGGATCTCGTAGGTCAAGTCGAACCGCGTCTCGCCCGGCTTCACGGCGAAGTCCACCCAGTACGTGTCGGGCTGAGCGGCTTTCTCGGCGGCGCGCTCCACTGGCATCCCTTGCGGAGCGGTAGCCATCACGCGAACACGTCCACCCGCCGCCGCCGGCAGAGAGAACTGAATCGTGCCCTGGTCGGGGTTGTTGAACGTCGTCTTGCCGCTGTTCTCGAACACGAAGCTCTCGCTGACGTTCAGTTCCTCGGCGCCAGGCTCGAGCAGAATCATGTGCGTTCGAATCGCCGTCTCGCCCGGACGCCGCGCCGAAGCGTTGTACACCGTCAACCGGAGCCCGGTGCGCGGTGCCGCCGGCGGCAGCATATGGTTGTACAGGACGCCGTCCCACGCCGTTTGGATCAGGTGCGCACCCGCCGCTTCCTGGTTGATGACGAACTTCCCGCCGGCCTCCGACTTCACGCTCTCCACCGACTCCATGCCGGCGCCGCCGAGCATATACAGCGTCACCGTCGCCCCGGCCTGCGGCTGTCCGGTGGTCTCGTTTATCACTACGCCGTCCACCGCCGCCTGCAGCAGCCCGGCGCAAAAGAGTAACCCGGCGAATCTCATCCGGCCCGCTCCGCTGTCTGCGTCGGCTCCCCACACTCGCCGCAAAACTTCATCGGCTTTTCGAATTTCGCGCCGCACTTCTGACAAACGGCTTTGAGCGCGGCCGGAAGCTCGAGCGTCTGCGTCTCGGCCGCGGACGGAGTGGGCGCGGCCGCGGCGGGCCCAGCCAAAATCCGGTCCATCTCGGCCATCACGGCGGCGAGATCTCTCTGCAAATCGACCTTCGTCCGCTGGTAGTCCGCGTCCGACAGCTTACCCAGCCGGTACTCGAACTGCAGGTCGCGCAGGCCCTCGTAGATGCGCGCCTTCCGCTCCTCCAAGTGCGCCACCGGAGACACCGGCTCGCCTTCGGGCAGATCCTCGGGCCGCAGATACAGGATGTACGCCAGTACTCCGGCGATGAGTACAACGGCGGCAACGAATGTCATCAGTCGAGTTTCGCGAGATCCTTCTCGATCGTGTCCCGGTACTTGTCCAGGACTCTCTCGTCAATGGCGGGTGCGGGCGCGGGCTTGCTCATCCGGTTGATGAACCACCAGACCATAAGCAGCCCGAAGCCGATGGCCGCAATCGGCATTATCCACGTGAGCAGGTTGAATCCTTCCGCCGGCGGCGTCACGAGCGCCTGAATGCCGCGCTCGTCCACAAATGCCTGCACGATGGCGTCGTCGCTCGCGCCCGCCGCCAGCATATCGCGGATCTTCTCGCGCGCCGGCGTCGCATAGCCGCAGCCGAGCATCGCGCAGTCGCCCACCGAGTTCCGGCACGAACCGCACAGACACGCCAACCGCGATCCCACGCGCTTGATGTCGGGGGTAATCAACTCGGACGACACCTGCGCAAGCGACAGCACGCTCACCAGCGCCAGCAGCAGCGTTCTCGCCAGCCGGGCCATCACTTCCTGACTCCCGACTCCTGGCGCTGGCGCGCCACTACGCCGACCACCTTGGTCTTGGCGTACTGCAAACGCACTTTGCTCGGAATCAGGCACACGCCCGTACCCAGCAGCAGAATCCAGAATCCGATCCAGATCCAGCCCACCAGCGGGAAGACGTACGCCTGAATCACCGCCTTGTCGCCCTCGGGGGTCATGCCGGCGAAGTTCAGGTAGAGATCCTCGCGGAGGCCGCGCCGGATCGCCACCACCGATGCCGGCTCCTCGCGGCGCTTATAGATCCGCCGCTCCGGCCGCAGCGTCGTGACCTGCTTGCCGCCATCGAAGGCGTCGATCACCGCGTGACCCCAGCGGTAGTTCTCGTTTTCGCCGGTCTCGACGGACCGCACCTGAAGCGTATAGCGGCCCACCTCGAACGACTCGCCCTGCTGCACGTCCACCGCGCGATCCTTGTTAAACGCCGCGCCGGTGAAACCGATGAACATCGCCACGATGGCGACGTGAACGATGTAGCCGCCATAGCGCCGCGTATTCCGGTGCGTCAACTCCACGATCGCCGAGAACCAGTTCTGCCCGGTCTTGGCGCGAATCGCGCCGGCACCCTTGTAGAACTCCGACACGATGGTTCCCATCACGAACGTACACAGCCCGAACGATAACAGCGCGTAGGGATGCACGACGCCGAATCCCATCAGCACGCCCATCACGAGAATGCCGCCGACCGCCGGAACCAGAAACGCCTTCCGCAGGCTCTCGATCGAACTGCGCCGCCACGCGATCAGCGGCCCCACTCCGGTCAGGAAGAGCAGGAACAGCCCGATCGGCACGTTCACCTTGTTGAAGAACGGCGCGTCGACGCTGATCTTTTCGCCCGTCACCCACTCCGAGATCACCGGGAACATCGTGCCCCACAGGATCGCGAAGCAGCTTGCCAGCAGGATCAGGTTGTTAAACAGGAAGGCCGACTCGCGCGAAACCACGCTCTCGAGTTGCGCTTCGCTCTTCAAATAATCCAGCCGGTCCAGGATGAAGTACGTCGTCAGCGCGATGCCAGCCGCGAGGTAGACCACGAAGTAGGTTCCGATCGGCGACTGTGCGAACGCGTGCACCGAACTCACCACACCGCTGCGCGTCAGGAACGTGCCGAAGATGCACAGGAAGAAGGTGGCGGAAACCAGCACCATGTTCCACACCTTCATCATTCCCTTCTTCTCCTGCATCATCACCGAGTGCAGAAACGCCGTCGCGGTGATCCACGGCAGCAGCGAGGCGTTCTCCACCGGGTCCCAACCCCAGTAGCCGCCCCAACCGAGAACCGCGTATGCCCAACCCGCGCCGAGCAGGACGCCCGTGCTCTGGAATAGCCACGTTACCAGCGCCCAGCGCCGCGTTGTGTGAATCCACGCATCGCCGGGTTGCCGCGTGAGCAGCGAGCCCATCGCGAAAGCGAACGGTACGATGAACCCGACGTAGCCGAGATACAACGTCGGCGGATGGATCGCCATCGTCCAGTACTGCAGCAGCGGATTCAGCCCGTTGCCGTCGCCGACCGGCGTGATCTCCTTGCCCACCGCCAAAACTTCGAACGGGCTGAGCGGCACCGTGATCAGCAGCAGGAAGAACGCCTGCGTCACCATCAGAATCGAGGTAACGTAGGGCATCATGTCGCGGAGCTTGCGCCGGTTCTGCCACACCACCACGGCGCTGTAGCAGGAAAGGATCCACGCCCACAGCAGCAGCGAGCCTTCCTGGCCGCCCCACCACGCCGAGAACTTGTAGACGGCCGGCATCGCGTCGTTCGAATGGGCCGCAACGTAGGCCAGCCGGTAATCGCCCGTCAGCAGCGCGTAAACGAGCAGACCCGAAGCCAGCGTGAGGAGCGCCCAGGCGCTATAGACCGCGCGCTCGGCGCTCACCACCAGGTACGGCCGCCGCTTCAGCTTGCCCACCAGCGACGCAAATACCGAGTAGATCGAGAGACAGAATGCCAGGAGGATCGACAGGGCGCCCAGATTTTCCATGCCGTTCTCTTTTTAGTACGAAGTCGGTCTCGTCTGCGCTCCGTCTCGAATGGCCGGATTGTAGCCCGGGGTCTCCTGCCCCGGTTTCGCTTCGTACTTCGAGGCGCACTTCGCCTGGATCTTGCCCGCGCGGAAGACGCCGTCTTCGCCTAGCCGCCCATCGGCGACGGCCTGAGCGTTATCGCGGAAAGTATCCGGCAGCGGATCGGTGCCTTCGTAGACCACATCGATGGTCTCGGTTTCCTGCACCAGCGTGAACCGCACCTGCTGGCCCACCCGCTGGATGGACCCCGGCGCTACGTCGCCGGCCACCTTCAAGCGCTTGGTGTGCGCATCCGGACCCAGGTCCTTCAACTCGGCAACCGTCTTGTAGTAGGTCTTGGTTTCGTTCACGCCGCCGACTGCCAGCCAGGCCAGCGTGCCGATGATGGCCGTCATGAGGACGCCAAACTTCACGTAAGTCTTCATCGCGCGCACCTTTCCTTTGCTTATCACAAGTATACCGCTCACAATTGAGCAACGCCGCTGCCAAATCCGCGCGGCAGGTTAAATTGCACAAAATGCGGGCTTGCGGCGATGTCCGCCCAATGCATGCTGAGGCATCTACCCCATCCCGCCGCCGGAGTCCAGAGAATGCTTGCGGCAAATCCCCCATGGGAGCACTCTCTGCGTCCAGCGATACGAAAGTGGCTACATCGGCATCGCTGCACCCGAACCACCGCGTACTGCCCTCGTGTACGAACTCGATGCGGCGTCCCCTCCGGCCGGTTCCCGAACCGGGTGTCCCAGATAGAATGGGTTCCGGAAGTCGGAGGAAGAGGCGGAGCGCCTCTGGGCAGAGGAAGCTCTGAGGCGTGTAGACGAATATCGCGCCGGTCGCGCCCAGACAGTCCCAGCGGAAGAGGTAGCAAGCAAAGCGGAAAGCCTTTTCCTCCGATGATCGTCAGGTACCACGAGGCCGCCCAGGAAGGACTGCTCCATGTGATCGACTACCTGGAGAAATTCCCCCACTCGCTCATCTACGCAATCGAAGGCAACGATCTGCTCATACTGGCCGTGGCGCATCACAGTCGCCGGCCGGGATACTGGATGGGCCGCCCATAACTCACCCGGCCTACACCCGCAGCACCGCGCCGCCCTGCATCGGCAGCCGGCCACGCCGCCGCGCGATCACCACG